>JAERSJ010000044.1 GCA_016845825.1 Methanobacteriota archaeon
AATCTTTTTTTAATATCTTTAGTAGCTTCAACTACTTGGAAATAAGGACCCCATGTTTTATCAATTATACTTTGGTATTTTTTATCATCATTGATATATGAAAAACCCTTACTTGCAATCCCGTTCATCGATGAAATTACAACTTGTGTCGCTATATTCAAAGCTACAGAATCAACTTTATCTTTTGCCATTCCTGAGACTGCTGATGCTGAATTATTTAGTTCTTTTCTTATTTCTTTCGCGTTATCATTAATTTTGTTCTTGATATCTTCCAGCATAAGCCACTAACAGATTTATGTTAATTAAATCTCTCCTTGTCTCCAGTATCTACATTGATAACTTTTGTAGACCAATTCTATTATTAATTCGTCTTTCCAGAGGTATTCTAAGCGGGGGTCGCATAGCCAGGCCAATTGCGCTGGGTTTAGGTCCCAGTCCTTAGTGGTACGAGGGTTCAAATCCCTCCCCCCGCACCATTTATATTCTTCTTATTTTAGACCATTATGGAAAGAGATTCAGTAGGTCCAAACAAAAAGAGGATTGAGTTATGATTGGCGGTATAGAGTTAGGCGGAACTAAGTGTGTTCTTGCAGTTGCCAATAATCCTTTAGACATTATTTCAAAAAAAATTATTGATACTAGCAACCCAGAAAACACTTTTTCTGAAATTTATTCTTTCTTCAGCAATTATCCCGTAAAGAAGCTAGGTGTGGGTTCTTTCGGCCCAATTGTTTTAAATTCAAAATCAGAAAATTACGGTATAATTGTTGCTGAAAGTAAGTATGGTTGGAAAGATGTTAATATAATAAATTGTTTGGCGGATATTTGTTCGGATGTTTCAATTGACACTGATGTGAATGCTGCAGCAATTGGTGAATACAATTACGGATTAGAAGACAAATATCAAACTCTAGCTTATGTTACTGTAGGAACTGGCATAGGTGTTGGTATTCTTTTAGATGGAAGGCCTTACAGAGGAAATTTTCACTTGGAAGCGGGACACATGAGGATTCCAAATACTAACAATTATCCTGGCGTATGTAATTTACATGGAGATTGTTGGGAAGGATTGGCAAGTGGCCCATCGATGAAGGCTAGGTGGGGCATTGATCCTGTAGAACTGCCTAAAGATCATGAGGCTTGGGAAATTGAAGCGGAATTATTGTCGTTGGGTCTGATTAACATAATAAGTAATCATTCTCCAGATAAGATTATTTTGGGTGGAGGAATAATGTCCCAAGAGCATTTGCTTCCAAAAATTAGGAACAATATATCTAAAATTTGGAACAACTTCACTCCTTTAGTTAATCTTTCCAATTTAATTACTAAGCCAGTTTTGGGAAAGGATTCAGGAATAATTGGTTCATTATCTCTAGTATGTTGATTTATGGTGGTCCCGCCCAGATTTGAACTGGAGTCTATACCACCCCAAGGTACAAGGATGCCAAGCTACCCCACGGGACCTTTTTGTTCCATGGTAATTCGGTTATTTATTTTTAGCCTAGTTATTATTAATTTTTACAGGAAAGGTTTAATGAGCATCTTTGAATCAGCAATAATATGAAATATTTAATCACAGGGGCGACAGGTCATTTAGGTACAGAACTAGTATCTTCCCTAATATCAAAAGGGATTTCGAAGGAAAGTCTATTACTCTTGGGAAACAGCGAAAAGCGTTCTGATGTTCTTAGAAGAAAATATGGAGTTGAGGTCAAAGTGGGCGATATTTCAAATTTACAATTCTTAGAATCACAGTTTAGAATTAACGATATTAGTAGAATAATTCACTGCGCTGCGATTAAGTATGTATCGATTTCAAATGATAATCCGATTCGCACTGTAGAAGTAAATGTACTAGGAAGTTACAATTTATATAATTTAGCTGTAAAGTATGGAATTAGCGATGTAATTTCTATCAGTACTGACAAAGCAATTAGTCCTTCTAATATCTATGGGATGTCAAAACGATTGATGGAGGAGATGTCTCTTGAAAAAGGTTTTACTGTAGTTTCAGGTGTTAATTTTTTTGGTTCAACAGGCAGTGTGTTGGATATATGGTTTGATCAACTTAATGCAGATAAAGCTTTAACAATTACAGACCCCAAATGTATTAGGTTTTTTGTTAAGACTAAAGACATGGTTCAATTAATTTTAGATTCTTTTGGTAAAGAAGGAGTAATCTATTGTGACAAAGTGTACCGAGTTGAAATGGGTAATTTGTTAAGTTCATTTATGAAAATTTTCAATCATGATAAAAAAAGGGTTACAGGTTTGTTAAATGGAGAAAAATTAGTTGAAGAAATACCCGCTGGAGTTAAAGTTCTTGATGCCACCAATTCGCATTTAGAAGGTATGATACAAACTTGGAATGAGAGTAAGTTTACGGAATAGTTTAGTCGTATGGTAGTAGCTCATCGATCAAATCTAAGTGCGATACATAGATTTTACGACAGCAATATCTCTTTATTCCTAAATCGTCCATAACTTTAGCAGGATCTTCGCCACTCTCTTGTCTTTCGACAAATTCTTCGTAAGCTCCACCAACTATTTTATTACAACTGAAACATCGGACTGGTACTAACATTTTTGGATCACCTGTAAGACTTCTGCCTCTTCTTTCTTGCTCCGCGTCCAAGCGGATGTTTAGGCTCTTTACGCCTGGTGTCATTTACCAAAAGGGCACGATCATAACTTTGGAATAAGTTTTGTAAATCTTCGTCTCCAAACCACTCTATGATTCCTCTAGCGATAGCAGTTCTGGTAGCTTCGGCTTGACCCATTACGCCACCTCCTGCGACACTAACATTTATGTCAACACGGTTTTTTTGTTTACCAGCTAATTCTAGAGGTTCTTGAATTTTTAGTCTTGCTAATTCAGGTTGGTAGAATTCAACAGGCTTATTATTAATCCTTACACGTCCTTTTCCAGATTTGAAAGTAGCTCGTGCGATAGCTGTTTTTCTCTTACCACTAGTATGAATCACTTTTGCCATTTTAGAATTTAGCTCCTAGTATCTTCGAAACTTCACCAAGTGATACATATTTAGTATTATCATTCATTTGGGCTTTTTGTACAGTTTCAATATTTTTTTCGTCAATTGAAGCTGGTTTTCCGATATCAACTCTTAATCTTTTGAAAGCTTCCCTTCCACGAGGCTTCTGGTATGGAATCATACCTCTAACTGCTCTTTTTAGCATAAGATGTGGCATCCTAGGATAGAATGGTCCTTTTCTTGGATGATTTAATTGTCTTTTTTCAATGTATTCACCCATAACGCTATCCTTGTTTCCTGAAATTACGGCCTCTTCTGCATTAATTATGTGTATTTCATCCCCATTAAGTAAACTTTTTGCAGCATGACTTGCCAATCTTCCCATTATACAACCACTTGCGTCTAATATTTTCATTATCCAATCACCACTACATCTTTTCCAGTTGGATTCTTCTTAATGAAGTCATTATAAATCATGCATTTTCCGCCTGCGTTTTCAATTTTTTGAATTGCAGTTTTTGTAAAACTGTATGCTGAAACTGTAACTTTCTTACTTAAATTGCCACTTCCCATTATTTTGCCAGGAATTACTACTTTACCATTTTTAGCAGCATTATATTCAATTTTACTTACATTTACAATAGGCCAGTTACGACTAGGTCCTTCTAATTTTTTAGCTATACTTTTCCAGATAGGTGCATCATTTTTTCTTGACGCTGCTTTTAACTCGTCGATAGTTTTGACTAATTCTGAGTTGCTTTTCCTTGAAATTTGCTTCTTTGACATAGTCTTTCTTAAAGTCAGATTGGCGGCCAGACTGTGCCGTATTTAAAGTATTAGTCGGACCTAATTGTTACTTTACCTTCTTTTATTTCTAATTTTTTAGAAGTTAAAAGATGTAGAGCTTTTGGAAATATTTGATGTTCGAGAGGCAATATTTTTGCAGCCAGAGTTTCCTCATTATCATTTTTGTCCACTACTACAGTTTCTTGCATTATAATAGGTCCGGTATCCACTCCTTCATCCACAAAGTGAACAGTACAGCCGCTTTCTTTCGCTCCAGATTTGATAACGTCTCTATGTGCATGGGCTCCGGGATGTAACGGTAATAGAGAAGGGTGAATGTTGATGATTCGATTTTTGTATTTTGTGATGAAAGGTTTAGACAGTATTCTCATAAATCCTGCTAGAACAACTATTTCAATTTTATTTTTAGCTAGAACCTCTAGCATATCGTGATCAAAGTCTTCCCTTTTTTTATTTTTTGATTCTATTATCTTGTAGGCTATATTGTGTTTCTTCGCTCTTTCCACAGCATATGCTTCTTTTTTGTTCACAATGAGTAATTCTATTTTGCAATTGGGTAATTTATTTTCTTTAGACGCATCTATTATAGATTGAAAATTACTACCTCTTCCGGAAGCTAAGACAGCTACTCTCATTGCCACAGTGATTCAGTCACCCTTTTTATGATTATTTTTTGCAATATTTTAGTAGAATTCCGTTTCCGATTTTTTCAGCTTCTTTCAATTTGAGCTGCAAAGTATCAATCTTGTTTGTAAAACCGGATCCTCCCGCTACGGTTGGCGTTTTTTCTCCACCAACAATCAGACTTGCAACAAAAATATTAATCTCATCAAATAAGTTTTGATTTAAGAATGACCAAAGCACGTTTTCACCACCTTCAACCAAAATATTTTTTAATCCTCTTTCGTATAATTTTTCCATTAACAATTCAATGTCTATTTGTTCGTCTCCACATTTAATAATTTCAGAATTCCCTGGGATTTCTCCAGCAAAATGATTGCCTACTGCAATGATTGTTCTAGATTTATCATCAAGTACGTTTGAATTTATTGGCGTTCTGCCATTAGTGTCAAGTACGACTCTGACTGGATTTGTGGATAAATTTTTATTATTCTTAATTATAAGTCTTGGATTATCTTCAATTACAGTCCCGATTCCTACTAAAATAGCATCAGATTCTTTCCTTAATTTGTTAACTCTTTCCATGTCTTCCTTGTTAGAAAGTCTAATTTGGCTCCTATCAGGAAGTGCTATTTTACCATCTGCAGACATTGCACAGTTTATGACAATTTTTGTATCCACACTTTTCCATTAGGGCATGCATTAAATAAAATGAGTAAGTACTCGTTTATGAGTAATTAATATTCTTCGTTTTCGTTTGGAAAGTCTTGATTCTTCACGTCATCAACGTATTTTTTAACAGCTTGATTTATGTCCTCGTATAAATTAAGATATCTTCTCAGGAATCTGGGATTGAATTCATGTGTCATTCCCAACATGTCATGTAGAACGAGAACTTGTCCGTCAACTCCGTTTCCAGCCCCAATTCCTATTATTGGTATCTCTAGTTCATTTGAGACTTTTTTGGCTAGATCTGCAGGTATTTTTTCTAAAACAATTGCAAAGCATCCAGCTTCTTGCAATAATTTAGCGTCTTCAATTAGTTTTTCAGCTTCAGCATCTTGCTTAGCTCTCACAGTGTAAGTTCCAAATTTGTATATCGACTGGGGTGTAAGTCCCAAATGACCCATTACAGGAATTCCTGCCGTCAGTATTCTTTGTACTGAATCAATTATTTCATCTCCTCCCTCAAGCTTTACTGCATGTGCGCCAGACTCTTTCATTATTCTGATAGATGATCGTAGTGCTTTTTTGGAATCACCTTGATACGAACCGAAAGGTAAGTCAACTACTACTAATGCCCTACTAGCTGCCTTAACTACTGAACTTGCATGATAAATCATGTGATCTAGTGTTATCGGCAAAGTTGTCTCGTGACCTGCCATTACATTTGATGCAGAGTCTCCAACTAAAATGACGTCAATTCCTGCGTTATCAACGATTTTAGCTAAAGTGAAGTCATATGAAGTCAACATTGATATTTTTTCTTTATTGTCTTTCATTTCTTGAAGAACGTTTGTTGTAATTCTCTTGTAATCTTTAGTCATTCTAACTCAATTACATGAAGATGTCTAGTTATGCTTTATTATGGATTTTTTTTTGGCATTAGCCCGAACGCTTTTAATAGGGTTATACAGAAGGGTAAATGTGCTTGGACATGAGTACGTTCCGATAGGTATTTTTGCGCTTATAGCGCTGTCGTTTCCTATCTTGACATTCTTTGCGGGAAGATTCTTCCGCCCTAATAATGACAATGCTCTAAAAAATTCGACTTATGAATGTGGAGAGATACCTGTTGGGGAAGCTCACATCCAGTTCCATTTTCAATATTACATGTTTGCAATTCTATTCGTAGTATTCGATTTAGTTGTTGTTTTTTTGATTCTTTGGGTTCAAGTATACCTAACGCTTCAAGTTTCGGCAAAAGTCATAATGATGTTATTTTTGCTGATAACATTACTTGGATTGTGGTATGCTTTTAGAAAAGAGGATGTGATTTGGATATGAGTGCAAAAGGAATTAGGGGTAACCCAGAATTGAGAAGAGGTCTTGGTTCTAAGACAACCGATCGCGAGAAAATAATGGAAGATGGGCCTGCAGGGGATTGGCTTGCATTACGTTCTGATCAACTACTGAATTGGATTGATGATGCAGTCTACAATGCATCTGAAGCTACGGGCATGAGAGAAGTTGTTGATCGAGTGACTCGCCCAATTTTCAACTTTGCTCAAAGGTTTTCGCCTCATCCTTTGCATTTTGGTATTATGTGTTGTGCTATTGAAATGGGTCAGGCATCTGCACCAGATCATGATATCGATAGATTAGGTCTTGTTTATCGTTCTTCTCCTCGCCAGTGTGATGTTCTTATCGTTAATGGGCCCGTTTGTGAAAAATTAAGGCCTAAACTGAAGACATTGTATGAGCAAATGCCTGAACCTAAGTGGGTAATTGCTATGGGAGAGTGCGCGATTTCAGGAGGTCCATACTGGGATTCTTATTCTGTTGTAGCTGGGGCTGATACATTCATGCCAGTAGATGTTTACATTCCAGGTTGTCCTGTAAGGCCCGAAGCGCTCATGCACGGATTTCTTACATTACAAAAGAAAATACGTGAAAAAGAGCCAGGTATGTTCTTAAGGCGAGATTAATTATGAATTTCAAGGATCTGCAGAAAGAGTTAAAAGCAATTAAAGGAGTTTCAAACCTTTCTCTTATCCGTCAGAATGTAATTAAAATAGATCTAGAAAAATCAGTTTCTAAAGCATTTTTTACTAAGCTTAAAGAAGATTTTTATTTTGAGCACTGTTCATTGATCACTGCCGTTGATAATCAACCCGATTTCGAATTAGTTTATCATTTATCTTGTTTGAGCGGAGAGTTAACAGTTGATGATACTAAAATGTCAGCCATGATTGAGGTACATATTCATCTGAAGAGAGATTCGCCTTCTATTGATTCAGTATCTGATTTGTGGTTTGGTGCCAATTGGCATGAAAGGGAAGCTTTTGATTTAATGGGTATTTACTTCGTAGGGCATCCAGATCTTCGTAGAGTACTTCTACCCGAAGGTTTTGCGGGACATCCTCTTAGAAAAGATTACGTGTATGAAATACACGAGGAGGAGTGGTAATGGCTGAAATGTGGATTAGTATGGGTCCGCAACACCCTATGACTCATGGTCTTTGGACTCTAAAAGTCAAAGTTGATGGAGAAACCATAGTTGACGCAGATCCCGAACTTGGATATTTACATCGTTCAGTTGAAAAAATGGGTGAAAGGCGAAAATATTTCATGAATACTACTTTAACAGATAGACTTTGTTATGCTAGTTCAACAACTTGGACTCATAGTTATGTTCTTGCTGTAGAAGAATTAATGGAAGTTGAGGTTCCGACAAGGGCTCAGTATATCAGAACAATTATGCTTGAGTTGCAAAGATTAGCGTCTCATTTAATGTGGGCTGGTGCATACATGCCTGATTTAGGACACATCACAGGTGCTCTTTATTTTTGGAGAGATCGTGAGTTATTTTTGAATTTATTAGAGCTTCCTAGCGGTAGTCGTTTACTCTACAACTATATGAGAATTGGAGGAGTTAAGAGAGATTTACCAGATGGTTTCGAACAGAAGACTGAAAGAATCTTGAAACTTTTCGAACAAAGGCTTGATGAATATGCCGATTTATTTGAAAATTCTAAAATTTTTAGAATGAGAACTGAAGACGTGGGCAAGTTTACTGGCACTCAGGCTATGAACATGGGAATAACAGGTCCCAACTTGAGAGGCTGTGGAGTTAAACACGATTTGAGAGTTGAAGACACTTATGAGATTTATGAAGAAATTGATTGGGATATTTGTACAAGAGAGGCAGGTCCTGGATATAGTGACTGTTTCAGTAGATATATGGTTAGAATCGATGAGATGAAAGAATCAGTCAGGATTATACGTGATTGTTTTAAGAAAATGCCTCAAGGTCCAACTATGTCTTCTCGTGTTCCTGTTAGGGCTTCAGGTGAAGCGTTTAGAAGAACCGAAGATTCGAGGGGAGAAGCATTAATGTATCTTGTTGGGGATGGTTCAGATAGGCCTTACAGGTGGAAAATAAAAAGTCCGATGTTTACAACAATATCTGCCTGTCCTCACTATCTTAAAGGTTACAAGTTAGCTGATATTCCTGCAATTATGGGCAGTATTGATATTTGTATAGGAGAGACTGACAAATGACATTATTTGGTTTGTGTAAGACTATGGCAGAGCTTACTGCAGAAAAATTTATTGTTCCAGTTCTTGAATTTCAAAGGAATCTTTTTCCTCCATTCAGTTATCCAGCTGGCGACTTGGCAGATTGGTTTGCCAGTGAGGGCGGTATTGTAACCTTAGCTTGGATTTATGCAGTCAATATTGCTTTTGCTGTTGGTATGACCAACTTAATTCTCGTAATTCATTTAGAGAGGAAAATAGCAGCTCGTATACAAGATCGAAGAGGACCTATGCTCTCACTTAGGGCATTCAGAGAGCTTGGCGAAGATTTAGCAGGTGAAGCTCCCACATGGAGGTTCAAAGGTAATTACAGTGGAATAGGTATAATTCAAAACATGGCTGATGGAATTAAGGCAATTACTAAAGAATTGATTATCCCAAACAAAGCGGATAAATTTTTATTTTCGATGGGTCCTATAATATTTATTTCATCATCTGTATTTTTGTTAGTCTTATTTCCTCTCTCTGACCGTTTTGCAGCTTCTGCAGCTCCTGCAGGTTTGATGGTTATTATGGCTGCCTTTTCGATTGCTCCTATTGGGGTTCTGACTTCTGGTTGGGCATCTAACAATAAGTATTCGATGATAGGCGGTATGCGTTCAGCTGCGCAACTTATGTCATATGAAATTCCGCTTCTTCTTAGTATGGCCGGAGTATTTCTTTTAGCTGGTTCTTACAATCCTGTAGACATTGTTGAGCAACAGAGAGAAGCTACTTGGTTATTCGGATTACCGATGTGGAATTTTATTCCCCAATTTATCGGTTTTATTGTTTTTATGATATGTATTCTTGCTGAGGTTGAAAGAGTTCCCTTCGATTTGCCTGAAGCTGAAGCTGAACTCGTGGAAGGTTGGACTACTGAATATAGTGGAATAAGATACATGTTATTCTTAGCTGCAGAGTATATCAGAGGTTTCGCCGGGGCTGCTGTTGCCACAATTTTATTCTTGGGTGGTTGGGCAGGGCCATGGCCAGTACCTCCAGAAATCTGGTTTTTACTCAAAGTTTATTTAATTATTATTTTCTGGATTTTTATTCGTTGGACAGTTCCACGAATTCGAACCGACCAAATTTTAGAATTGGGCTGGAAAAAGCTTTTACCCCTATCTTTAATTAATATCCTAATCGTTATATTTATGGTAGAAATTTATCCTTACTTTGATGACATAGTTAACCTTCCGGAGGTCTTCTGATGGCTTCCGATAGGAAAAATCTTGGTCTAATGGACATTTTTGTTAACCCAATGAAAGTTACACTGAAACAGTTTTTCAAGTCTACTTTTGGTAAACCAACAACGGTCATGTATCCGCTTGAAAAAAGGGATCCTCCTCCAACATATAGAGGAATGAATGCTGTTATCTGGGATTTGTGTATAGGTTGTGGAATATGTGGTGAAGTCTGTCCAAATAAATGTTTGAAGATGAAACCTGTTGATCTTTCGGAAGAAGAACAAGACAAAGCTTGGTATGGTTCTCATGTTGCTAAAAAGAAAAATAAGGCAGAAAGACCAGCCATTAATTTTGGCCACTGTATGTTCTGCGGTTTCTGTGAAGATTATTGTCCAACTGGCGCTATGACAATGACTGACTTTTATGAACTAGCAGATACTAATAGAGAAGCTTTGATTTATCCAGCTCGTTCAATGAAGGTCGACTTAGAGGAATCACCAACTTTACCATTAACAAACTTTATGATGGAATCTCCTGCACTTAATTCGGAGACTTGTATTGGCTGTAGTAAATGTGTAGATAATTGTCCAACAAATTGTATAATTATGGACGAAGGTGCTGTCAATAAAGAATTAAAAAGTGGTAAAGTAAGAAACATTGAAAATCCTTATTTTGATTATACAATATGTATTGGCTGTTCTACTTGCGTTAAAGTGTGTCCAGCTTCCTGTCTACACATGGAGCCTATATCAAATTCAAGTTCCAGTGGCCTTACAATTCCAGCACCTGAGTCGGAGGCTTAGTCCATGGAAATGATTGTAGTTTTGTTCTGGGTTATTGCATCACTAATTTTGGCTTCTGCTTGGGCAGTCGTCAATGGAAATGATATTGTTCATGCAGTTGTTTGGCTTTCAGCAGTTTTTCTTCTAACTGCCTGTCTATTTATCTTGGCCGATGCTGAATTCTTAGCAGTTATTCAAGTATTAGTTTACGTAGGTGCTATTTCTGTTGTTATAATTTTCGGCATTATGTTAACTAAGAGAACTTTGAAAGGAGGAGAAAGTGCCTAGTAGGACAACAATATGGTTCAGAGACGCTTTCGTCATAATTTTTGCTCTTTATGTTGTTGTTTCCATAGCCATGGTTCCTTGGTCTAATTTAAAAATTTCTGAACCAGCATCAACGACTTGCCCTACAGGTTGTTCACCATCGATCAATTTCCCTGAGAATAATTATCATCACTATGATGATTCTTTAACTTTTGACTGGAATGCTGTAGCAGTTACTTATCGTGTAGTTATTTTTGATTCGGAAGATCAAATAGTTCTTGAATCTAACTTGACTGAATTTAATTCTACGACAAGCTCTCGATTGCAAGTTGGTAATTACACTTCTTCAGTATATTATACAGGAATTGCAGGTTCGAATTTCTCTGAACTTATTAAAACAGATGAGCATCAACTTGAAACTTCTTCAAAGATTACACTCAATTGGGACAAAATAGGAGTCACTTACACTATTCAAATTCGTGAATTTGATGATGAAGATCGAGATGTTCCTATAATCCATGAGGCTACAAATATCTCTGAAACTTTATATGAGTACTCCAATTTTGTTGAAGGTAAAGAATATACTTGGTCTGTTTTTGCAGTTGATGATTTAGGTTATAGTTCAGAGTCTTCATCTCAGAGTGATTTGCGTATCGGTACAACAAAGTTTTTGGCTTTTATGCTTTTTAATGATTGGGAAGTTCCCTTTCTTCTTCTTGGTGTAATGATGGTTGTAGCACTTCAGGCTGGTGTATTCTTAGCAAGGGAGGAAAAAGATGATTGATCCTATTCACTTTATTCTTTTTTCTTCTATCCTCCTATTGATAGGTGCTTATGGCGTTATTAGAAATAAAAATTCAATTGTAGTTTTGATGTCTGTTGAAATTATGCTTACTGCAGCAAACATTAATTTTGTTGCATTTTCTACATATTATCACGATTTAACCGGTCAAATTGTTGCTTTATTCATTACTACTATTGCGGCTGCTGAAGTTGCAATTGGCTTGGCAATTCTTCTAAGTCTGTTTAAACAGCGAGATACAATAGAGCTTGATTTACTCAACAGGCTTAGGTGGTAATTATGGGAGAAACTAAAGGTGTTCCAAAGATATTATTGAATAAAATTGGATTATTTTTGACTTTTGCTATTTTCTTGTTAGCATATCTACTCCTTACTTCTTCTGAGTCTCCTGTACATTATTCATGGATGATACCTGTTTTCCCTTTAATTTCTTTTGCTTTAATTCTCTTATTCGGCCTTCAAGATTCTGAAAAGGGCGGAACAATAGCTCTTTTTGGAGTGAGTTTTTCCTCCGTGTTTTCATTAGCTATCGCTTATGATTTATTTGTAAATGGAACTGCAAGTGGTTCTTATGTAGAATCCACTAGGGTCTGGTTTAGTGGTTCAACATATTCTTTTGAATTCGGTACTTACATAGATGCTCTTGCAGGTTTGTTGCTTTTAGTTGTCGGTGTAGTTTCTTATTTGGTCGTTCTCTTCTCAATCAGCTACATGGACGATCAAGGAGATCGTCGAGTGCGATATTTTGCTGAAATTTCTTTGTTTATTGCCGCAATGTATGGTTTAGTTGTTGCAAACTCCTTCCTTTTGATGTTTATATTTTGGGAGTTAATGGGCGTTTGTTCATACTTATTGATCGGATTTTGGTACGAAAAACCGTCTGCAGCATCTGCAGCGAAAAAAGCCTTTTTAGTTACAAGAGTTGGTGATGTATTTTTACTTCTCGGCCTAGTTATTCTTTACAATACTTTTGGTACTTTGAGATATTCCGAATTATTTGCAGATCCACAGATTCTTATGGCCAATTTAGAAGAAGTTAAGTGGGCAACTTTGTGTTTGTTTGGTGGTTCTGTTGGCAAATCTGCACAGTTTCCTTTACATGTTTGGCTTCCTGATGCTATGGAAGGTCCTACCACTGTTTCAGCATTAATCCACGCAGCTACCATGGTCAAA
>JAERSJ010000045.1 GCA_016845825.1 Methanobacteriota archaeon
GGTCCTGTAGTTCCTGAAGAATACATTATGTAAAGTGGATGGTCGAAAGGTAATTGCTCGAAACTTGGATTGGAGGGCTCATTGCCTAATAAATTATCAAATGAAACTACTGAAACGTGATTAAAGTTGGAACTAATACCAACATATTCGATTTCTACGACATGTTGTATACTGTCAATTACATTCAGAACTCCGTTAACTTTTTCTTCCAAGTTGAATAATTTACCGTTATAGCTATAACCATTTGAAGTAATTAAGATGTGTGGATTAACTTGCCCAAACCTGTCAACTACTCCTCTAGAACCAAAATCTGGTGAGCATGACGTCCATATTCCTCCAAGTGAGGATACTGCAAGCATGGTGATTACTGTTTCAACACAATTTGGAACAAAGCCAGCCACAATTGTGCCTTTTTTAACACCTAAATTAGCCAATCCTTTCTGCACGGAAGATACTTTAAGATTGAGTTCTCTAAAAGTCATAGATTTAGCTGAACCACTTTCGCCAAGCGAGATTACAGCTACCTGATTCGGATCTCCTTTGAGTAAATTTTCAGCATAATTAAGCTCAGAACCTGAAAACCACTCAGCACCAGGCATGATTGGATTTTTTAATACTGAATCATATGACTTTGAATATTTAATATTAGAAAAATCCCAAAACTGAGACCAAAAACTCTCCATATCTCTAATTGACCATTCATGCAAATCGAAATAAGAGTCAAATTTTTCTGGACATCCCTGCATAAATTCATACATCAAAGAATCCCTTATTCTCTCCTTTGAAGGCACCCAGAGTGGATCTTTCATTTTAGTCAAACCCAAAAGGTAGTTAAAAAATTTAGATTAAAATTAAAGCATTCCCGCTTTTTGGATAATCATTAACTGTTCAGTTGATAACTTTTCACCAGCCAAAAATTTAGCAAATAAATCTTCAGCACTAGCGGCACTAGCTTTCTGATCTGCTACGGAACCTGATTTGCCCTGTGATGCAGTCATCCTGTCAATCTCTTGCATTCCTCTCAAATATTCAATATATTCATTGTGAACAATGTCTGCTTTTTCTTTAGCCTTAACAAATGCGCGTTGTGCAGCATCTGCTTTTCTTCGAGTTGAGCGATTAAGTCTTAGTGAATCTTTCATCGAATGGTGTGCTGTTTGAGCTTCCTGTCTACTCTTTTGCATAGACTTGCTTAATTCACGGCGTTTGTTTTCAGCTTCCCTAAATGTATCTCTAGCATCTAAAACCTCTGTATCAGTTTCAATTAACTCATCGTGCTGTTTTATTTTATTCTGTAATGATGATATTTCCTCAACCAAAGCGCGCTCCTTATCTGTTGTAAGAGGAGTTGTCATTTGCTTAATTTCTAATTCTTGTATCTGTTTCCTAAGTCTTGCTATCGGAGGTAAATTTTGACCCGAAAATCTTTTACGTTTCAAAGATAAGAAATTATCCTTCAATGAATTAACTTTTTCAGTTACTTCATTTCTTTCATCACGAATTTGGCCGACTTCTACATTCAAACCGTTTCGCCTATCTCGATACATGTGAACTTCATCCATGTATTCTTTTGCTTTAACATTCAAATCGTTCCTTTCAGAAGCATGAGTTTGGGATGTGAGATTTAATTCATCTCGCCCTACTCGCAGCTCTTCAGCCTTCTGATGATATTCTTTACGAATCTTTCTCAATTCAGATCTAGATAGTTGCTCTAATTCCTCTGGCGATAATACTGGATTAACAACAGGTTTATCGGAATCTTCAGCTGAATCTGTTTCATCACTTGACTCTTCAGATTTATCGTCTGACGATTCGGATACTGATGATTCTAAGCGCTCAATCAGGTCAGCTTTCTTACCTGATACTGGTAAACCGGCCTCTTTGAGTTTAGATTTTAATTCATCAACTGAGCATTTGCTGCAATCTTGTTTCGTATCTACAGAGCTTTCGCTAGAGTTTGAAGAAGCATTATCTTCAGATGCTGTAGTGGCTTGGTTTTCCTGATCGGCATCCATTGAATTTATAGGGCTTTATGCCCATTCAACCTTAACCGAAAAGTGCACCTAGTCCAGCTGCTGTATCTTCTTCGCTTACTTCTTCTTCTTCTTCTTCAGCTTCTTCTGCTGGAGCTTCTTCAGAAGCTGCTGCTGCTGGTGCTGCACCGCTAGCTGCTGGTGCTGCTACTGCTGCTGTAGCCATTGCTTCTTCGATATCTACTCCTTCAAGAGATGCGACAAGAGCTTCTGCTCTTGATTTGTCTGCCTTGACGCCTGCGGCTTTCAAGACTTTTTCTACGCTTTTTGCGCTTACTTCTGTTCCTGCTGAATGCAACAACATTGCTGTATAGACGTATTCCATTTTTTTTGCCTCCTTTTTCTATCCGAATAATGCTCCGAGTCCAGCGGCCGTATCCTCTTCGGATGCTTCCTCTTCCTCTTCGTCATCTTCTTCATCATCAGATGATTTGCTTTCTTCCACAGGTGCTGGAGCTGCCGCTGCTGCTGTAGCTGCGTTGCCTAGCATTTCCTTCAATTCATCATCAGCACCATCGCCTGACTTTGAAGCGACACCCAACATTGCTGAGTGAGCTTTAGCAAGCAACGATTTGATCGTTGAATCTGTTGGATAAGATGTTGACATCGCAACTGCCAAAGCGTCATTATGAGCTTTGGAAAGCAATGATGGCATCACAGATCCTGTGAAGTACTTCGTATTAAATGCTAAATTGAAAGCTTGTGCAGTAGCGCTTTGTACGTTACCACGGAAAGCTTCCAGATCAATGTTAAGGACATCAGACAGATAGAAAGTCTCTCCATCAAATGCTCCTAACAATTGCATTCCTACGGTTATCGGATAAATTTCAAGTTTTGCAAGAGCTGATGCGACTTCTTCACTGATAACGTCGCCTTTAGCTACTGCTGTATGTTTTTTACGAATTACAATTTTTCCTTTTTCAATTGCAGCAGGGAAACCTGCATTTTGGAAATCTCCTACAATAGGTCCTGCTGGAAAAGCTGTTGGTCCTTTTTCAATAATGATATCATAAGATGCTATCTCTCCACCTTTAGCTGGAGCTTGAGTTTGTGACTCTAGAAGCATCTGAAATACTTTGAAAGGATTTGCAGTTGAAGAAAATAATGCTAATTGCTTTGGCTCCAAAGCTTCGATAACTTGTTCTACACCTTTTTTGTCTTTAGATGAAGTTTCTAATGCACGCTTCAAAAGACGATTTCTGGACATTCGTAGTTTTACACCTAGGTCTCTAAGTGAAGCTCTCATATCCAACATTTGCTTAGCGCCAATACCACTAACGTCAACTAGACCAACAACATCTGCTGACTTTACAAAATCTTGAAGTTGAGAAACTTCATCTTTTTTCCAGTCTGCGACATATGCTTTCACCATTATTGCAACCTCACTGATTTACCCATTGTAGTTTTAACCCAAACAGAAGCAATGTTATCGTAACCTCTGTCTAAACTGGATTCTACACGTTTCAATATGGTTTCCAAATTATCTGCTAACTGTTCTTGAGACATGCTAACATTTCCAATTGGAACATGGAAAGTAGGACGATCTTTTGTGCGAACTGGAACTAAATTAGTTAATCCTTTGATAATTCGCTCAATATCTGCTTGAGGAGGTATAGGTCGAGGCATTTTTCCTCTTGGACCTAAAACTACACCAAGACTTTTACCAATACTAGCCATCAAACCAGTTTCAGCTACAAAGAAATCAAATTTACCAGCTAGCTTTCTAGCTTCACGTTTATTTTCAGAAAGTTCATCTATTTGCTCAGGAGAAATTACTGTGTCAACTACTTTTTTGGAAATAACTGCCATTTCACCCTGGGCAAAAACTGCTACTCGGGCAGGCCTTCCACGTCCATGTGGAAGAGCTACTTCAGCACTAATTCTTTTTTGAGGATTTTGTAAATCTACATCTTTAAGATTGATTGCAACCTCGACAGTCTCTACAAATTTGCGCTCTCCATTTGAACTGAGAGCATCGGCGATAGCTTGATTTATCTTGTTTGACGCGATGGTTTCACCTCCGTAGTAAAACGAGATTACATCTCTTCTACGGTATTCCTTCGCACTCATGACAGTATATAAAATTAATTTAAATCACTTTTTTCAAAATATTTAAATAAGAGAGGCAGGTTAGTAAACTAGATTTTGATGATTGAAGCAAAAAATGTCATAAAGAAATATGGTCAAGTGACTGCCTTAGATGACTTTACTGTAGACATTCCAAAAGGTAAGATTGGAATTCTAGGACCTAACGGAGCGGGAAAAAGTACGTTTGTCAAAATCGCACTTGGGTTAATTGAATCTACTAGTGGAGAAATTACAGTTCTGGGTGAAAATTTAGATAAAAATTCAATTGAAATCAGAAAAAAAATTGGTTACATGCCCGAACATGACTGTATTCCAAACAAAATGACTGGTGTCGAATTTTTAATTGAAATGGGTCAAGTTTCTGGTTTAGACTACCAAACGGCTACACAGAGAACGCATGAAATATTAGGACATCTAAGAATGGGTGAAGAGAAATATCGCTTAATTGAAGAATATTCTGGCGGTATGAGGCAGAAAATAAAGTTGGCACAAGGATTGGTTCATGGTCCAGAACTAATGTTTCTTGATGAGCCCACATCGGGATTGGATCCTAATGCGAGACAGGAAATGCTCGAGACTATCAATGGACTAGCTGAAATTAGTAATACAAACGTTTTACTGAGCACACACATACTTCAAGATGTTGAAACTGTCTGTGATTATGTTATTATAATTAATAATGGCAAACTACAGATAAAAGAAAATGTAAAAGAGCTAGTTAAGAGACAAACTGATACTATACAAATAAGAGTTGGAGAAAATTCAGATGAGTTCATTTCTATCTTAAAGCAAAATAATAACAAGAGAAACATTGAAATCACTGAAAGATGGATAAGGATTCCTTACAAGAATGAAGAAAGTTTCAAGGAAATAATTTCCGCTGCAGCCAGCGCTAAATGCCAATTATACGAGATGGAGAGAATTGCAATGACAATGGACAATATTTATCTGGAGGTAGTAAATTGAAGAATGATGCTAAGATAGCCGATAAATTTAAAGATTTCAAGCCTAATTTAAGTGATAGAAGGAATATTATTTTGGGGATGGGTCTAAGAGGATTCGAAAAACTATTTAGTCTTAAAAATAAAAGCATACTTTTTCTGATTGGCATTGTATACCTTTGGACATTTGCATTTTATCTATTATTAGGACAAGACTCGTATCCTTGTAATACTGTTTCTGAAGATCTAAAAACATGTACGCACCTAAATTTTTATGGAGATTTACAATATGGTGGAACTAGAATATTTTTGGTATTAATTGCTGCTGTCGCAAGCAGCGGCCTTATTGCTAACGACTTAACTGACAAATCAATACATCTTTACCTTTCTAGACCAATAAGCAGAATTGATTATCTAATTGCAAGAATAATACCTATTTTCCTGCTAATGCTTACAATTACTTTAATTCCAAATTTAGCTGTCTTTATTTCACAATTTTCAAAATCTGGGCTAAATGTAGACTTTCTTAGCAGTAATATGTGGACATTAAGCAATCTAATTCTGCAAGCTATTTTTTATTCAATTTCTTACTCAATAATAGGAATTACCTTTTCAGCTGCAATTAACCGGGAGTCTCTAGCTTCTGCAGGGTTCTTCGGCACTGTGTATGGAGTTTCTCTAATAGTGGAAATTTTTTATGGATTGATGTCTGAAATGGATATTGAGAATTCGGAATATATCCTACTTTTATCAATCATTCATTTCCTAGACATAATAAGTTATAAAATTTTCAACGTAGATTACTTTGTTACTATATTTGGGAGTCCTGAAATCATCGAATTTCCTCTAAGCATAATTACTGGCCTATACGTTTTACTATTCTCTTCCTTTATACTTCTTGTAAATTACATCATATCTAGAATGGAGGTCACTAAATGAATAGTATAATTTTTGAAGAAGTTACCAAGAATTATGGCAGAGTGCAAGGAATTTCAAATGTGTCTCTAAATATCGGACCTGGAGTTACTGGAATATTAGGTCCGAATGGTGCTGGAAAATCAACTACAATGAAAGTGTTGCTTGGATTGGCGAGGCCATCAATAGGTTCCGTATATGTGAATGGAGTAAATCCTTTTGATGATTTTGATCTAAGAAATAAAATAGGATTTGTTCCAGAATATGATTGTTTTTATGAACATATGAATGCAGTTGATTACGTTTCATATTTCCTAATGATTCACGATTACAACAAAGAAGAAGCTACGGAAATGGCTCAAAATTCCTTAACAGAATTGGGACTGCAAGACTCAATGCATCGAAAAATTCGTACATACTCAAGAGGTATGAGGCAAAAAACAAAAGTTGCTAGGGCAACTGCATTCAACCCACAAATTTTAGTTTTTGATGAACCGTTCCAAGGAGCAGATCCAACGACTAGACACCTACTAATGGAAAAAATTAAATCATGGTCTGACGAAGGCAAAACTATACTTATATCTAGTCATATTTTACATGATGTTGAATATTTAACAGACAATATAATATTGATTAATAATGGAAGAGTATTAGCTTCAGGCAATAGACATGAAATACGAAAACTGATGTCGAACATACCAATTCAAATCAAAATATCCCCAGTCGATAAAAATCTATTGAGGCCACTAGTCAAACGTATGCTTGATGAAAAATGGATAACTGCAGGCAGATTATTAGAAAGCGAAGGCGAAATAATACTGGAGACTAATGAGTCTGAAAAATTTTATACGGAATTTCCACAAATTCTTAAGGATGAAAAAATTATTGTCGAAAGAATAGGTTCTGACGATGACACACTAGACTCGTTATATTCTAAATTAGTAGAGGGAAAACAATGGAAATAAGCAAAATGTTCAAACGATTTCCAACGCTATTTCCTCCAATATTCAAAGATTGCTCTTATAGATTAATTACAAACAAATTAACTTGGGTTTTAGTAGCAATCTTGTTGTTGCCATGTGCCCTAGGCTTACTTGTTTATTATGAATACTCAGACGATCGTATTTCTGAAGAAATTGACGGAGAAAGAATATATTTTACAAGTAGTGGTGAATTACTGCACGAGGATTTGAGAGACATATTTTTAGACTTATCTCAATTTTTTGGAATTGGATTTATCGCTTTACTCCTAGGTATTATGTTTAGTTCCGAACTAATTAGTGAAGAGTATAATTTGAAAACAATGCAAATATTGAGAACATCGCCAATTCATCCAATAGAGATTTTTACTTACAGATACATTAGTGGAATTATAACTGGAGTTATCTTGCTTGGACTATACTCTACAATATTTTACATAATAGTGATGATGGGAGCAGGAGTTCATGGAATACTTGAGGAAATCGGGCTTTTAGCCTTAGTGATAAAGATAGTAATACTTAACTGGATTGGATTTTTGTCAATATTCTGCGCAATAAATGTGTACTTTGAAAGACCTTACTTGATATGCTTCATCTACTGGCTATTTTGGGAACAAATTATGTCTGGTCAAAATTATCAACAAATTACATTGACACACTATATTAATTCAATAATTTATGACTCACTAACTGAAATGGGATGGAGTGTAACTGCTTCGGACTATGGCCTGGTAAATAGTAACAATGATACTATTGCTACAGATCCACTAATCTCTACATTTATC
>JAERSJ010000046.1 GCA_016845825.1 Methanobacteriota archaeon
TAATAACAGTTTGCGAAAGTATGAAAGAAGTAGCAACAGAAACTAAATACAACAATTTTTTAGATGTTGTAGAAATAATTATTAAGTATCATAACGAATACGGTGATAAAAAGTTAGGTGCTTATTCAGATTTTATGTCAATAATACCTACAAACTTGACAAGTTGTTTTAGTGGATTTTTAGCAGGTGTAGAAACAACTAAAAATCGTGCTGCTTGTAGGGCATATAAAACTTTACTTACTGAATTAAGTTACAAAATTATTGAGGACTTAGAACAATTAAAGATTGAAAAAGATTGATAAAATATACAAACTAATTGCAGACAACAGAAATAGATTTGTTGCAGTTGCAGAACGCTATACTGACGACAAGAATGTAGTTGACGAAGTGGTGCAGGAGCAGATGTTATATTTTATGCAGATGAACAAACAAACCCTTACCGACATATACGACAAAGACGGATTAGAAGGGTTAGTAAAGTATGGTGCAGTTGCTATTCACCGAGCAATAACAAGCAGCAGAAGTACATATTACTATAAGTACAGGAAATACTATACAAAGATTGACGGAAGTTTTAATAACATATTTGACAAAAAAGATATATCACAAATTCCTGATGTAATTGACGAAAGCATATACAAGAAATTAGCAATAGAAAAGATTGAAAGAGAATTAAAGAAAATGTATTGGTACGACAAGAAAGTGTTTGAAGTATATTACAACGAAGGGCATACGCTTGATAGTTTAGCAAAGAAAACAGGAATAAGCAGAAACTCTTTATTCAGCACAATAAAGAAAGTAAGAACAAAACTTAAAGAAATATTAGATAGTGAAATATTTTACGAGTAATGAAATACGAAAGGAACGGCTTGATATATGCAGACAATGTGATTACTATTTTAAGCCAACAGGAACTTGTAAGAAGTGCGGTTGCTTTATGCGAGTTAAAACAACTTTAAGTTTTACAGAATGTCCGATAGGTTTATGGAAAAGTACAAAAGAAATAGAGCAACCAAAAGAAGTGCCTGCACACTTAGTAAAAGAAGTATTAGAAATTATGCCTGACTTAGAAAAAGGACAAGCGAAAGACCACGAAACAAAAGCAAAGTTGATTGAACTATACAATACAATCTACGGAACGAACCACAAAGTAACAACTAATTGTAGCAGTTGCCTTAATTCAGTATGGAAAGGAATTACTGCAATCTATAATAAAAACAAATGAAAAACGATAAACTTTTAGTATGCACATTTAGCGGTGGAAGGACTTCTGCGTTTATGGCTAAATTCATTAAAGAGAATAGTAAGTATAATGAATATCAGAAACTATTTATTTTTGCAAATACAGGAAAAGAAAAAGAACAAACATTAGAGTTCATAAATAAATGCGATAAAGAATGGGGGCTTGATATTGTTTGGGTGGAAGCAAAAGTAATAAACGAAAAAGGCAAGGGGACAACCTATAAAATAGTAGATTATGAAACAGCAAGTAGAAAAGGAGAACCATTTATTGATATGCTAAATAAATATCCTATGCCGAATAATTTTGCGAGTAATTGTACAAGAGAATTAAAAATGTCACCTATAAATAAATATGTAAAAGAATTAGGATATAAAGATATAAAAACTGCAATGGGCATAAGGTATGATGAAAAACATAGAAAATCTAACTATGCAGATGAGCAAAATATAATATATCCTTTATGTGATGAGATAAGAGCAGATTACAATTTTATCCGTAAGTGGTGGGATAAACAATGTTTTGATTTGGAATTAAAAGATTATGAAGGTAATTGTGATTTATGCTTTAAGAAGTCATTGAGAAAAAGATTAACTATAATAAAGGAAAATCCTAAAATTGCAGAATGGTGGAAAAATGCAGAAGAAAAATATAAGAACGAAAAAATACCCAGATTTGATTTAAGGACAAATAAAAGCGTAAAAGAAATGATTGAAATGGCAAAAGGACAATTTCAAACAATAGAGGATTTACACGAATTAAATAAGAAGCAAAAAAAATTATTTGATTTAGATATGGATTATGAAACAGATTGCTTTTGCAAAGCGAATTAACTAAAAACAAATGGACTTAAAAATTGATTATACTAATATGAAATACAAAACAATTAAGTGGGTATTAAAAAACCACATTAAAAATGGTGTTAAGTCGTTATGGACTTGGAAGGACAATAACTTTACTTGTATATACCAAAACTATGCAAGTACAGATAAAATCTACACACCTGAAAACTTATTAAAAAAATTAGAAGATGAGGTACAAGTGTGATATTTGCGGTAACGAAATAGAACTAAATAAATACACTTTTGTTTTTAGAAACAACAAGTTAAGAAACAAAGACGCTTATTGTTGCGAACAGGAAATGGTTTGCCTAACAGAAAACAAAGGTATGCCTACAATAATAAGAAACGAATACACACAAGAAGATAGGATAATACAACACAAAGCAAACCAAAGAGAAAGACGCTTAAAAAAAGACGGCTACGATAAACACAACCCTGACGACAAACCGCCTAAAAGAAGGATAAAATGATAAGAAGCGAAAGACAAAATAAATATTACTTTAAGTGCATAGTTTTACCTATTGCTCATCATTGTGGGTATCATAAGTTTGAAATGCACGAAATACTAAAACAAAAATTTATAGCAGACAAAAGTAAAGAGTTAGATAAAAAAGAGTTCAACGAATATTGCGAACAAATAAGGATATGGGCTTTTGCAGAATTAGGTGTAAATTTACCGCTACCAAATGAATGCTAAATTAATCTATTATATAATATGAAAATCAATCAATTACAACCAAACGAAAACAATCCACGATTAATAAAAGGAGAAAAGTTTAAGAAATTAGTACAAAGCATAAAGGACTTCCCTGAAATGTTAGAACTACGACCTATTGTTATAGACGAAGATAATGTCATACTTGGCGGCAATATGCGTTACAGGGCTTGTGTAGAAGCAGGACTAAAAGAAGTGCCTGTTAAAATAGCCAAAGGATTAACAGAAGAACAAAAGCAAGAATTTATAGTAAAAGACAATGTAGGTTTTGGAGAATGGGATTGGGCATTGTTAGGCAATGAATGGAACACAAAACTTTTAGATGATTGGGGTTTAGATGTTTGGCAAACAGATGACAATTATAATGACAAAGAAAATGTAGAAAACAATGATTATTTAGAAAATTATTTGAATAATGAAACAGGAATATTAAAAATGTCATTTTTGCAAGACGAATACAAAGAAGTTGTTGAAAACATCACTCAAATAATGAACAAACAAAAATTGAATGATTTTAGCGAAACACTTGTATTTTTAATAAATTATCACAATGAAAACAATTGAAATAAAGAAAATAAAAGATTGCAACAATTACATAGGTAAAAATCCTAAAAAGGAAGATTACGACATTTTAATAACTGAACCGACATTATTTACAATGAATGGTGAAATAGTTGCTTTTTACGACAAACTGCCTGACAACTTAATTAAAAAAGCAGAAGAAGTAAGCATTAACACAAAGTCGTCTAAAAGTTGGCGACAAGGTTCAGGAGTACCAACAATGAGTAGCGTCTTTGGTGCATTACCAAAAAATGAAGCAAGAAGAATGCACTCTTGCAGACCTGCGAAAAAAAACACAAAGGAACTTAACAACTTCAAAACAATTTTGACAATAGCAGAAAAGATAGCAAAACTTTATCAATCTAAAATGCCAAACAATTACGAAGAAGATTTGAAAACAATTAAAGAAATTGTAAATAAAGATTATTTAATAAAAAATCTTCCTTTTACAACCTTTAACGCAAACAAAAATCAAATAATTAGATACCATAGAGATAGAGGTAATGTAAAAGGTGTTATGTCAAATGTTTTGATATCAAGGTATGGTGTATCAGGTGGTGAATTAGTTTTTCCTGAATATAGATTTGCTTTAGCACAAGAAAATGGTTTTTATTCTGTTTTTAATGGTGAAAAAGAAATACACGGAGTTGCTGATTGTCAATTTTTAGCACAAGACGCTTACAGGTGTAGTTTTGTTTTTTACACATTAGAACAAATGAAACATTGCAAAAGTTATTTTGAAGAAATGAAAAGCGAAAAAGAAACATTTACACAAAAGAACATAAACAGAAAAAAAACATTCGGAATGTCAAAGAAAGAATTTAGCAAAGGTGATTGGAAAAAATAATATGGACGAAAATAGACACATAAAAAAGGAAGCAGTTTTAGACGCTTTGGAAAAGTCGTTAGGAGTAGTTACAACGGCAGTAAAGTCAGTAGGAGTTGCAAGAAGCACATACTACAAATGGTTAAAAGAAGATGAGGACTTTGCAAAGAAAGTTAAAGATATTGAAAACATAGCACTTGATTTTGCAGAAAGTCAATTACATTCACAAATGAGTAACGGAAATACTTCTGCTACAATCTTTTACTTAAAGACAAAAGGCAAAAAAAGAGGTTACATAGAAAAGTCAGAATTAGATATAACAAGTGGTGAAGAACCTATAAAAATAAATGTGAACATTGACGGAGTTGAATATTGATACTAAATTCACTAACACACAATCACAAGCAATAAGGTACTTATTTGATAAAACTACAACTGAGGTTTTATTCGGTGGTGCAGCAGGAGGTGGAAAGTCGTGGGTTGGTTGTTCTTGGCTAATATTAGTTTGCTTAAAATACCCAAAGACAAGATACTTAATGGGGAGAAGCAAATTAGATAGTTTGAAAAAAACTACATTAAATACATTCTTTGAAGTATGCGAAAAATGGAATGTAAAATCAGGACAACACTATAACTTCAATGCAGGAACAAATATTATTACATTCTTCAACGGAAGCCAAATAATACTTAAAGATTTATTCTTATACCCTTCTGATAGAAACTTTGACAGTTTAGGTTCATTGGAAATAACAGGTGCTTTTATAGACGAAGCAAACCAAATAACAGAAAAGGCAAAAAACATTGTAGCAAGTAGATTAAGATACAGATTAGATGAATACAATATCATACCTAAAATGATTATGACTTGCAACCCTGCAAAGAATTGGACTTACACACAATATTACAGACCTGCAAAAGACAACACAATAAAACCACATAAGAAATTTATACAAAGTTTAGTTGATGACAACGAATACATAAGCAAATATTACAAGAAGCAATTAGAAACATTAGACGAATTAACTAAGCAAAGGTTATTATTCGGAAATTGGGAGTATGACGCTTCTGACGATAACTTAATACAATACGATAACATTGTAGATTTGTTTAATAATCAAGCACAATTAGGCGAAAGGTATATTACTTGTGATGTTGCAAGATACGGACAAGACAAAACTGTTATTATGTTATGGAATGGCTTACAAGTAGAACATATACAATCTTATGACAAGTCAAGTGTAACAGAAGTAGCAAAAACAATTCAGGACTTACAATTTAAGAACGAAGTAAAAAGGGCAAACATAATTATAGACGAAGACGGTGTAGGTGGTGGTGTAGTTGATATGTTACCGAGTTGCAGAGGTCTTGTAAATAATAGCAGACCACTTAAAAACGAAAACTATCAGAACCTTAAAACACAATGCTACTACAAACTTGCAGAAAAGATAAACAAAAACGAAATAGGAATAACTACTAACGACATAATGATTAAGCAATACATCATTGAAGAACTTGAACAAGTCAGAAGTAAAAACGCAGATAGAGATACAAAGTTGCAAATAATACAAAAAGATGTTATTAAAAACTTAATAGGTAGGTCACCTGACTTTGCAGATAGTTTAGCAATGCGAATGTACTACGAAATAGATAGTAATTACGGAAGGTATTTTGTACAGTAAAAGAAAAAAGCCGCACCTAGCGATACGACTAATTTCCTAACTAAAACATTCAAGAAAGTGCAAATAAAACAATTCTAAACTAAATATCCAAATTTTCTATTATAAAATATGAAAGTCAAAGTTAAGAAGGAAGGAAAGTTAAAAACCTATAAAATTGTTGATAGTTGGAAAGATGTAACATTAGAGAAATGGCAGCAATTAGTATTAGGTAAAAAGAAGTCAAAGACACAAGAAGCAAAAGAAACAATTAAGGCACTATCAACTTTGCCTATTAAGTTAGTAGAAGAAATGTCTTTGTCAGATGTGGCAGCGATATTTGAAAGATTATCAAAGTTACAAATAGAAGGTAAGTTAAAAAAGGTCTTTGAAATAGACGGCATAGAATACGGATTTCTGCCTGACTTGGACGAAATAACCTTAGGCGAATGGGCGGACATAGAACATTATATTAAGGACGGAATAGACAAGAATATGCACAAGATAATGGCAGTTCTATTTAGACCTGTAACAAGCAAAGAAGGTAAGATGTATTCAGTTCAAGCGTATAAGGACGGAAGGCAACGAGCAGAAAAGTTTAGGAAGAAAATGAACGCAGAACAAGTACAACAAAGTTTGGTTTTTTTTTGGAATTTAGGGAACGAACTATTGACAACTTTGCCGCTATTTTTAATGGAGAAGATGAACAAGATACAAGCGGAAATGAATTTGGCGAAAAGTGGGGTTGGTTCGGAGTAATGTACAGATTAACAGGTGGCGACTTTTCAAAATTAGAGTTTATAACTGAAAGACCTTTATTAGAAGCATTAACTTGGTTGTCTTATGAATTAGATTTGAATGAAACACAAAAAGTAAAATTAAATGGCAATAGATAGCATTAGGTACAAAACTTACAACAATGTAATAGATACAATAAAGTGCGTAGGCGAAAAGCATTTTCAAATACAAGCAGTAACAACAGGCGACATATTTGATATAGACCTAAACAAAAACACTTTGTTTCCTTTGTTACATATCAACACAATAAATGTAAACGCAAGTAAAGGACAACTACAACATAACTTTCAATTAGTTGTAGCAGATATTGTAGAGCCAGACGAAAGCGAAAACGAACAAGAAGTATTAAGCGACACACTTTCTATTATGTTAGATATTATAGCAACTTTCAGAAGTGGCAGTACATTGTATTTATCAAGTGCAGACGCAGGTGAAGAAGCAAGATACTTTACAGCAGATGACTTTACACTTGAACCTTTTACAGAACGATTTGATAACACTTTAGCAGGTTGGACTTTGAACTTGCCTATTGTTATTGAATGGACTTACGACACTTGCGAAATACCAACAGCAACAGATATATGCTTAAAATAAAAATAGGAAAACTAACAATACAACTAATACCGCCAAAAATAACTTATGAAATATAACGATTTAGTAGACAAATTAGACGATATAAGCATAGAACTCGAAAGTTATAATGATTACCCTCAATCAGCAACAAACAACGCTAAGAGGGCAATTAAATGGAAAGAAGAAAACGGTACAGATTGTGGTACAAGAGTAGGTTGGACGAGAGCAGGACAATTAGCAAGAAGGGAAAACATAAGTAGAGATACAATAGCACGAATGGCGTCTTTTAAGCGACACCAACAAAACAAAGATGTGCCTTACTCAGAAGGTTGCGGTGGTATTATGTGGGACGCTTGGGGTGGCACAAGCGGTATAGAATGGGCAATAAATAAATTAAAACAAATAGACAAAAAATAATTATGGCAGATTTAACGGTAACAATTACAGAAAGCGTAACTATCAACGGTGCAGTTAGGGGTTCAACTAACGAACTTACTACTTCTGACATTGTAGATACTTTTGAAAGAACAGTAACTTGTACACATAGTGAAACTACAATAGTTGCAGAATTTGGTGCTACACCACACGCAGCAGGTAGTAACTTAGACAGGGATAATGTAAAGTATTTTAGGATTACTAACTTAGATAGCACTAATGAATGTGAAGTAGCATTTGTAGGTTCAGCAACTTTGTATCAAGTAAGGTTAAGGGCAGGTGCATCACATATACTCTGTAATGGTGATGACATTCTTTTAGCAGAAGCAGACACAAGCCCTTCATTTGGCACATTAGAAGATTTAGCGTCAGTACAAGTTAGACCTATTACTTCAAACAATATTCAAATAGAAGTATTTGCAGCGTCAGTATAGTGGCTAAGTTACGGAAAAACAATTTAGAAAAGTATCTACGACAATTTGCGAAAAATATAATAAGAAAAGGTAAGCAGATATTAAAAGCAAAGGGTAAGGAAGGTAAATTAAGTGATAGTTTGAAATATCGGCTTGAAGCAACTAACAATGGCTACAATTTAGTTTTCAAAGGTGCTGACTACGCTTCTTTTGTAGATAAAGGTGTTTCAGGTACTAAAACAACAAGAACCTTTCACAATATAGACGGTAAGCGTAAAAGAAGTCCGTTCAAATACACAACTAAACAACCACCTGCAAGTGCATTAGATAAATGGATAGTAAGAAAGAACTTAAAAGGCACAAGAGATGAAAAAGGCAGATTTGTAAGTAGAAAATCTTTACAATTCTTAATAGCAAGAAGCATAAAGTCAAAAGGACTTGCAGCAACTTCTTTCTTTTCAAAACCAATGAGTATAGAACTTGCAAAATTAGATACTGAATTGTTAGACAATTTTAAGACAGACATAATAACACATTTTGAAACAATAGAGTTATGAACATAATACAACAACCACTATACAAGATGTTAGCAGTAGATGACGAAATTATTTTTGTTGTTGAAGATACAAATATAGTAGCAAATAAAGTAAAAGTAAAATATGTAGCAGAAGTATATGTAAGCAGTCAAGCAGGTAATCCGTTTTGGTTAGGACACCCTTCTACTTCAAAGGTAGCAACACTTAAAGTTGTACCTAACAATGCAGGAACAGGTATATTTGACTTCAGTAGAATATTAGAAGCGTATGTAAGTCCAGATTATTTAGGTGGTTATACAATTACTGCAAGTAATGTTGATTACTTTACACAATACAATCAAGTTGACTTTTCAGAAACTACACCACATTCAATACACCAAATAGACAAATGGAGTACAAACAGAAACGCAGTTAGGTTAGTTGGCTTTAAGTTTTATATGGAATTTGCAGACGATTTTTCTTCGCCTTTACAAAACACAAGTAGTAGTTTTTTGAACTCAGACAATTTTTACATACACAACGCAACAAGACAAGAAGATGATACACTTGCTATTGATAGCACAACAGGAAACTTTGGCTACAATTATCACTTTAACAATTATGTACTTAACGGTGCTACTGCAAATGGTAAATTCTTATCAAACGCACCGACTACACAATATATAGGTGAAAATGATTTTTGTACTCTTGGTCTTTTTGCTCAATCAGATAGTGGTACTACTGCTTTAAGTGCAGGTGGCAGGTTAGGGTATTTTGTAGGGTTAGTAGGAACGATAACAAGAATAAGGCAGATAAATATACAATTCTACTATAATGGAAGTACAACAGGTAGTGCAATTACTTACCCTTATGACCACGCTAACGGAAGCGTAACATTTGCTACAACTAACCCAAAAGCACAACTACAATATGTAGGTGTTGGAACTGCTAATATACAGGGTGCAGGTAACTCACTACCTGCAAATTGGGATTACTATACAGTTGAAGCACAGGCAGATAATGGTTCAGGAACTTATATAACAGTTGGTTCTACATACAAATTCTATAAACAAGAAGTATGCAAAGGATATGAGAAATTTAGATTGTGTTGGTTAAACAGATTGGGTGTTTGGGATTATTATAACTTCACTAAAAGAAATGTACGAAAAGTAAATTCTAAAAGAGAAACCTACCAACAATTAAAAGGAACTTGGAACGAAAGAAAATATAAAAAATACGGACATCAAGGCGGTAGTAAAACTTTTGTAGCAAACGCAAAAGAAATGATAACACTACAAACTGACTTCATAACAGAAGAAGAAGCGGCTTGGTTAGAAGAAATATTTACAAGTCCTGATGTGTTTGTATTGCAAGAAAGAAGTACAGATACTTCACGTGGAACAATTAAGAATTTAGTAAATAAATATGTACAACCTTGTATTGTAACAACTTCAAGTTATACAAGAAAAACAACGGCAAACGACAAACTAAAACAATACACAATAGAAATAGAAATGTCGCATAATAAACGAATACAAAAAGCATAAATGTCAGTACAATTAATTCTATACCCACAAGACAATAACGGATATGCTTTTACTACTCAAAGTATATTTAACGAATATGTATCACAGGGTAATTTTTCAGGTGGTTTTTTAGGCACACCTTTTCAAACAGGTTCAGCAAAACCTATTCACGCTGCAATGTTGAACAGATTACCAACGACTTCTTTTCGTGGCTTTCACACATCTGCAACTACTACTTGGGGTGCTACAAGCGTACCAACAATAACCTCAGCAGGTTTGACTTTATTTGGTAGTACAACTTCACAACTTGGTAGTACAGGGGTGTATCAATTAATTAATGGTCTTACAGCAGGTGCGAGTTATGAAATTACAATAACAACTTCTTCAACTATGCCTACACTTAATCAATTAGTTATAGGTAATAGGTTTTTTACAAATTGGAATAGAAGTGGTTTGTCTTATAGTAATATAGGCGGACAATCTGCACAAATAAAAAACAATAGCCATATAGTAAATGGCGAAATTAAACACACCTTTACTGCATTAGGAAGTCCAACATACGAGGTTTTGAGTTTAGAATGGATAGGAAAAAATAGCAATAATTTTGTAATAACAAATATATCAATAAAAGAAACACAACAATCTGCACCACAAATAATAACTGACTTAGCAGACGGACAAGTTATTTGCGACTTATACGAAGATGAAGCAATACCTTTAACTTTAAGTATTGACGATTTTAAGAATGTAGCAGAAAAAGTACAATCATATTCTAAAGACTTTCACTTACCGAACACAAAACGAAACAACAAGATATTCGGACATATCTTTGATGTACAAAGAACAACAACAGGGTTTGCTTTTAACCCTTACTTAAAAACAAGAGCAGTATTAAAAGAAGATAGTTACTTACTATTTGAAGGGTTTTTACAACTTATAGATATAAACGACAAAGAAGGTGAAGTAAGTTACAATGTAAATTTATATTCTGAACCTGTAACACTAAAAGATGTACTACAAGACAAAACTTTTGCAGAAATTGATTTTACAGAACTGCAACACGATTATACAATTACAAACATAAAGAATAGTTGGGACGATAGTACAGGACTTGACTTAGCACAAAACTTAACTACTTCTTCGGCTGCTTACGATAGTAGTATAGGATTAGGAAATACAAATGTATTAAAATACCCTTTTGTAAATTGGCGAGGGGATTTCAGTATAGACGCTTCAGGTAATATAGGGTTAATAGATTTGGAACAAGTGTTTAGACCTTTTATACAGGTTAAATACTTATTACAAAGGATAATACACGAAGCAGGGTTTCAATTTACTTCTAACTTTTTTGACACTACCGATTTTAAGAAATTATATATGGACTTTAATTGGGGTCAAGGGTTAGGTAGTAGTGAAGTATTTGAGAGTTTTCAAACTAATAATCAAGACGAAACAATAGTAAGAGCAGGAACTTCTTTTACTGAATTAGAAATAGGTAGTGTTATATCAGAAAACCCAACAGGAATAGCAGGTACATATTTATCAGGAAATACTTTAACTGCTACTAACAACAATACTACTGTTTCAATAAGTTACAATATATTTTTGTACAATGACGATAGTTCTAATAGAGCAATAGATGTTGAATGGCAACATTATGACGCAAGTACAGGAACTACAACTTCAATAGACGCTATGTCGCATACAGGTTTTGCAGCAGGTGGCTTTTTTACTTATCAGGGTTATTTCACAAGATTATTAGACACTAACGATACTTTGAAATGCGTTTTTAAGTCAGATGTTGCTAATAAGTTTTTACAGGGTAATAATACTTCTGTTTCAATAAACGGAATAACGACATCTACACTAAGAAGCGTCTTTTTCTATCAATTATCTTCTATACAAACTGCTGCTTCAAGTTTATTACACTCTATAAGGGGTGAAGTTAATCAATACGAGTTTTTTAAGGGTATAATGACTATGTTTAATTTGGTAGTTATTAAAGAAAATGAAGTTTTAAGAATAGAACCTTATTCAGATATTTTCATAAACAATTCAGATAGCACTCAGCATAATTGGACGGAAAAAGTAGATGTATCTGAAATAAACTTAAAGCCGTTAGAACTTAAAAGAATGGTAAAACTAAGATATGAAGATGACGATAACGACTATTCATTAAATATCTATAAAAAAGCAACAAGCGGTTATCTTTACGGAACAAAAGAACTTGACGGCTCAACGGCAGTAGGCAATCAAATATCAAGTTTAACAGGTGTAGAAGAAATAATTGCCACACCTTTTGCACCTACATTAATAAGACCTGCAACTGAATTATTTGACGCTGAACTTACTATACCACATATTTATTCAGGTAATGATGACGGAACAGAATTTGAAGATTTTGAAAACTTGCCGAGAATACTTTACAATGTAGGTGTTAAGACACTACCAACTAAAACATATTTTGTACCTGCTCAAAATGGTGTAGCAGCAATTAATTCAGAAGATGAATTTTTACAGTTTGCACACTTAACAGAAATACCTACAACTACAAGTACAATAGATTACAATTTTGAAAGCAGACAATTAATACAACCAATAGGTAGTTCGCCTGTTGATAATTTGTATCAAACATACTATTCACCTTATTATGACGAACTATATAACCCTGACACAAGGGTAATGACAATGAAAGTAGATTTAAGTCCTGCTGACATTGAGAATTTTAGATTTTACGATACAGTTGTTATTAAGAATAGAGAATACCGAGTTAATAAAATAGAATACAAGCCGAATACTTTGGCAAAAGTTGAATTTATACTTATACCGTAATGGAATACAAAAAAGGATATACAATAAAACCAAAAGAAGTTTTAACAAATGGCGAAGTTATTTTTACAGACGGTACAAATGATGTAAGGTCTAATCAAATAACTTGCGAAGCATACGGCTACAATTGGGGCGCAAAAAGTCAGAAGTGCTTTGCTTATAAGCATAATTCAAAAGTACATACATCTTTTAGAAATACATCTAATCAAAGACAAGGTGCAGAAAATAAAACAGAAAGAAATACAATATCAACTATAATAAACGGAAACGATAACATAACAAAAGGAACAAACAAGAACAATTTAATAAATGGCGAAAATAATACATTAAATTCAGGACTAAACAATACGGTAATATTTGGAAAAAATGCAAATGTGTTAAATTCAGGGCAATTTACAATAGGTGGGGGTGCAGGTTGGTCTAGTTTTCCGTTAGGTAATAAACAAACTTCTATTATTCAGTTAGGTGGTGTAACAACTGATAATACTGCTACTAATTTAGCAATATTTGGCAACACAGGTGCAAATGAATACGACAGATGGATTGAGTATCAAAACAATTGTGTATTTGCATTTGAAGTAAAAGTTATAGGGTTGTGTTATGGTGGTTCAAGTGGTACACCAGGACATTATGTTTATCAAGAAATAAAAGGTGCAGCAGTAATTGACAACGGATATACGCCTACCTTTTCACAATCAACAACAACAATAGCAAGTAGTGGTACAACAGGTTCAGCAGTTATGGCTCACGCAGGGCTTGACCCACATATAACAGTAAAAGTAACAGGAACGACAGATGTAAGTATTGAATGGTTTGCTTCTGTTCAACTTACAGAAAATAA
>JAERSJ010000047.1 GCA_016845825.1 Methanobacteriota archaeon
GCATATATTCATACTCTAAAAAACTCTATATTAATATTTTGTACTAATTAATATATTTACATTTTACCAAATTGTCTCATCATTTTCTGTTGAGCTCTTCGATTTCCACCTAAATTGGCCATCATCTTTTTACTTTGGTTATATTGCTTTAGTAAATCTCGTATTTCTTGGGGGTCCGATCCTGAACCCATTGCAATTCGATTTATTCTAGATCTTTTAATGATTTTTGGATTTTCTAATTCTTCCTTAGTCATAGAACTCATCAAAACTTTAAATTTTGTTAGCTTGGATTCAGTTTCTTCTAATTGCCCTTTTTTCATCATGCCAGACATTCCAGGGATCATCTCCATTACTTTTCCAAGTGGCCCCATTTTAGTTAATGATTCCATCTGATCTCTCATGTCTATTAACGAGAACTTGCCAGACATCATTCTTTTTGCAGTATCCTCTGCAGTACTTGCATCCATTACTTCTTCAGCTCTTTCAAGTAAGGTTTGCAAATCTCCCATCCCGAGTAATCTTGAGATAAATCTATCTGGGTCAAGAGTTTCCAGAGCATCAAGACCTTCTCCTGTTCCTACAAAAATTATTGGAGCATTAGTTACAGCTACAGCTGATAATGCACCACCGCCTTTTGCGGAACCATCCAGCTTTGTTAAAATAACTCCATTAACACCTACAGAATCATGAAATGCTTCAGCTTGAGGGCCAGCTTGCTGTCCGACAGTAGCATCCATGACAAGGAAAATTTCATCGGGTTTGAAAACTTCCGATACTTGTTTCATTTCATCTATTAAGTCACCATCTAAGGCGTGTCTTCCTGCAGTGTCTACAATAATTATGTCTAAATCAGAAAATTCTTTCATGCCCTCTTCAACAACTTTTTTTGCATTGGTATTTTTTGAGTCTCCAAAAACAGGAACTTGTATCTGTTCACCAATCTGCGATAACTGATCGTATGCGGCAGGACGGTGAACGTCGGCTGCGATTAATCCCAAACTAAGCCCTTTCTTTTTAAGATATTTAGATATCTTACCTGTTGTTGTAGTTTTACCCTGACCATAAAGCCCAACCATCATTATCTTTTGAGGGCCTAACTTCAAAGACTTTGGTTCCCCCAGTGCTTTAACTAACTCTTGGTGAACTATTCTAACAACATGCTCTCTACCAGTCATTCCAGCAGGAGCTTTTTCATCTAGAGCTCTAGTTTCAATGCGTTTACTTAGGTCAAGAGCCAATCTTACATTTACATCAGATTGTAGTAATGCTCTTTGAATGTCTCTTACAAGCTCTTTTATTAATTCAGGAGAGATATGACTTGCGCCTGCAATTTTGCGTAAAGTCTCTCTTAAAGATTCCCCTAACTTTTCTAGAACCATTACCGTTTACGAACGCAGATAGAATTTAAAGCTAATTATCGATTATACTAGCGATTACATTTATTTAGGGAAATCTAATATTAATTTGTGTATAAGCATGTATGCATTGCATTTGCATTTACTTTGTCGTTGTTTTTGTTGAGCAATGTCACGGCAGGTTCTAACGGGGATGCTCCTCAAGAGGGTCAAGACTGGATTATCACACAAGATACTCATGTTTGGGACTCTGAGGTTGATGTAAAAGATATAGTTGTAACTATTGGCAAAACTCTAAAACTTGAGAATGTCAACTTGACCTCAGAGGGCTACATCGATTTTAAAGGAGATGTTACTTGGATTAATTCTACAGTTTATCATACTCAAAGTACAGCAGGCGAAAATATCTCAATTTATGCAAAATTAAACATAATTAACTCAGAATTAACTTTGAAGTCAATTGAGAAGAATGACGCGAATTTAGGTAACACCATTTACTTAGCTAGTGGTTCAACTCTAAATATAAGAGATTTTGATTCAGATTCATCTACAATTAATGATAGATCTAAAATTAAATCTGACATAAGGGACTATGATGATATATGGAACTAAACTGTTCCAATTGGTGTTGTTGGTGGTTACGACGATAAAGACATAGACTTAGGTGTTGACAATACCGAAGTACTTATCCTCAATTCTGACTTTGAGTACATTCAAGCTTTAAGATTCAACGGTGCTGGTTCTTACATTAAAAATTCATCATTTGATTACTGCGGAACAATTAATGCAGGTCTAGATAATTTCTTGTTTTACAACAATACAGTTTCCAATTCCTATTTGCAAAATGCTTTGCCTTGGGATGTAAGAATCTGGGGAGATGATGCAAATATAGAGAGCAATATTTTTGAAAATGGTACCGGCGGATTCATATTTCATGGAGATAGGTATACAATTGATTCTAATGTATTCAAAGATTATTACTATAGAGGAGGTCAAGCAGCTCTAACTTTTGGTAATGGAAGTACAAATGGAACGCTCTCAAACAACATATTTACTAATTTATCTAACGTTCATGCATTACGGCTCCATACAGCAGATGACAATCTAATAATAAATAATACTTTCATGAACGCTGGAATTAATTGGCATACTGTAATGGATAGAAGCGGCTACAGAAATCATTACATTGATAACCATTTCAAAGATTGCAACGGCAATAATGATTCTGTAGTTTGGTACCAAACATGTTTAGTATTCTGGTATTGGACCTACCCAACTGATTACTACGGAGGTGAGCATATTCTAGAAAATAATACATTTGAAGGGTTCAAGTCTGCAATCAGATTTAATTCATACCAAAATAATAACACTGTTCGAAATAATTATTTTGATCGCGGTTTCCATGGAATTGGTCTCTGGACATGGCCTCAAGGAACGACTGGTTCATCAGGAAATATTATTACAAATAACACGTTGAATTATACCTTTCATCCAATCGCTTTAGATTATTTTTATATGGGTGAACAAGGGATTGATAACAACATTACCTATAATCTGATTACCAACACTGGAGGAAGGGCAATTACAGTATGGTCAACGTACAAAAACTTTACAATTCATAGTAATCAAATTATTAACGCTTCTGTTGGAATTTGGTTGTATGACGATGGGTACGGTGGTTTATCTAATGGCTTTATTTTTAATAATACACTTTCACAGATAAAATACAATGGTATTCAGGTTGCAACAAGCTGGGGTTCGACATTTAGCATTAAGAATATTCACATAAATAATAATCATATATCTACTGAAGGCAATGGAATATATGTCAGAGATGTTGAAGAGGGTTATATCGCAAATAATACTATTTTTGGCAATTTAAGTCATGGTTCTCAAGGTGCCGGTGTTGTAGGTTATTTTTCCCCCGAGCTGAAAATTATTAATAATACTATTATTTCTGCAATTGGTGTTGAAGTTGGAGGCATTTCTGATGCCTCTCTAATAAACACGATAGAAGAAAATACTATTTCTGTAAGCAGTATAGGTGTTTTAAGTAATAGAACATTTACAAAAGTAATTGACAATAATATAACTGGTTATTGCGAGCATGACAAATGCCCTATTCTTTACTTGCAAGACGTCGCTACTACTGGAATATTTTCTCAAGAAGGCAATATAGTAATCACTAATAATAGGATTACAAAGTTTCAGGAAAGTATAACTGTACTTCTTGCAGATTTTTCAGTTGAAGGCAATCATATAGACTTTTCACAGTTTGGAATCCGAGCTAACAACAGTGAAGGCGATTTATTGTCTAACACTTTGACTAACACTTCAACTACATTAAGCTCTTACATGTCTTCGATAAGCATAGATGCCAATGTTTTTACAGATTTTGAGAAAGCCATACACTCGTTGAACAGTACTCTTATTGTCGAGGATAATTTTTTCTCAGAAGGTGACTTTTGCATAGACCTAATCGATAGTGATTACGAATTAATCACTAA
>JAERSJ010000048.1 GCA_016845825.1 Methanobacteriota archaeon
ATCTATTATAACAGCATGAAATTCATATAATTGTGAAGCACGTCTTAGTATGTGTGGCATGGCCGTATGCCAACGGCCCCTTGCATTTGGGGCATATGGCTGGTTGTTATTTGCCACCAGACATATTTGCAAGATACCATCGTCTAAAAGGTAACAAAGTCTTGATGGTTAGCGGAAGCGATATGCATGGTACACCAATCACAGTTACAGCTCAACAAGAAGGTAAAACTCCAGAACAAGTAGCGATGGAATATCACAAGCTTAACAGCGATTCAATTGAGCGAATGGGAATTTCTTTTGATTTGTTCAGTCATACCCATACCGAAGAGCATGCTGAGGTTGCTTTATCTATTCTAAAAAAGTTAGATGATAACGGTTACATCGAGCCCAGAATCTCAGAAGAGCCTTACGATCCTATTGCAAATCAATTTTTACCAGACAGATATGTGGAAGGAACTTGCCCTCATTGTAACTATGACTTAGCAAGAGGTGATCAGTGTGATGATTGCGGTAAAACTTTAGATTCTAAAGAACTAATTAATCCACGTTCTAAATTAAATCCAGACGCTAAGATTGAGTTCAGAGAGACTGAGCATTTATTTTTCAAATTATCTGAATTTAGAGATGTATTGTTAGAATGGTTATCAGAAGGAAAAGATCATTGGCGTCCTTCAGTTATTAATTTTACCAGAAATTGGCTCAAAGAGGGATTAATTGATAGGGCAGTCACAAGAGACCTAGATTGGGGGATCGAAATACCAAGGGAAGGTTATGAAAATAAGAGAATGTACGTTTGGTTTGAAGCCGTAATGGGTTATTATTCAGCTTCAGTACATTGGGCAAAAAACCAAGGGAAGCCAGATGAGTGGAAAAAATGGTGGGAGAATGAAGATTCAGAGCATTACTATTTCATGGCTAAAGATAATATTCCTTTCCATACAATAATTTGGCCAGCTATGCTTTCAGGCTGTGGTTACAAGTTACCATACGATGTTCCAGCTAACGAATATTTATTATTAGATTCTTCCCAGTTTTCTAAATCAAGAAGGCACGCAATTTGGATTCCTGATTACCTTGATAGATATGATCCTGAATTATTACGATTTTACTTAGCATCCATTATGCCTGAACAAAAAGATGCTAATTTCACATGGGAAGATTATGTAACTCGCATAAATACTGAATTGATAGGCAATTATGGTAATTTAATGTACAGAGTAATGTCATTTGCGAATAAAAATTTCCCAGAGGGACTATCGTCGAAAAATCCGGTCAATAATGAATTAAACGAAAAGACAAAAATAGCTTTTGATAAAGTATCCGAAGCTTTAGAAGCTTGTAAATTTAAGAAAGCATTGCAGGCCATAATGGAATTGTCCCAAGCAGGAAATATAGCGTTAAACGATGCAGCCCCATGGAAACAAGTTAAGGCAGATAGAGAAGCTTGTGAAACGACTCTAGTTCAATTCTTAAATTTTTCTAGTAGTTTATCTGTTTTAATGTCACCGTTTTTGCCAGAATCATCCCAGAAAGCGTGGGATTTCTTGGGTAAAGACTCTAAAATTGAAGATTTAGGTTGGAATTCAGCACTTGACTTTCAAGACAGTTTTGAATTAAAACAACCCCTTCCCTTGTTTACAAAATTAAATATGGAAGAAATATTGGAGAAAGAAATGCCACCAGAAGAAACAAACGAGCTAGCTAATGTCAAACCTGAAGTCACTTTTGATGATTTTAAGAAATTAGACATACGAATTGGAACCGTTGAGAAGGTTCAAGAACATCCTAATGCAGACAAGCTGTGGCTTCTCGACGTTAATTTTGGAGGGCCAGTCAAGAGGATTGTAACTGGGCTAAGAGGTATTTACGAACACAAAGATTTATTAGGAAAAAAAATTGCTGTCTTAGTAAATTTAGCTCCTGCAAAATTTAGAGGTGAGCAATCAAATGGTATGTTACTCGCTGCAGAAGGAGAAGGAGTAGTTAGCTTACTAGAACCAGATAAAGACATAGAAGACGGTAGCGAAGTCCATTAATTTTTTTAAATGAAAATAGGGGTAGTCGGAGCAGGAATTTCAGGCTTAGCTATTTCTTTAGCTGCAGAAAAAGCGGGACATGAAGTAGTTATTTTTGAATCAGAGAGCGATATAGGGGGTAGAATGTCTTCTATACGTTTCGGCCCATACATAATCGATATTGGTTTTCATGTATTGCATACAGCCTATCCCGCATTACATCGATGGATTGATTTCAGTAAACTCGAATATAAAGAAATGGAAAAATGCACAGAAAGTATTGATCCTGACACTGGGAAGAGAAAATTACTTGCAGATGCAATAAGCATGCCTCTCAAGCTTTTTCCAACATTGAGAGCGACAGGTTTACGTGATGGCCTTAGACTTTTGAGATGGAGGTTAGCCTCAAACAGGAAAGATATCGAGTTATCTCTCGATTTTAAATCTAAAAATATTATGGATGGATTTAAAGAAAGGGGATTCTCAGATGATATTGTTCAGAATATTCTTCGTCCTTTATTTGCAGGAATTACTCTAGATCCAGATTTGGAAGAACGTATGAGTTTTGCTTCCTTTACTTGGGCAGCAATGAGTTTGGGCTCAATGATTATGCTAAAGGGTGGCATTCAAGCAGTTCCTAATCAATTGGCCAACAAATTAATTAGTACGCAAGTACGTCTAAATTCTAAAGTTGACGCAGTGTCATCAACAACTATAACCTGTAATGAGCAAACTGATATCTTCGATAAAGTAGTTTTAGCTACTCCGCAAAACGTTAGTTTTCAATTTTTAAATCGTAAACCACTGAAAAAGGTAAAGAAAACCGCAACAATCGTGTTTAATTCACCTAAAAATCCATTATCTAAAAATAGATTGCTAATTAATGAGAAATATGGTTTAAATGGGAACAAAATTCTCCATGCCCATTCACATCCCTTTCATCCTCAATTAGTAATCGCCACAGTTATTGGCGAAGACGCAGATTCATTAAAAGACAGTCAGGACGAAATCTTATCAGAGTTTGAGACTTGGTTTGGTAAGCAAATTAGAGAATGGGAGTTTGTAACCGTAACTAAGGTCGAGAATGCATTACCTTTGATAGATACTGATCACATTGGGAGAACCAGAGAGCCAATCGCCGAGAAAGGAATTCTACTTGCTGGCGATTATACGACTCATCCTTCAGTTCAAGGAGCCTTATTTTCAGCCGAAAGAGTAATCAATCATCTAAATATCCCAATTCCTGACAAAACAATAAATGCAACCTCTTCTCAAACGTAATTAGGGCCTGTAGCCTAGCCTGGAAGGGCGTCTGGCTTCTAACCAGAAGATCCAGGGTTCGAATCCCTGCAGGCCCGCCACGTATTTTAGAAGGGTAATTTTGATAAGTCTACGTTTCCACCTGTTAAAATAATCCCAATAGTTTCTATATTTTCTAATTTTTTAAATTCAGGAGTTAAAACAGCTGCAAGTGGAGTTGCGCAGCTAGGTTCGATAATGATTTTCATTCTTTCCCAAACTAATCTCATAGCAGTAATGACTTCTTCATCATCAACAGTAATTATGTCTTCTAAATGGTCTTTCAAAATATTCCAAGTATTTTCTCCCATACTTGTCAAAAGCCCATCGCAAATGGTATTCGGATTTTCCTGAGGCAAAAGTTTACCTTCCTTCAAAGATCTATATGCGTCATCGGCACCTTTTGGTTCGGCACCAAATAATCTAATATTAGGTAGCATGTCTTTGGCAGCAATACATGTCCCCGACATTAGTCCACCACCTCCGATTGGAGCACAAATGGCATCCAAATCTCCGACATCTTCTATTAATTCTAATGCAGCTGTACCTTGTCCTGCGATTACTTTTGGTTCATTGAACGGGTGAACAACATATGCGCCCGTCTTTTCGGCAATCTTTTCTAATGTTTCTCTTCTTGCTTTCAGAGTAGGTTTACATAGAGTTATTTTAGCATCGTATCCTTCTACAGCTTGAATTTTAACTTTTGGAGCATTTTCGGGCATAACGATGTATGCTGGAATATTACGTTTCATCGCAGCATATGCTACGGCTTGGGCATGGTTTCCACTACTATGGGTGCAAACTCCTTTTTTAGCTTCCTTATCACTTAGAGAGGAAATGGCATTCCATCCGCCTCGAAACTTGAATGCACCTATTTTTTGGAAGTTTTCGCATTTAAAGAATATTTTTTTACCAGTTAATTGATTAATAGTTTCATTGGTAAGGATAGGAGTTCGATGTCCGTGACCCTCAATTCTTTTTGATGCAGCAATCACATCTTCCATTGATGCGGCATATTTTCCCATTATGTTATTTCATTAGATGGCCTGTAAAAAAGGTTGATACGTATGTTTTTCGTCCTATTTATACTTAATATTTGTCTTTCTTTTTGTTAAAAAGGGTATTTAAACCTTTAAATAGGCCCTTTATATACACAGTTCTCCGAGGAGGAACTATGGCAGAAATTATAGTAGTAAACGTGGTAGCCAGTGCATCAATTGGTAAAGAATTGATGCTTCAAGATATAGCTTTTCAGTTAGAAGGAGCAGAGTATGATCAGGATAGATTTCCAGGTTTGATTTACAAACTAGCTGAACCTAAAACTGCAGTATTGATATTCAGAAGCGGTAAAGTTGTTTGTACAGGTGCAAGATCAATTCCAGATGTTCATGTTGCAATAAACAAGGTTGTTGATGAATTAAGAGTTTTAGATATGCCTGTTAAGGATGAACCAGATATTGTCATTCAGAATATCGTAGCAACAACTAATTTGGAATCTACACTTAATTTGATTCAGATTGCAATGTCATTAGGTTTTGAAAATGTAGAATATGAACCTGAAGCATTCCCTGGTCTAGTTTACCGTATGGACGACCCAAAAGTTGTTCTTTTATTGTTCGGTAGCGGTAAAATGGTGTGTGTTGGAGCTAGAGAAGTTAATAACATCAAAGACGCTGTTAGAAATATCAAGGAAGAGCTATCAACAGCAGGTTTAATGAGGACATAAGTCCATGATTAGTATAGAGCAATTGATTCAACGATTAGAGGCTTTACACGAAGAGAATAATGATCAAGCATTAGAAGTATCAATCGATATTTTCAATCGTTTAAGGCGTAATATTTCGGGACGCAATACTCTTTATGGGTATCTCTCAGATGACATGTGGCGCGATTTAGAGTGGTGAATAAATGAGTCAAACATCAATTCAAGAAATTAGGACTTTAAAAGTAGGCAGATACATCGTCATAGACGATGAACCATGTAAATTAGTTGAATACGTTACATCTAAACCAGGAAAACACGGTGAAGCAAAAGCTCGTATGGTTGCTATTGGTCTTTTCGACGGCCAGAAAAGGTCGTTGGTACATCCTGTAAAACACAAGGTTCACGTACCTCAAGTAGATCGCCGTAAAGCTCAAGTTTTAGCAAATTTAGGTTCTGAAATTCAGATGATGGATTTAGAAGATTATAATACATTCAATGTGCCCTTATCAGTCATTCCAGAAAAATTCCATGGAAATATGGAACCTGGAAATGAAATAGTATATCTATCAGCCATGGGTAGAGTTCTGGTAACAGACTAACGTGACAGAATTCTTTGCAGACGCAGAGTCATCATTTGACAATTCGAAATTTGTATATTATGGCTATCCTTATGATGGAACTGCTTGTTTCAGAAAGGGAGCTTCTTTAGCCCCTGATGAGATACGTAAACATAGTTATAATTTTGAAACTTATTTACTAGAGTTAGGAGTAGATATTACAGATGTTTCTATGAATGATTGGGGAAATATTGATGTTTCCACAGATCAAGAAAAAAATGAAACTGCACTTGAAGAGTTAGTCTCCAAAATTGTTAACGCAAATAAATTCCCCATAGGTTTAGGTGGCGAGCATTCGTTGACACCTCCTGCAGTCAAAGCTTTACATGCAAAATATCCTACTTTATCGGTTGTAATTTTAGATGCTCATTTAGACTTTAGAAAAGAATACGAGGGCAACCCTCTCTCTCATGCCACCGTAACTAGGAGAGTTAGCGAAATAGTTGGTATAGAAAAAGTACGTCCAGTGGGTATTCGCTCAGTGTCTCAATCTGAAATTTCAGAGGCTAGGTCAGTTGGATTGAACTTTTTGGAATCAGGTTGGACTGAACTTAGGGAATATTTATCAGACGTTATTGAAGATTTAGAAGGGCCGATTTATTTGAGTTTAGATATGGATGCCGTAGATCCAGCATTTGCACCAGGAGTGGGAACTCCTGAACCTTTGGGTATGACACCTTATGAAGTAATACAGACAGTCAACTTCTTTGCAGATAGAATAGTAGGTTTTGACTGTGTTGAAGTTTGTCCACCTCATGACAACGGCAATACTTCTGCGCTTGCTGCAAGGCTAATTCGTCATTTAGTAGGTGCAGTATGGCAATCTCAGCAAAGATTCAAATAAATTCAGTATTCAACAGGCACAGGATCTAAACTTCTCCACATATACCAAGTTGCTATAGAGCACCATGGGCTCCACTTTTCCTTGAATTTCATTAATTTTTCTTTGCTAAGTTTTTCCTTATTATTATAATGTAGGTTAATTGCATTAACTAATCCAATGTCTCCGAGTGGTAAAACATTAGTTCGCCCCAATCTAAAAATGAGAAACATATCTGCAGTCCAAGGGCCAATTCCTTTAATTTTACACAATTCATTACTTACTTCCTCATCGCTCATATCTTCCCAATCTAATTCAGATAGGTTAGCATTTACAATGTTTATTATATAATTCGATTTAGTGTTGGAAAGCCCGGTTTTTCGCATGTCCTCAATGCTCAATTCTAGGAGGTTATTCTCTGTTATTGAATTATTGCATGCTTCATCGAGTCTGTTCCAAATTGCATCTGCAGCCCTTACTGAAATTTGTTGCCCTACAACTGACCTCACTAGTGTGTGCAAGGTGTCATTTTTCATTTCCATTCTTTCTTTAGGATAATCAGTAATAATTTTTGCAATAATGTCATCATTTTTACTTAAATCTGTCACTGCTTTATCC
>JAERSJ010000049.1 GCA_016845825.1 Methanobacteriota archaeon
ATATTAAATCGTGCCCGGCGGCTGATTAGTTACGCAACGCATATTTTATTTTATTTTATTTTATTTAAATTTATATTGTTATTTAGTAAATGCACAAATCACAACATCATTTTGATTATCGGCAAATGCCGATTAAAGAATGTTATAGCAGTGGAGAACATGTTATTGCAGCGGACGGGTTGACAAACGATACGCTTTATGATGCTTCAAAAATAACGCCGGTTCAATGGACCGATGCGATAGCCAAATTTGATTATAAAGGAATTTTATTAAAATTCGACACAGGTAATAAACCCGCATCGCAACATAAATTTAAATTATCAAATGGTTTAAAACTAACGTTTGGCCAAATCATGAGTATCAGCGGCGACTTATTCTCTGCAGGGTTTGGGGATAAAAACCAAGAAGGTATATCGGATGGCGGCCCGGGGACGGAGGCCGACTCGGCGAGAGGCAGACTATTGCAAGCGTATCAATGCTTAAATTTAAAGCAAGATGATATGACTAGCCCGGGAATTGGACCTGGTACAGCTTGGTGCAGGAAATTTGGATCTAAGCAGAATCCGCCTAATGCAGGTCCATTGAAACAGGTACCCAACTTTTTAAATTCTTTCGGGGATGAAATTTCAACTATTGCGAAGTTCGTAGCGGCAGGCTCGACTGGTAAAAACCCATACGACGACGGCTCTATGTTCAAGGGCGGCGAGAAAAGAGATCTTGTGTATAATTCGGATAGCGGCGGCACAAAAAGAACAAGACTCGAGAGTCTAGATAATTGGCCAGTAATCCAATTATTAACATTCTTGGACGAAGGTCGGATGACGGCGCTGGCCACATTTAACTGGGACCATTTTGCATATAATGGATATTCGGCCAAGGCATATTTGGCTGGTCATTTGCTGGCAATTGACACGGCCGCCAAAGGGGATTTAGAATTAGCGTATGCGTATGATGCATACGCGTGTCATTTCTTGTCCGATATGTTTGCAGTTGGGCATTTACGTACACCAAGAAAAGCGTTATATACGGGTATTAAAACTTCAGGCCCGTCCCCGTGGAGCTCATCACTCGGTGGTTATTTGTCTAAAATGATGCACGACGAAGATAATAAAGGTGGTTTGTGGATATATAACGGCGCGTGCGAGGTGGAAAAAGCCGATAGAGTTACTGAATGCAAGGTTTGGAAAGGATTCGGTGATAATAATTTCGCCAACCTGGATAACAAAGAAAACAGGAACATGCAACTCATTACTCTTCAGGCTTCTGTAGATGAAATATACGATGCGTACAAAAAAAAAACGGCTATTTCAACTAAGATGCCTCAGTATTTTCCGAGAGCCGATAGCAATAAATTCCCAAAACCGCCAACAGGGAATGATGAGTTTGATAAAATAGCAAATAACAGACAGATCGTTTCGCATGTAGGTAAAACAATCGAAGGCCAAATCGGGTGTATCAATATGAAAAACACCGATGAAGATTGTGTAAAATACCTAGGCCCAGATTGGAGTTTTGATCAAAAACACTCGAATGGTTGCGTCCAGTGTTCGAGGCCTTCTTTTAATAGAATACCAATGTTCCAACAGGATCAAAACTCTGATTCTCAATACTATAAGTATTTGTTCAGACGTAAGGCACCTTGCACCGGTAGCAAAGACACATGTAAAAAGGCAAGCAATAATGGTTCTAAATTCCTGGGAACGATAAACGGCGTTAGAGCTATATGGGATTTTTGGCCGCCTGACAAACCTAATAAACCACCTTCTCCTCCTCCGGCGGGGCCACATAAGCCGGCTTTTGAATTTGAAGCTTTTTATAACAACCCTGGAAGTGCTGAAACACACAAGTGCAAAGACGGCAGCAAATTTACGTGCTCGGGTGGCACTCTCGGTTGTTCGGATAATTCACTCAAATATTGCGACCCTACTCCTACACCCCATATACATGGTTACGCAACATACAACGACGCTTACGGCAATTGCGTATAATACTTAAATCGTTTGTAAAATTCAAATGAGGAAGAAGAGATGGAGGAGGGGGCGGCCTTAGCGGCAAGCTTCGCGGTGATAGTCAGTCTTCAATTTCCTATAATATACTATGGGACGGCTGGAAAACATGAATTTTTTAAATCATATGATTTAAAAAAATTAACTTTTTATCGAATAAGTGTATATTCCTGCAATAATACCTATGATTGCATAGATTAGCCAAGGAAGCATATATTTCATTTTATTTTTACGTTCTGTTTCCTTATCCTTTTTTTCATCCTTATTATCTAACATAGCCATTGACATGACCACCACACCCATAATAGCACCAATCATTCCATAGTAAAACCAAATTTTTCCAGTATTCATTTATTATTGTGTGGTATTTTATTTTTATTAATACAAAATTATACACGTCGATTCAACGGCGCTCACCATAACAGCGAAATCGAGATGGTGCGCTTACTGCGCTACACGACACGAACATGGACGAGTGTAAGTTGAAATTAGTTCCCGCTAGGGATAGCCACACATCAAGGCCCTTTCGGTTTTTTATACGGAATTTTAGCTACATGGTTTTCGCGCAAATAGTGTAAAATGTCCCAAAGCACTTTGCAATCGAACTCGTTATACTTGATAATATCTTTAAACACGTCATCCTTCGATATGTCGCGCGACGAGTTATAGCATTTCCACGCATTGATCATAGCCGTAAGACCAGTCGCGCATTTGCTTTCCAAACACACGTCAATCATGTTGTGCTTTTTCATGCATTTGGCAATTGTTTTCAGATCGAATTTGAAACAATCTTTGATAACGATGGGCTCGGTTTTAAACACGTCGATAAGATCGCACCAATTTTTGACAGCCCAAGTTGATACTTGCGATGCGTGTTCCGCGATGCCGAGTTGACGTTGCACAGCTTTATCCCAGAATTTCGATTCGGCATACCAGTAGTATATCTTCGGGTTGTCGCGTGCGGACACAAACTGGTTAAATTCAACCATAATACGGAATTCTTCGGCTGGTGTTAGACTATTGCATATATATTTATCGTACTGCCACGTGTCATCGTCTGACTGCCAGCCGACGCCGATCATAAATATCATATCAGTCTTTTTCTGGAAGGGAATATTGTCAAACTTAGAGAAAACATCCGACACCGTTTCGAAATCAACGTATATTTCGTTTGTTTTGCGTTTCCACCCGTGTACGTTATTCTGTATAATCTTGGGTCGTATTTTGTCCTTTTCTTGGCGGTTAATTGCTAACATTTTATCAATCGTCGACGCTCGCTGACCATTAAAATTCATGATTTTAGCCGTGCAGCGAGCGTCTCTCCAGTTTTTTACTCCATTTAACAGGGCTGCATTGCGATGCTTCACGCCGACGTGCCACACCGTGGTCATTTCGTCTATGTCTTCTGCTATTTTTTGTTTTTCTGAATTCCATTGACCCGAGTCCACGCACATGTTTGGGTATAATTCAGGTCGGGAAGGAGGATGTGCTGACCAGGTATGGCCGTGTTTGTTTAAATCCCTTAGCCATTTTAACGCGTTACGTGTTCGCGACCGATACACACGGTCAACCCCGTCAAAATTTATCACGCCTAGACGGTTTAAACATGAAAAATGATGGTATGTGGTAGATTTACTGCGATATCTCCATCTTCTTCCTAAAATAAACGTGTAAGGTGATGTGTATCCCTGGATATGCCCGATTGCTTCGTTGTAAATAAACGTCTGGGATTTATATGCGGGATAATTACCAGTGTTGAGGATGTGTTTCCCATCTGATCGCAAAGGCAGCGTCGAAAATTTGACATCAATGACTACATAATGGTAATTTCCATTTAACTTAGGCGCAGCAATACACTGTTCAGACTCCGTTAGTGGGCAAATATCAACGAGAAATTTCAAATAATCACTTCTTACTAAAAGATCAATCACCCCCTGCGTGCTATTATATTGGTTTTTAACAGGAGACGAGTGTATAACAGGGGTTCCGTTCATCATTAGTTCTATTGTTTTTTTGCAGCTACTTTTCGTTATGTATTTAGACACGCTTACAACAGGTAAAATTTTACTATTGATGTACGAAACCACTTTTGACTCGAACTTGATTCCCTGCATCATGATAAATTCTTTGAAGTCATAATTAGAGCAGCGCGATGATTTGATTCTGTTCTTCATGCGTAACCAATCGATTAATGGGTCATTTATCATATAATTATACACATGCGACGCCGAAATTACGGTACGTGGTTGACGCGAAAAAGGTAAAGGAGGTGACAGTTTGAGTCTTTTGTTAGATCTTGTGTGGTAATTATGTGTTATAGTTGACGCTAACCTTTTCATAGTTTATATTTAATTATGAAATTCTTTAAACTACCCTGCTGCGTAATATTACCCCTATACAAAACACAAACAACGTTATATTGTTGCAAATAAATTTAAAAAATAACATTCCGACCCGCCCGACAATCAAAAATGTTTTCTAACAGATTTTAGCAATGGTTGTTTTTTCTCTATTCTTTTTAATGCTGTATAGAGACGTTGATCTTCCAACTCTCGATAAAGTCGTTCGATCACGGCCTTCTCGGCGGCCTCCTTTTTCCATTCAGCCTTCACTGCCTTCGCTGCCTCGTTGTCCAGTGCACCAAACTGCCTGACATCTGCAGATCTGCTGCGTCGCCTGCGTCCTGTTATTATATGTTTTCCAGGTTCTAGTTTTACCCCACCTTTTATCATGAAACGGCGCCGTGAGCGCCTGGTTGATTTCCGCCTACGTCGTGAGCGCCGGAGTGATTTTATTTGTAGGAGTGTTGACATTTTTTATTATAAATAATAAAAATAACAAAACAAAAAAATCAAATTCATTACACGCTATGTGGTTCATACCATCCACGTCGAGCTCCCACGATGTCTAGCAGTTTTGCAGAGTACCATCCAACTACCGCCCCAACGGTGTCACCCACACTATTGATGAATGAATCCGCATAGGGCTTTCCGCCCGGCCACACGGTGATGTGCTGGTTTATGAACGCCATGCCCATGCTCGTGTTCTCCAGGATCTCGAACAGGGTATGAAGCGCCAACATCAACTCGAAAGACAAGCCCCAGAAATACATTATGATCCCGACTGCAAAATGCAAATATGTGTACTGATCGAATAAATGTGTTCCCATTTATCTAAAGTTTTTATATTTAAAATAAAAACTTTTTAATTATAAAACCATGGATATAAATAGCTTATTTAGCGAATCTGTCGATAAAGTTACAAATTTGGATACTTCCAAATTACCAAACAAGATTTTACTAGAAATATACGCTCTGTATAAACAAGCAAAATTCGGCAATTGCAATACACCAAAACCTTCTTTCTGGGACGTGAAAGGAATTGCCAAATGGAAAGCTTGGAACGAAAAGAAACACATGCACTCTGATCATGCAAAAAAAAATTATATTAATTTGGCAAACACCTTGCCCATGTAGTTTTATAAAAAAATGAAAATAATAATTTATTTTTTTATAAATGACAACTCCTAATGTCTATACAAAATATAGAGGTACCTACCTATATGGTAGGAGAATTAAAGACTTATATGGAACAACTAGCAGTGCAGAAAAAAAAAAGGGAACGGGTGAAACCAAAACCAGAGCAATGTGAAGTGAAAGAGATAATAAACCACCGCATTACTGGCGGTCAAAAATGGCAATTTTTGATTGTTTTTTCAGATAGGGCTACATCGTGGGTCGACGATGAAGATTGTGACTGTGAGTATTTAATCGGGCTATATTTGAAGTCGGTAAATATAAATACGGCATATATAATATGCCGAGTGTCGACAATGGATCAAGCCAAAAGTACGAATGTCAGTTTAGAAGCGCAGGAATCGGAAATACAACGCACTCTGATCGAAATGAGAAAAACAAACCCTCGTATAAACAACATGCGTGTTCGGGTGTACAAGGTGCTTAAATCGGCCTATCGTAATATCCCCCCCACATTAATAAAAATAGGCGAGGCTTTACTCAATGGTGACTTCATTTTGGTCTGGAGGATAGACAGACTCAGCCGAAATATCATAAAATATTTAGATTGGCTCGAGGATTTAGACGAACGTGGGGTTAACATTTTCGCGCATTGTGAAAACATTAACTACCACTGTAATAAAATGCTTTTTATCCAATACATTCTAGATGCGCAAAAAGAGGCCATTGTACTGGGTAACCGAGTTAAGTTGGCAAACAAACGAAAGAGAGAAAGGGGGGATGAAGCCATCGGAACCTTAGAATACGGCAAGAAATATAGACGTATATTAAGCAGAAACAAATTATATACTATACGTAAAGTGGTGGCAAATAATCCACACGAACGCCATATAATAAATAGGATTATTAAAAAAAAAAGAAAAGGGGAATCCGCTGTTCAAATTGCAAACGAACTTAATGACCATGGTTTTACGAAAAGAGGAAGAAAGTGGAGCAAATCAATGATCCAGCGGCTCGTTAATAAACACCGTGCACTTGCTTAGTAATTTATTGATCATCATTTTATTATAATAAAATGATGATCAATA
>JAERSJ010000050.1 GCA_016845825.1 Methanobacteriota archaeon
CATGCCGGAGAATACGGCGAAAAATTCGGCAGACCTCACTATCACGCAATTCTATTTAATTGCGATTTTGCTGACCGTAAACCTTTGGCCGGTCATAAAACTTTAACAACTTCTAAAACATTAGATCAATTATGGGGCAAAGGATTTGCATCCATAGGAGATGTTACTTTCCAATCTACAGCTTACGTAGCCGGTTATATACAAAAAAAAATTAATGGACCACTAGAAAAACAGATAAATCCTGAGACAGGCCTTAGACATTATGAAATAATGACGGCCGACGGCGAGATTATTACTCGCCAAAAAGAATACGCCACCATGAGCCGGAATCCGGGCATAGCCGGAAACTGGCTCTCCAAATTTCACAAAGACGTTTATCCGTCTGACACAATACATATCAATGGCATGGAAATGAAACCCCCGAAATATTTCGATAGGGTTTTCGAAAACGACCTTATTCAATTTCCGCAGGGCGCAGCCATAATTACAGATTTAAAAGAACAGCGTATAGAAGATGCTAAGCAATTTGCACATCTTCGAACACCTGAGGCTCTAGCTTATCTAGAGAAAGTTCACAAAGCAAAACATGCTTTATATAAAAGGAAAAAACTATGATATTAAATAAATACACTATATTTGATACCGCTCTTGGCGCGTATCACCAAGACTATTCACTAGAAACTGAGGCATTAGCCCTCAGACAATTTGCTGATATGGCAAATGAAGATACACAAATAGCTAAAAACCCAGAAGATTACAGCTTATGGCATATAGGCACATTCGAAACTACAACGGGTCAATTAACTGCTATTGAACCCACGTGCATTGCTAAAGCACACGAACACGTGTTACAATTTGATCATGCAAAAAACAATGGAAAATCAAAATAGTTCAAACTAACCTATAAAAGAGATATATAATTAACATAACACAAATTATACGAAGGCCCCGACACCATGAAAAATCCTCACAGAAGTAATACGCGTGTAGGTTCTGCACGCCAACATCAATTTGCCGAAGTACCTCACGCAGACATAAGACGTTCAACGTTTGACAGGTCTCACGGTCTTAAAACTACATTTAATGCGGGACAACTTGTCCCGATATATGCAGACGAAGCGTTACCCGGAGATACTTTCTCTTGTAACGTTACCGCGTTTTCTCGTCTAGCAACTCCTATTCATCCTACAATGGATAACGCTTTCATGGATACCCATTTCTTCGCAGTCCCAGTACGACTTGTCTGGGAAGATTTCGAAGAATTTATGGGAGAAACAAAAACGTATAAAGCTGCGGGTTCATCCCGCTTAGATGGTACACCTGATTTCAGCGTAGCCGCCCCAGTGCCCCCAACGATAACTGCGGGTGGTTCCGGTGAAGCCGAAGCTTCACTTTCAGATTATCTAGGAATACCCACCAAAGTATCATCATTAGAATTTAGTGCACTTTGGCACCGCGCATACACTCTCATCTGGAATGATTGGTTTCGTGATGAGAACCTTCAAGCACCTAAAGATATTAGCTTAGCTAGTGGTGCTGATACAACAACTTATAATTTACTTAACCGTGGTAAGAAACACGATTATTTTACTTCTGCCCTTCCTTGGCCTCAGAAAGGTGCTGATGTTACATTACCTTTAGGAACATCTGCTCCTGTTACTGGTATTGGTGTACTTTCTACTTCCAGTTACGATCCTTTTGATAGAGTCGTCCATGAGACGGACGGAACTGGTACAGTAACATATGATGCTTCTAAAGACACAACTAATAACACTTATATCGAAGAAGACCCAAATAATTTAGGTTACCCAAATATACGTGCAGATTTATCTGAAGCAACATCTGCCACTATTAATCAATTAAGACTTGCCTTTGCAACACAAAAATTCTTAGAAAAGCAAGCTCGTTCAGGTTCACGTTATATCGAAGTCATTAAAGGACATTTCAATGTAACTAGCCCTGATGCTAGATTACAAAGACCAGAATATCTAGGTGGTGGAAGCTCACCAGTAAATATATCTCCAGTTGCTCAAACGTCTTCGACCGATTCGGTAACACCACAGGGTAATCTATCTGCTATTGGAACTACTGTACTTTCAGGACACAGTTTCACTAAATCTTTTACAGAACATACAATTGTTATCGGGCTCGTTTCAGTCCGTACCGACCTCACTTATCAGCAAGGTCTTAACCGCATGTTCTCACGTGAAACAATTTACGACTACTACTGGCCTACTCTATCAACTATCGGTGAGCAGTCCGTTAAGAACAAAGAGATCTATGCTCAAGGTACATCCGATGATGATGAAACTTTTGGCTATCAAGAGCGTTATGCGGAATATCGCTACAAGCCAAGTAATATTACTGGCAAATTCCGTTCAAATGCAACTGGCACCCTTGAATCTTGGCATTACGCACAAGAGTATGCTTCATTACCACTACTTGGTGATTCATGGATACAAGTTACAGACACTAACGTTCAACGTACACTAGCTGTCGCAAGTGAACCACAATTCATCTTCGATTCATTATTTAAACTTAAGTGTACACGTCCAATGCCTGTTAACTCTATACCGGGTGGAACCCACTTCTAATGTTAGGACCAATACCTATACTGTTAGCAAAAAATATCCCATACGGTACTCCGTCATTTGGACGGATGGATACTGAGTATGGGTATCAACCTACCGTAAAAAAAAAAGATAATATGGACCCTGCATTAATAGGATTAGGAACTACGTTACTTGGTGGCCTTTTTGGTAGAAAAGGACAAAGAGAAACCAATGTAGCCAACGCGGCTCAAGCGCAACGTATGATGGACTTTCAAGAAAGAATGTCCAATACGGCCGTTCAACGTCGAATGGCGGATCTAAAAAAGGCCGGAATCAACCCAATATTAGCTGGTTCAAAAGAAGCTAGCACTCCTTCTGGTGCTCAAGCTACTATGCTTAGCCCAGAAGAAAAAGCAATGAATGCTGCATCAGCTTCAGCACAATTGAGAAACATGCATGAAAACAATCGTTTGATTGCCGCTCAAGTTTCTCAAACTAAACAAACAACGGCAAAAGATGCCGCATTAACTCTCCAGTATATATCTCAAGTAGAGAATAAAAAACTTAACGCATTACTACCTGGATTGGTAAATGACGTTATAGAAAAACTTACAGGATTTGGAGGATATTAACTATGACGACTAAAAGAAAAGCCACTGGCGTTAAAAAGAACGTATTTCGTTCAGCTTACAATCTAGGCGATCTAGATTACAGCGAAGAATTCACTGATGGAATTACTGAGCAACATCACACTGACTCGTGTGATATTAACAAGATTCTCGCGCAATTCATGGAGACAGGAATTCTGCCGGAATCACAAATTCGGAATCCTCAATACGGTGATGTCTCAGACCATAACTTCCAAGATATACAGAATCAATTAGCAAACGCTAAATCGTTGTTTGAAGAATTACCGGAACTTGTGAAGGCTAGATTTAACAACGAACCATTCGAATTCCTTCGATTCGTGGAAGATGAGAAAAATCACCCCGAATTAGTAGAGATGGGGCTAGCACACGCCCCTCAACCTGAGCTTTCAGCTCAAGCTTTACAAAGAGTAGCGGATGTCGCAGACACCGCAGACAACGAACCAAGTGAGGCGTCAGAACAGTTGTCTACTTGATACAACTGTAACGACTGACACCTTTTGGTGGAAGGAGTGAAAAAAATAACCGGTTAAACCTAAGGAGTAACCCACAATGAGAAGACCAAGAAAAATGAAAATGAGACGATCAAA
>JAERSJ010000051.1 GCA_016845825.1 Methanobacteriota archaeon
TCACAACATATAAAATGTGATTATTTTTAATAAAATGACGAATTAAATCTGAATATATGTTCCTTTGGTTGATCTCATCAATATTTGCAGAAGATAAAAAAAGTACTTTCATCTAATTAATGTGCATCATTAAAGGGAAATTCAAATATTATCTTTCATTGTATAACATATTAGCGATTAAACGGTCGCAATTTTAAACCAGTGTAATTTTTTACTACTTTAGTTTAGCAATTGCGATAAGTTCGAATCCTCCTCGCATTGAATTTTGAATTATTCTTAGTGGCCAAGAAATAGGTCTAGCAAAATATCCAATAGCGTTTAGTAGGGCAGGTGATAACCTTCTAGATACTTGCCCAGCCTGATCAAGCGGACGCTCTCCATCAACGTCTCTTAACATGGAAATAAATGTCCATGGCCAATTTTCCCAAGATTCAATTGTTTTAAAATTTATGATGTTCCAATCGGGAGTAAATAGTTTTTTCATACTATCAATTTTAAATAAGTGCTGATGTGCAGGTGTATATCCTTGCCACTTTCTACCTGCAATTACCCTACTCCAAGAGTCAAGATTGGGTGTCCCAAGAAATAGTATTCCATTTTTTTTCAATGCTCTTTTTACTGTTTTTAAGTGTAATACTGGATCAATAACATGTTCAATTACATGCATATTTACAATTACATCAAATTCCGCTTCAAAATTAAAATCTTCAAAAAGACCACATTCAACGCTTAGACCAAGATCTTCATTTAATCTCTTTTTCGCTACAGGAGAGTGTTCTACACCAAATGTGTCTAGTCCAAAATTTGAAGCAATAGTCATAAACTCCCCTCCTCCGGGACCGATTTCTAGTAATCTTCCATTTTTAATAAATTTACTCACCAATTTCATTCGCTCTCTTGCAACAAGATGTTGAATAGAGGAAAATGTTGGTGTTTCTAATAAATCCATATCGCTGTAGCAGGTTTGCTGGGATGCTTCAAAATCTTTTTGAATGCTTCTGTTTTTTTTTGACCTTCTAGTTTCAGAACCACACCCAAGACATTGATAATAGTAGCCACCTTGGGTAGGCCCAAAAATTTCTAGATTTTCCCCTTGGCAATTAAAACAAATTTTATCACTCTTTTTTTTCATTACTTTTTATTGATGACGTGTATTATAAAAATTATTCAAATACAATATTTTCTAAACAACTAAAATAAATTGTATTGAAAAATTCAATCCTACTTTTGCCAAACATTCCTATTTACATACGAAATATAGCTGAGAACTATTCTTGCAACTTTCTCTGAAACATTGGGTTTAATATAATCCTCAACAGGAAGAATTGATCGATCCTTTCCACGCGGCTGTTTACTGACAATATCAATACCTTGTAAAATACGATCTATATTTAACCCAGTCATCATAACAGAGGTTTCTTCCATACCCTCTGGACGTTCATGTGATTCACGTAGATTTAATGCAGGAAAGTTTAGGATTGATGATTCTTCGCTGATTGTTCCACTATCAGATAATACTATAAACGCATCTTTTTGTAACTTCACATAATCACAAAATCCTAGAGGTTTAAGCAAAATAACATTCTCACTAAAGTTGATATTATTATTTTTTATTTTTTTTCTAGTTCTAGGGTGGGTAGATACAATTATTTTTTTATCATATATTTTAGAAATTTGTTTCATGGAATCAATTAGAAGATCGAAACTTTTATCAGCTTCAATATTTTCTTCTCTATGAGCACTGACAACAAAATATTCGTACTTATTTAAATTCAAATTGACCAGACAATTTGATTCATCTATCTTGTCCTTATAATAACTTAAGACTTCAAATATTGGGCTTCCAATTTTTATAATTTGATCAGGAGGAAATCCCTCTCGCAATAAATATTCACGAGCTATATCACTATAGGTCAAATTGATATCAGAAACATGGTCAACAATTCGTCGGTTAGTTTCCTCAGGAACACGCTGGTCAAAACAACGGTTTCCCGCTTCCATATGAAAAATAGGAATTTGACGACGCTTGGCAGGTATAACAGATAAACAACTATTTGTATCGCCTAAAACCAATAATGCATCAGGACGAATTTCCTCTAATACAGTGTCTAACTTAGAGATTGTATTACCTATTGTTGTTGCTGCATTTTCTCCCGCTGCATCTAGAAAATAATTTGGCTTTCTAATTCCAAGGTCTTCAAAGAAAATCTCATTAAGCTCATAATCATAATTTTGCCCTTTATGCACTAAGACATGCTCAAAGTATTCATCAAACTTTGATATAATTCGTGAAAGTCTAATAATTTCAGGTCTTGTTCCAACAACCGTTAGTACTTTTATTTTTTGAGTAATTTGTTATACCTCCATAAAAAATGTATCTGGGTCATTTTGATCATATTCCTCATTTATCCAAAAAATTGTGTATAACTCATCTTTTCCTATATTTTTTATTTTATGTGTATACCAAATTGGCATATCTACAAATGATGGAGCCTCACCGTCCAATTTAAAACTTAAAAGGTCTGATGTCCCAATTTTTCTTAATTCTATTAATGCTTTACCCTTTATTACGGCAAAGCGCTCTGCTTTTCTTGTATGATAATGATTACCTCTTGTTATCCCAGGAGCAGTAGTCGAAAATGAAACTTGACCTCCACTATTAAATTTTACAGTTTCAATGAATGAACCGCGGTTATCAGTATATTTTGTTAGAGGAAAGGGGAAAAAAGATTCATGATTTAAATAACAAAGATAGGTGTTAAATAAATTTTTTTCAAAGTTATTATCTAAATTTGGAATGATCCCATTTTCAAAGTATTGCTTATTAATACTCTCAAGTAAGCTTAGGATTTCAGAAACAAAGTCCTCTGATGTGTGCTCGATTTTAAGATTATAAGTTGAAGTTGCATCTGATTTTTTATAATACACGGAGCAAATATGTTCATAGATTATTTTTATGAGATCGCCAACATATATTAACTTTACTTTACCATCTTTTTGAATTTCAGGTTGCTCTCCATTAGCTAATTGATGGCAAAATGTTGCAATGAATGAATTATAAAATGGTTTGCCAAATGGGCCAAAAACATTTGGGATAATTAATCCAGTAAATTTTGCATTATTTCTATTAGCCCATTCTTTAAAAAGTGCTCTTCCGTCATACTTTGATTTCCCATAAAGATTATCTTGATCCTCTTGAGTTGATGATGAAAAAATAATATGAGGTTTTGAATTAGTTCTTTCACAAGCTTTGATAAGATTTTTCACCAATTTAATGTTTGTATCGTAAATCAATTGAGGATCTCCATGGCGATTCATCCCTGCGAGATGCACGATTACATCGCAGGATTTAACAAAGTCAAATAATTGAAACTGACTCTCAAAATCCTCTTTTTTAAAAGAGACATGTTTGATACTATCTTGCTGGCCTAAATAATTATGAAGATGCGTACCAATAAAGCCTGACTGCCCAGTTATTCCAATTCTAATCATTTCAATATTAGGTTATTCATAATCCTTTCGAATCATATCGAGATTGAGTAGCATTGATTTCATTTCTTGGACATTCAATCTTTTTGTATTGTGTGAATGATATTCGCCATACTCAGATTGGTTTTTATCACCTTCAATGAAATATTGATCATAGTTTAGATCTCGATTATCAGCAGGAATCCTATAGTATTGTCCTAAATCCTCTGCCTTTGCCATATCCTCCAAACAGACAAGCGTTTCAAATAACTTTTCCCCATGACGGGTCCCAATTATTTTGATTTCATTTTTTGCGTCATATATTTCAAGCATTGCTTGCGCTAGTGTTTCTATTGTTGCTGCAGGCGACTTTTGTACAAACATATCTCCAGATTTACCATTCCTAAATGCGTATAAAACTAAATCAACCGCATCATCTAAAGTCATCATGAATCTTGTCATTTGAGGGTCAGTAATGGTTAAAGGATCACCCGACTTAATTTGTTTAATGAAAAGAGGAATAATTGAACCCCGTGACGCCATTACATTTCCGTATCTTGTGCCACAAAAAACCTGATTAATGCCATTATTACGGGATCGGGAGATCATTACTTTTTCCATCATCGCTTTTGACATGCCCATTGCATTAATTGGATAAACAGCCTTATCGGTGCTTAATATAACAACATTTTCAATATTATACTTTTGTGCAGCTCTTAATAAATTGTCAGTCCCAATGATATTTGTTTTTACTGCTTCCATTGGAAAAAACTCGCAACTAGGAACTTGTTTCAATGCAGCAGCATGAAAACAATAATCAATACCATTAACAGCATTTTCTACAGCATTATAATCTCTAACATCACCGATTATAAATTTAACCTTGGGGTTTTTGATCTGTTTTCTTAAATCATCTTGCTTTTTCTCATCACGGGAAAAAATACGGACTTCTTCAACTTTTTCCTTAAGAAAGCGCTCAAGGGCGATTTTACCAAATGAACCAGTACCCCCTGTTATTAGAAGTGTTTTATTTTTGAATGAATGAACCAATTGAATGCCTCTTTTATTTTTAAATATGTATTTTTTTACTGCCTATCATTTCCAGACAGATAATACCTGATATCTATAATATAATTCTTCTCCCTAAGATACTTTTAATTAGCTGTATTGCAAAAATACAGAGTTTTCTTCCAAAAATTAACAAGGCATAATAATATATCTCAAAAAAAAAGGATTTATCAAGCTCTGCATCTTTAAAAGTTCTGCGTTGTTTTAAGAAATGAGATATTCCAAATTTTCTTGATTCAGCCAGCATATAAAAACAATATTTTGAAGTGTCTTTTTTAATTAGGTTTGTAGAATCAATATCATATTTTTTGTCAATGAATTTTGTAATTTTAAAACGCCCTGTTATATAATTAATATTATCTGATACCAATTTACCAACTTCATACTTATCTTTTTCTTTTTCATTAATCCCAAAATAAGAGATCCCATCGCCCACAACATAGGCAAACGGAGTATTGTAATAGGC
>JAERSJ010000052.1 GCA_016845825.1 Methanobacteriota archaeon
ACTAGGAATGGTTATATTCTCAGATATTGTTTGGGCATTGGTTCTAATCACACTCGAAGTACCTAGACTTGGGCCACCTAACTCTACTGCTGAGTTAATGTCACTAGCAGTAATTGTGTTGTCTAGTATTTCGTTTGTGGTTATTCCACCGCCCGATATGGTTATTGCCATCTATTTACTCCTTTGGATATTTATCTTTGACTGCTTTAATTGCTGCTTGGAATTCAGCACCACCATCACCATTATGGTAAATCATATCTAGCTGGTCACCTATTGATGGGTACTCTGCTACTCTATTTCTTTGATAAGCTGCGTCATCGTATGTTTTTTGTAGTGCTGCTACTCCAGCATTACAGTCAGCTTCCGAAGGCTTAGACTTTGTGTCATCGTGAATAACTAAGTTAGCATAGATTTTGTTCTTAGTATCACTCCAACCAAACCATTGACCTTGATGTAAGCTAACTAAATAATCTTCGAGTGTATAAGTCATTAGGTATCTCCTAGTCTTGTGAATGTAACATAGGTACTGTTGTAGTTTGAGCGACCAAGCATTGTTCTTGAGGTATCAACACTATATGCTGAAAACTTTACTTTTATATTTGAAGTATCAGTAACATCTACAAAACAACTACCATAAGCAGTACATAGAGTTTGATTTGATTGTGTTCGCTGTATATGTGTTTCAAGACCAGCTCTGTTATAGTAGTTACTGTTATCTTCAGTTGTAACAATATAACCATATACATTTCTTGAATCACCATCTAGCTTTGCAGTAAAAACATATTCAACTTTGTAAATTCCTGTTGTTGGAAAAGTAAATATGCCAGTATTTTCTGACATTCCCGCACCTATTTTTGAGAAAGGCGTAGTATCATCTCTTTCCCAATTTATTACAGGGTTTACATCACCAGTAAAATCAGTATGTAATCTCCATTGGTCTGCTTGTGTAATGCCACTTGCTGGAAGGTTAGTAAGGCTAGCACCACTAATTGCTGGTAAAGCTCCAGTTAATTTAGAAGCTGTTAGCGTTGAAATCCTAGCATCTGCAACTGTGCCTGTTAGGTTAGCTGCTGGTAAGCTAGAGTTCTCGTCTAAGATAGTTCCAGTAGAATCGGGTAGTGTAATCGTTCTGTCTGTACTCGTATTCGGAGCAGTTACTGTTAGTACCCCTGTGCCTGATGCGTTACCTTGTAGTTTTATTTTTGACATTATGCTATCACCCAAGTTGAACCAGTAGGTACTGTGACTGATACCCCTGAATTGATTGTAATTGGCCCAGCAGTTAAAGCATTGTTGCCACTCGTGATACTATAATTTGAACTGATAGTATGATTATGCTCGTACAAACCCTTGTCTGTAGTATTGCCACCGCCTACTGGACTCCAAGCTGAACCATCGTAAATTTCAGCACTGGTGTCTGTTGTGTTAAATCTAATAAATCCAGCAGAAGGTGAGCCATCTCTTTGTGCTGTTGTACCTGCGGGGAGTGCACCTGATCCTGTGGCTGATGTCTTAGTTACTACTGTTGCTGAATCAAGCGCTACGTCTTCCCAAGCACTACCGGTATAGACTTTCATTCTATCCGAAGTAGTGTTAAAGTACATATCGCCTTCTGTTAGTGCATCACCATCATTATCTACTGATGGGTCACTAGCCTTACCACCTAAATAGGTATCATCGAATGAGTCTGCTGAGGCTGCTGCTGCGGCTGCACTTGCGGCGGCTGATGTAGCGCTTGTAGAAGCACTAGAAGCCTGTGTTGTTGCTGTGGTAGCCGAAGCTGCTGCGTTTGTAGCAGAAGTTGATGCTTCACTAGCTTTTGTAGTTGCTGTGCTCGCTTCATTAGTAGCTGTTGTAGCTGAACCTGCGGCACTAGCTGCACTTGTAGCGGCTGCTGACGCTGAACTTGAAGCGTTAGTTTCTGATGTTGAAGCGGCTGATGCTGACGTTGAAGCAGCACTTGCCTGTGTAGTAGCAGTAGATGCTGAACTAGAAGCACTAGAAGCACTATTAGCTGCGTTTGTAGCTGAAGTTGCTGCATTTGTAGCTTGAGTAGTCGCGTTAGTCTCTGCAGTTTCTGCGTTAGTCTCTGCAGTTTCAGCATTAGTTTCTGCAGTCTCAGCCGCAGTTTGAGCTGTCTGAGCCGCAGTTGCGCTTGTAGCTGCTGCAGTTGCACTACTAGCGGCGGCTGTAGCACTAGCGGCTGCTGATGCTTCATCTCCTGTTATACTTGCGGCACTAGCGGCTGCTGCTGTAGCACTAGTGGCAGCGTTAGTTTCTGCAGTTTCTGCATTTGTTTCTGCCGTCTCTGCGTTAGTTTGCGCTGTTTGTGCGGCAACTTTGGCAGCTTCAGTATCTGCAATTAGAGCATCTAAGTCATAACTGTCAGCTAATACTGATGATGTAGCAATTCCGTACCCTCTATCAATAGCCATTGTTTACAATCTCCTAATTCTTCGTAATACCGCTAAAGCCCATCTCTTTCTTCTGCTTAATTTCATAACTCTATCTCCTAAGTTTAATGTGAAACTCTCCCCATAAAGAGGAGAGCTCCGTGGTTAAACTTACGACGTAAGTTCTTGGATAGAACTCGGACGAATAACCTTAGTACCATAAACAGTATCAGCAGTAAATAAATCTGCAAGATATTCTTGCTTATACTGTGTCTGTGTACGAACCGCTTGCTGAGTTGCTAAGACGTGAGCGTCTCTTTGGAATAAGAACGCTTTCTCAGTATTACCAGTACCTACTTGAGTAGACATATAAACGTCTACGCCGTAGATTTGACCGATTTTACCTGTCTTAATTGCATTACCATCACCAATGAACTGCTGCTCAGTAAAGCGCTCTTCAGTCATTAGGGCAGTCATACAAGAAGGAGTAACAATTAGAGAACGACCTTCTAAAGGAACATCGTTATCATTAAGAGCTTCCAATCCTACTAGGATAGAAGCATCCCAATCTGTTACACCTGTAATTACAGCATTACCGCCAGTTAGTGCAGAAGCACCGTCTAGATCAGTAATAATTTGAGAGTCAACTTGCTTCGCGAGAGCGTAGCCAGCATCGTCTGTGTAGAACTTGCGCATTGACGTCAACGCCTGAAGCTCTGCGATATCTTCAATTTGAGTTGACCATTCAAAGTGCTTGTCAATAACTACTGGTGTATTAGTTGCTGTATCAGTAACGTAAGTAACAGTAGCGTCTTTAACCTTGGCACTTGCAGCGTTACGACCCGGTGTTGGGATGTTGATAGTATCGCCTTTTTTGCCTGCGTGGTTTAGGTTACGAACTAGATTAGCCGCAACAAGGTTTGCTTTATACGTCGCAACAACTTCATCACTCCAAATTTCAGGAATGAACGCTGCTGCGGTCGTGATTGTCATATTTGCCATTTTAATTAACTCCTATAAGTCATATTAGCATTTTATTAAACAACCCTACCTTCAGCATAAGCCGCATAGATTTCATCTTGTAATGACTCATACCGACTAGGGTTTTCCATTTTTAAGCGAATTAGGTCAGCACGTCTAAACGTCTTACCTCCTTTGCTTGAGCCTGAAGATGTTCTCGATTCTGCTGTTCCTGCTTTAAGCGCTTCTTTTCTTTCTACTTCCGCTTTCTCTTTGACTTCTTGCGTCTTACTAATCATAGACCTGTCTTTCCAGTTGGTCAGTAACTCGTTAGCCGCATCAAAGTTATAAGCGTCAGCCGCTTGAAACATTTGCATACGAATCGGACTATCTTGTACCCATTCCTGAAATGCTGTGTCTTTTATAACATCAGTAAAATCAGGATGTGTTTGTTTCAATCTTGCTTCAGCTCCAGCTTGTGCTTGTTGAGCTTGAAACTGTTGAAACTCACGAAACTTCGGGTGATTTTCAATCATATCGTTGACCGCTTTATTAGGGTCATCGAAAAAATCTACATCATTGTCTTTAGTTTCTAATGGAGTGTTATCTTGTGGATTTTGCGTATTACGCGATACTTCAGCTTGTAGGAAACTATCTGATAATTTTCTTAGCTCTCCAACTTCCTGTGCCTTACGACCTAGTTCCTTTTCGAGGTTAGTATAACTATCTATAATTTCTTGTGTTGACTTTCCGGCAAACTTAGAAGGTATTTCAGGACTTTCTTCTGCTTCCGGGGCATCTACTGCCTCAGCTACTTGGTCCATAATCTCTTCTGCTGTTGATGCTGTTGTGTCTGTTATCGTACTGTCATCTACATTAGAAATTTCTACATCTGCTGGTACTTGCGCCTCAGCGTCCACTACTATATTACTCATAATTGTTATTCTCCGCCCATTTGGGTTATGAAGTTAAAAAATGGTGGGGCTATATGTCTAGTTCTTCCACCGCTTGTTTAGTTGTCGCTTCTAAAGCTATAACTTGCCTTAAAATTGACAACTGACCCTTAGCGAACCAAAGGTCTTTGTCAGACTCTATTGAGTCTAATTTATTATAGATTTCTTCGAGATTTTTTAGTTCTTCAACTAAGTCTCTCCATCCGTCTTGCTCTATTAAATCTTGTCTAGCTCTATAAAACTGTTTAGTTTGGTCGTCTAGCTGCGTTTGCATAATTTAATGCTGTCTCCGATTGTAGGTGTTCTATTTCAGGTATGTTTCTAGCTGTCTCTGAATACTGCTTTTCAATATCAGCCTTCATTTTTTCTAGCTCCATCATTTTCTTCTGTAGTCCCATAATCCTCTCTTGGACATCTAGCTCATTCTGTGGCTGTGATGACCCTGCGTCTGCTTGATGCTTCATAGCCTTAGCTTGTTCTTCCTGTGCTTCTGCTAATGTCTTTTGTATATCAGCTTGTAACTGCTGAATTTGAAGTTCTTGAGCCATCTGTTGCATCTGCTGTTGCTCAGGGTTAGGCTGGAAACCTTGCATAAGTGATTGTACCACTTGATCTCTATTATGGATACTAGAGTTCTGAAAGATAGCTAACAACAGGACATTGAAAGCTGGAGAGTCTTTCGGAATTGACTGGAGCATTTGTACCATTTGCTGCATTTCAAGCTCTTTAGCCATAATACCCATAGTAGAGTAGGGTACGAACTTATAATCAGTAACAGGATATCTGTCTACGTCAAACTGTATTTTTCTCCACATACTCTTGTTAATCATAGGTATGAGGAATGTATTTTGGAAGTTCATAAGAGTACGTTTCTGTCTCTTAATGCTTGCAGACTGAATCATAGACATACCACTTGAAGTGGCTCTATCCGGAACACCCATATCAGCACTTCCAGTACCCATCTGAATCATATTTTGCAACGATGCAACCTGATTGTAGGTATGTTGGTCGGTCTGACCTAATGTGAGAGGCATAATAGCCTGTCTCGGGTCTCCATTAGTAAGGATAGTTTTACCGGGACGCACCTCTAGTTTGATGCCTCGCGGTAGTCTAGTAGCGTCTGCGGCTACCATTGGAGTTGTAGTCAATGCTAGAGAGTCAATTCTAGCTCTCATTTCTGCATCTAATGCTTTTTGTGGGTTATACCCCTTCTCACAAACACCTCTCCCCCAAAACTTGTTTGGGACGATGTCGTGCTGATAACTTACGAACGGTCTATCGACCATCATAAACGGATTTTCTTCAGCTCTTAGTATATGAGAGTCATTAGCTAGAGTAACTACAGCTTCTACTAGCTCATCTTCATCATATTCAAAATCATCTGTGTCAACCTTAGAGTTTAAGAACTTTCTAGGCACTTTACCCCAATACTCACAGATTTTAATTTGGTCTGAAGCGTCCTTTTGGATATATTCAGGATCATATCCTACCTGTACGACGTCCGTATCTGCCGATATATCAACTTCTCTGTATATACCCTTATCCATACCCTCAGATAAGACATATCTCGGCTTATATACCTCGTGAGCGACTCCTAATGCCTCATTAATAGTATTAGCACTAGGGTCAATAATAAATTCTTTAGGAGATACTGCCTCTACCTTAACATCTACACTAACATAGTCTTCTATTTGACGTGCTGTTGTAAGTGTCCCCTCTACAGGGACTTCTACAGGTCTTCTCTCTATCTTCTCTTCGGTAATAATCTTAGCAATACCTGTGCCATATACCGCACCATTAAGAAATACCTCACATAGAGCATCTTTACATCCTGCTCCTTCTAGATCTTCTTGTAGGAGGTTACGTATATACTCTACATCTTGTTTATTTTGGTCTAACATATCATCTTGTATGTCGAACCATTTTCCTCTGCCAAATGTGGCTTCTTCTAGCTCTGCTACACTAGCTTCTACTGCTTGTTGTAGGGCAGGAGTAATAATTTTAGACTTTTCTGACCTGCGGTTTTGGTCCTCGGTGGTCCACATACCTCGCCATAGACGATAATATTCGTCCCATTGGTCTAAATAATTATTATCTCTATGATTCCTCCAGTTTTCTAATCTACCGGATAACCATTGAGATAAAGCTCTATAATCGTTTTCTGAATCGTAATTTGCCATTTATATCCTTTTTATTAATATCCAGCTACTTCATCAAAAGGTTGCCAATCCTCATCAATCTCTATAGTGTGCATAAAATCTGCAACTGACACTTGGTCTATATAGGCTAGACTATCCACCATATCGTCGTGTGTTCCGCTTGTAGGAAACTCTAACAACTGTGATTCAAAGTCTCTATTCCAATTTCCCTTATTAAAAGAAATCTTACCGTGCTCCATTCTACCTTGTAGAGCCCAAGTAATTCTATCTGCTTTCTTTTTACCACCGTGGGTTACATCTGTTATAACTACCCACCTACCTTGTGCCCTCATCTCATCTTCTAGATAAGGTAAGATAGCGTTTTTTAACGCTCCGGATTCTATTCCGACAATCGTTGCTTGATTTTCAATTGCAGCCTGTAATATTTTAGAAGCAGTCTGTTTAATATTCCATCTACCGTGGAGTATATCTTTGACCCACCATTCATCATTGTTGATTTTAACGATTGATATAGCTGTTTCATCTAGTTTACTCCCTTTAAGACCACGTTCCTTTTCAACCTTTTCAAAACCAGCCGGGTCAACCGCAATAACGTAATTCCCTTCTTCCGGCTCTTCTGTGTCATATTTTATCCAGTCTTGCTTAAATATACCACCAGTAAAAGAGACAAAACTAGCTTCAAATTCTTGCCTGAAGGCTTGGGTAGACATAGTCTCCCTAGCAACTTTTATCTCTTCAGGATCTAATATCGGATTATCTGTAGAATTATATTGGAATGCTTCCCAATCTTCATTCTTTTCATCATCCGCTTCTTTCCATATATCGTAGAAGTGGTTCTTACCTGCGGGCGTACCAATAAATAACGCACCACCTTTTACATCTGCAAGCGTGGGTCTTATAATCTGTTCCCACACCTCTACCTTCATACTCGCGTACTCGTCGAGGACCACATATGCAAGTCCCACGCCGCGCAGAGTATCGGGTCTGTCACTCCCCTTTAAGCTAATCTTTCTACCGTTGACTAAAGTCATAGTAGCTGTATTCTCGTGGGTCTGTTCTATTAAATCTGTATCCTGAAGTAATTCCTTCAGCATACCCCACATAATATCTTTAGCCTGTTGAAAGGTAGGACCTATATAAAAGACATCCTTATCTTCCGACTGTAGTGCTTTAATAATTAATATCCAAGCTGCTAACCTAGATTTACCAAAGCGTCTTCCCGCACTTACTACTTTAAATCTTGCTGTACTATTAAAGATTTCTAACTGCGCCGGGTGTAGCGAGACGTCTAATTCTCTACTCATCCCCTTTGCCTATCTTTATAATAGTCTCGTCTACTTTCTCTTCTGAGATTATTACACCTTCTTCATACTCTAAAGGCTTTTTATTATCTTCACTTATTACTTTCTCAGTAAGACCACCAACATTAATTACAACATTACCCTTACCTTCTTGTGACCTTAACTCTACTGCCTTAGTTGTAGGTAGGATTCTATCCATACACATTTTAAGACAAGTCCTGTCACCTTCGAGTGCTAAGTCTATAACTTTCTGTACAATCTCAGGACCTTTTGCAGACATTAACTCTCTGCTTAAGGCTGTATACTTATTGACACTACCTTTTGGTCTACCGTTTGGGTTTAAAGACGGCATACCTTTGTATAACTTTGGTGAACCTCTATTCTTTTTACTCATTTTAGCTCCTTAGTGATACTATAGTTTCAACTAAAATGGTAAATTAGAATGATAATAAAAGGTTATTTCTAAGAGAAGCCTTTTTAGGTGAATCTTTTTTTAATCTATAGTAATATTATAGCATACTTTTTACTAAAAGTCAACAGTATAACTCAAATAAAGTCTAAATTCCCTCCCCGCATCTAGAATTATTGTAGTAAACAGGTATTTTTCCCCAAATTCCCTCTGATCTGCGAGTGAGCTACATTAACGTATCCGTAAGAACACGTGGGGCGTCCCCTCCCTGTGCTTGTGAGATCTACAGAAAACACAGGACCAACAAAAGAGAAATAAAAGAATGCGCGAGTTTGAATATTTAGACTCTAAAAGATCTTAATTAATACCAATAAAACACAAGATAAACGCCAATAAAAGACAGCAAAAGGGCCGACTATAAAAACTGTAGGAAAATCAAAAGGTTATAACTAATTTAATAAAATAGTTTAAATAATAGTTGATAATAAATTATAATAGATCTAACAGCAAAACATTAAAGAGCTGTTAAGATCCAAAAAAGCTAGAAAAAACAATAACTTATAACAACAAGGAAAAAACAAAATGAAAGTAAAAAAACTAAATAAAAAACAAAAAGAAATATTTAATAATGTAATCAAGTCTTTAAATACTGAATTTACAGTCTTAAAGCAATATAGATCAGAAAAAAATTTAGAAATGGTTACTCATTGTCAGAGATCTATTCAGGACAAAATAAGGGGTATTCAAAACTATCTTATTTATTCAGATCTAAAAAATTATAAAGCATTAAGCAATAAACTTAATAATCTTAAAAACTGTAAAGAATTAAACGTTTTAAGAGCTATTAAAACTTGTATTTAATAACCATAAGGAAAAAACAAAATGAAAAACAAAAAACTAAACTACAGAAAAGGCAAGAATATTAAAACTTTAGACGGCCAAAAGATCAATAAAAGCAATGTAATATCTTTTGTTGATTCAATCTTTACAGCTAAAGAGAAGGAAAGATTAATCGAGCTTGCAAAATGGAGTAAAAATTTAGATAAAGATACTGATCAATATAATAATGATGATTGCAATAACTGGATCGAAATTTGGAGCAATCATTTAAAGGCCGGGATTATTACTAAACAGAAATTTTTAGATAATTGTAAAGAGATCGAGGAGGTAAGAAAAGAAAATAATCACAAGAACCATTGGGACGATTTAAACGGCTCAATACATAAATTGATTAGTCTATAAAATAACCGGGGGTGTAAAAGCCCCCTTTAATAACCATAAGGAAAAAACAAAATGAAAACAAAAAAATTATTTAAATCAAAATCGTATAACCTTTTAAGCGTTGGATCTAATGCTAAGATTAAAAAAGAAGGAACCAACGAAGAGTATATTATTGCTAGTCTTTCATTAATGCCGGCCGATAAGGTTGAAGGCGTTAATTTGTGCGCTATGGCAAAAATTGCAGGCTGTGAAGGCCCTTGTTTGGAGTCGGCGGGCCGTGGATCTATGCCAACTGTTATTGACGCCCGGACAAGAAAAACAGAACTTTATAGAGATAATAGAGCTGCTTTTATGTCAATGGTAAGGGGTGATATTTTTGCATTTATTGAAGACTGTAAAAGATACGGGGTAAAGCCCGCGATCCGATTAAATGTGTTAAGTGATATTAATTTTATGCCAATAATTAGAGAGTTTCCGGAGGTTCAATTTTATGATTACACCAAAGTTATATCTAGACATAAAAAAGACATACCGGAAAATTACCATTTAACCTTTAGTTATTCAAATAAGCCAAAGTATAGGAAACTTTTTAAGCCTGTATGGAATACGCGCTTTAATATTGCCGTTGTTTTTAAGGGGAAAGAGTTACCGGAAACTTACAAAGGCCGGAAAGTTATAAACGGCGATATATCAGATCATAGGTTCTTAGATCCTGCCGGCGTTGTTGTTGGTCTACTTGCTAAAGGTAAAGCCAAAAAGGATAATTCAGGCTTTACAATTGATTTACAAACTATTTAAGGAGGTTTTAAGATATGTTAGAAAATTTATTATTAGATCTATTTATTTTAATTTGTGTAATGATCGGTCTAGCTTGCGCGTTAATTCCATTTTATAAAGGGATCAACGACGAGATTAACGAACGATTCAAGGACGATATTAATAAAAATTAGTAATACCTAGGCCTTACTTAATGCGAGATCGTTGAAAATAGAGCGAATTTCGAATCCATTTTGTAAGGCTTTACACTAAAAAACATTAGATCTAGTGTTTTTTACTGTGAGACAGGAAAATTTTAATAACTATATAAGGATAAAAAAATGAATAAAATCATTATTGATATGCCGACCCCCGAACTATCGGAGGCCGTAAAAAATGAAATGTTAAAAAATACAGAGACCCCGGAACCTAGGGACCCCGTAAAAACGAAAAAATTTTTAACGCCAATAAGTCAAGATGACATTGATAACGTGTTAAGCGATTTAACATACCATATAGCGACTTTTGAGTCTACTGAAAGGGAGAGTACCTACTGGGCATTATCTCACGCGTATGACGTAATTACGGCCCTTAGAGAGTCTTTAGATCCGGAGGTTGTCGAATGGTTAAGAGACTAACAGATCAAGGGCGTAATTGGATACCCTTAAAAGAAGTATTATTGATCGATTGTGCTGTCGAGTTAAGAAATATGCAAAATCGTTACTTTGACGCTGATTTTGAGGGTAACATAGAGGAAGCTAAGTTTTATAAGAACAAAGCTAAAGAGTATCAAAAATTAGTTGACAATGGCGTTGAGCATACAGTTAATTTTTGAGGAAAATCAATAACTTATAAGGGTCTTTTCTTATTCTTACTAGTAATACGGAAGAGGCCCTTCTACCGGAGAAAATATATTATGACAAATCCTAATAATAATAAACATTTTAATGATGAAGCTCTAAGGATCAATAGGATCTTAAAGCGTGAGAATGACGCTCTAAGTGAGATCGTAGACGAGTTCGAAGACTTCCTATTAAACTATTTTAACGTCTTAAATGATGAGGACGATAGAGTTGTTGGAAGATTACAAGATATGATAATAAAGGCAAGGAGTAGAGATAATGATTAACGAGAAACCTTTTATGCAACGCCTTACTGAGGCGTACGAGGAACAGAAATACACTTACTTTGTGACTGATGGTGAGGGTAACTGTATGGCTGAGGGTATGACAGAGATTGACGCCCGTATGTATGCTATGAAGCACGGATGGTCTATAGGGAGGAAAGATAACGATGAAGACTGATATAAATGGTGTACCTTACACTTATGAAAATAAGGACGAACTGGTTTTTGATATAGAAGACAAAGGAACCTATAGGGGGTCAACTCAAGAAATCTTAAATTCCCCTGAATTTCAGAAAGAATATAACGAGTGGTTAGATACTGATCTTAAACAAGAGAGGTCTGACATACTATATCAAGACTGGTTAGAGGAATACAACAGAGAGTACAGAAATGAGATGTAAATGCTGTGACGCTCTACTGAACGAATGGGAATCTAAGTCTAGGGAGTCTAAAGATAGGTCTAAATTCGTAGATCTATGTAACGTCTGTAGGTACTACTCCAATCCATATACTTGGATGGAAGACGAAGAAATTATAAATAAAGAAGATTTACATATTGACTTTGACTAGTTTTTAGTTTAAAATATTACTATAGTTTAATTTAAGTAATAATCATTATAGTTATCACTTTAATTAATCTTAAGACTTAAGTTAGTTTTTTGAGGCCACTAGCTTAAGTCTATTTTTTTGGTCTCTAGGATATAACAATTATGATAACTACAGGTATAGCAAAGTATGTCTATTTAGACAGCACAGAAAAATTCAACGGTGAAGATACAGAGAAGTACACTTTAACTATCGCTGTTGATGACAATGAAGCCAAGGCACTAGAAAAAGCCGGTGTTAAGGTTAGGACGATCAAGACAGAGGATGGAGGGTCTTACAAAGCTAGAAAATTCTCTACAAAGTATCCTCTTTCATTTGATATGATTAAAACTGATGAGGGTGAAGCGATCGGGCACGATTTTGGTCCTGAATCTGAGGTTCAAGTTTTGTGGAAAGCAGGACAAGAGCATCCAACTCACGGCGTCGCTACATATTTGACTGCGGTCAAGGTTATGAAGCGCACAGAGGGTTATAAATCTGCAGACGAAGAAACTAATGAGTTTTTTGCATAACCCCTCTACTTTTGTAGAGCATAAGCCCTGCCCTGCCTGTCGAGAGATGGGTGGGGACAGGACAGGTGATAACTTGGCCGTCTATTCTGACGGTCACGGTTATTGTAACGCTTGTAAATACTATCAAAAGTCTACAACAAGCAATAATGATAACTATACGGAGGTAACTACAATGCAAACTATAACCCCTAGAGGTAAAAGTGGGGCTATGATCAAAGATAGAAGAATATCCTCTAACATCACTAAGAAATTTGGTGTTACGGTAAGCTACGACAAAGATGGTAAGATAGACAAACACTACTATCCATACTATGACTCAAAAGATAGCAATAACTTAATTGGCTACAAAGAGAGAACTGTCGCAACTAAAGAGTTTCAGATTATTGGAACTAATAAGGGTTCAGGCCTATTCGGACAGAGCGCTAACCGATCAGGAGGAAAATATCTAACTATCTGTGAGGGCGAACTAGATGCCCTTTCTGTAAGCGAAATGTTCGACGGTAAGTGGCCGGTAGTCTCACTAAAGAACGGGGCAAATTCAGCCGCTAAGGACGTTAAAGACAATTTAGAGTATATTGAGTCTTTTGATAATGTGGTGTTATGTTTCGATCAGGACCAAGCAGGATTTGAAGCGGTTAAAGATGTACAGGATATTATTTCTGTTGGTAAGCTGAAAGTCTGTAAATTGCCTATGAAGGATGCTAGTGATATGCTAGTAAACGGAAAGGTAAAAGACTTTACTAACGCTTGGTGGTCCGCAGAGTCTTATACCCCTGCCGGAATCGTTAGAGGTGAGGATACGTGGGAACATCTTCTAAAAGACGAGAACCTCGTCAATATTGACTATCCTTGGCAAGGCCTTAATGCTTTAACCTATGGTTTCCGTGCGAAGGAATTGGTAACTATAACGAGTGGTTCAGGTATGGGAAAGACTAGCGTTGTTAAAGAGCTAGAGGCGTATATACTTGATAAGACTGACGATAACCTAGCTATCATTCATTTAGAGGAATCTATCGAGCGTAGTGTCAAGGGATTGATGTCTATCGAAGCTAATGCCCCGATTCACATACCGCAGTTTGAAAAGAAACTTAGCGTAGAACAGAAAAAAGAGTTATGGCAGAAATCGGTAGGCGATAAGAATGTATACTTCTATGACCACTTCGGTAGTATGTCGGAAGACTCACTACTCAATGTGATTAGAACTTATGCTAAATCTTTTGATTGTAAGTGGATAGTTTTAGACCACTTATCTATCGTTGTTAGTGATCAGGACGGTGTTTTAGACGAAAGAAAAGCAATTGACGCCATTATGACTAAGCTCCGAAAGATAGTGCAGGAAACGGGAGTAGGTTTGTTTCTTATCTCTCATCTCAGACGACCGCAAGGTAAGGCACACGAAGAGGGTGGACAAGTATCGCTATCTGAGTTAAGAGGTAGTGCCGCTATCGCTCAACTTTCTGATATAGTTATAGGCTTGGAAAGGAACCAACAGGCAGACGATCCGACTGTAAGAAACCAAACAACTTTGAGAGTAATTAAGAATAGGTTTTCAGGTTTAACTGGAAAGGCTTGTAGATTGTTTTATGATAGTGAGACAGGAAGATTATCGGAGGTGGTTGATGACGAAGGCCTTTTTTGATATAGAAACTGACGGTCTCGAAGCTACTAGAGTACATTGCATCTGTGCAATGCTTGACAACGATGAGACTACTGTATACAACTTTATAGGAGGAGAAGCCAATGGACTTTTTCGAAAATGGTTGGCATCAGAGAATGTCGACACTCTTGTGGGACACAACATTATTAATTTTGATGTTCCTGTTCTGCGTAGGATTACTGGGATGGATTGGGATTTTAATTTACGGGACACTCTCGTTCTT
>JAERSJ010000053.1 GCA_016845825.1 Methanobacteriota archaeon
GTTTTAAGCCATAAATAACAAAGAAAAATAAAAATAAAATAAAATAAATTAAAAGTGAAAAAGAATTATACATTGGAATAGTAATAACAAATGAATCCATCGATAGAAAAAATACTGCGGCAACATTATGTGGATGGTATGTTCCATACCCATGTTTCAATGGTGCAACCTAAAGGTAAATTCCAGTTTAACAGACAAGGATTAGAACAGTTTTGGGATGTATATTGCAAACGAATTTCAGATGATAACGGCGCTATTGTAGGAATTGCTGAAAAACCTCATCATTACGTACCTATTTTATCTGATGTTGATCTAAAAATAAAAGACGATGGTAAAATAGATTTCAAAGACCATTTATACACTGAAAAACATGTTAAACAAGTAATTGAAGTGTATCAATCTACATTGAGAAATATCGTAGTTGATTGTGCAGAGCGTCATCTCATGTGTGTATTGTTGGAAAAACCAATTTACTACATTACTACGGGTGATACTGTATACGCAAAAAATGGATTTCATTTGCATTTCCCTAATCTTTTTTTAAGTAAAATAGACCAAGAAGTTCACTTGATTCCCAGAATTCAAAAAACAGTCGAAGAAATGAAAATATTCGAAGATTTAGGGTATGAAAACTCCGCGAATGCTATTGATAAATCATGCTGCAAGGTTCCCTGGTTGGTGTATGGGAGTAGAAAATCAGAAGACATGAAGCCTTACGTCGTTTCTAAAGTATTTACGTCGGAAGGGTGCGAGATAGAGCTGGAAGAAGCTTTCAAGCATTACAAATTGTATGATATGAATGAATTTACGTTAAAAATAAGAGGGAGAATTAAAGAGTATTTGCCGCGAATTTTGAGCATTATACCATACGGCCGAGAGACGTGCGAAGTCAAGCAAGGATTGATTTCGATTTTGAAAGAAAAAAAGCAAATACGCGAAAAAACAAAAAGTGTGAAAACGACTGTAGCTGAGTCTTTGAAAATATCTGAAAAACTACTACCTATGTTATCAGATCACAGAGCTGAAGATAGGAATGAATGGATGACGGTGGGGTGGGTTTTGTACAATATCGGAGAGGGGTGCACCCAAGCACTGGATCAATGGATGGACTTTTCCGCGCGATGCGTCGAATCGTACGAATCGTCCACATGTATTTACGAATGGGAAAGAATGGTGAAAAAAGATTTAACGATAGGCACGTTAATGTATTACGCGAGCGTAGACAGCCCGGAACAATACAGTGAATTTAAGAAAGATCGAGTTGATCATTACGTCAAAGAGTCCCTGAACGGGTCTCACAATGATATCGCCAAGGTATTGTACCATGAGTTTTCAAATGAGTTTGTCTGCGCGTCTATATCAGGCAAAAGTTGGTACCAATTCCGAGACCATTGCTGGGAAGAAATCGAAGAAGGTATTTTCCTGCGCGAACGTATCTCAAACGAGATAGTTTCTAAATATGTAAATATGGGGAAAGACATTTTCACTAAAATAGCTGAAATACAAGACAAAGCGGAAGAAGCCACTTACAACGTGCGTATAAAACAAATACAAAAAATAATCAGTAATCTGAAATCAGCTCCTTACAAAAACAATATAATGAAAGAAGCGATGGAGGTGTTTTACGATCGCCGCTTTAAGAATAAATTAAACAAAAATCCGCACTTAATTGGTTTTAAAAATGGAATCTATGATTTAAAACTAAATAAATTTCGCGCGGGTCGGCCGGAGGATTTTATAAGTAAATGCGTACCAATCGACTACAATGAGTACGAAGAGAGTGATGAAAAGGTGCAAGATGTTATTGAATTTTTGCAGAAAGTTTTCCCGGACAATTCGATCCGTATTTATTTTTTAGATACTTACTCGGAAATATTTGTGGGTGGTAATTTACAAAAGAAAGTCTACCTGTGGACTGGCGAAGGGGATAATGGTAAATCAATCACTCAAACTTTCTTCGAAAAAATGCTGGGCGAATTATCCATTAAGTTCAATACCCAGTATTTTACGGGTAAAAAAACTTCCGCCGGATCTGCAAACCCGGAATTGGCGCGCGCAGCTCCCCCCGTGCGACATGCAACGATGGAGGAACCCGATGCGGATGAACAGCTGAACATAGGAGAACTGAAAAAATTGTCGGGCGGCGATAGTTACTGGGCGCGAGATCTATTTGAAAAGGGTAAAAGCACGCGCGAAGTATTCCCCATGTTTATGCTGACATTTATATGCAATAAGCTGCCAAAGTTAAAATACTCCGATAAAGCCACATGGAACCGCCTCCGTGTTATACCGTTCGAGTCTACTTTCGTTGAACCGGGACAACCCTGTCCTGATACGTTCGAGGAACAGATGCTACGGAAGCGATTTCCTATGGATAAACATTTCAGTTCAAAAATCCCACATATGGTTGAAGCATTTGCTTGGTATTTGTTACAATGGCGCCAGAAAATCACGGTGCGCGTTGAACCTGAGAAGGTGCAGCAAGCTACTGCTATTTACAGGAAACAAAATGACATTTACCGCCAGTTTATCGAGGAGTGCGTGATCGATGACAAACGCTCGGTGTTGTCGTTGACCGAGCTATATGTGCATTTCAAGGAATGGTTCAAAGAAGGCTGGCCTAGTATGTCCCTTCCTATCAAGAACGAAGTAAAAGAATATTTTGAACGATTATGGGGAGAACCTGAACGTGGTTGCAGATGGAATGGATATAGGTTTAGAACATTGGAAGAGGATATTGAGGACGGAGAGGCTGTCGTAATGGATGCTAATGACTTGGTTAATTACAATTACAATGGTAAATCTCAACCACCATTGTAGCCAGCCGAAATTATTAAAATATAT
>JAERSJ010000054.1 GCA_016845825.1 Methanobacteriota archaeon
TAGGAAGCGAATATTTAGATGGAACTCAATACAAAAGTAAGCATTCAATATTAGTAGAAAGTAAAATAAGATTTGACTTTGAACCTCAAAATGTATTCCCTGGAGACAACGTTAATGTTTCTATTTGGCTAGAAGAAGACGATGGTAGTCCAATTCCTGAATCTGAGGTATCTGTATCTGTAAGTCTATTTTACGATAAAAAGATAGAAATGGATACTAAAATAGAATATAATTTAACTACAGATTTTTCAGGGTTTGCTAAATTTAATTTCGAATTTCCCGAAGACGCAAGTAGTGCAAGTATTCAAGCTACCTTTTTAGGAGGGTATATCAGAGCATACGACGACACTCCTCAGGAGACTGAGCTAACTGTTGCAAATGTTGCAATAAGTATTACTAAGTCACCTGAAGCAAAAGAACCCTTTGACATTAACAAATACTTACCATTATTCATTGGAATTCCTGCTGCCCTTTTGGTAACTGCCTATTACTTATATTGGACACAAAAACACAAATATGAAGTTAGAAATCTAATTAAACAAATGCAAAAAGAATTAAACAAAGATGAAGACTACAGACAAATTATAATTAAGTCTTACCATCAATTACTAAATATTCTTGATAGGTATGGATTCATTAAGACTAAAACTCAAACGGTCCGTGAATTCACGGATGTAATGCGTACAGCTTTACCAATACCTACCCAAAGTGTAAAGCTATTAACCTCGTTATTCGAAATCGCAAGGTATAGCGGAATTAAACCTAAAGTTGTCGATGAGTTTGGAATGGAAATGATTGATGGATCTTACAATATCTGGTGTGTAGAGGCAATTAATAATCTTCATGAAGTGGAAATGGAATTAAATAAGGGACTTAAGGAAGGAAAAGTATCCAGATTTACTAATATATTTGGAATGAGGTCATCTAAATGAGAAAGGCGTTTCGTGAGAAATACGGCTCAAAGCTATTCGCTCTTGCGATTATAATTATGATGATTACAGTAGTTTATCCTACTCTAATAACAAACGCGAAGAACCCTTCCCAACTTTCAGCGTATGATGACGATTGGAATGATATTTCAACATTTGCTTCTGATATCGATGAAGACCAAAATGGAAATCATGTAATGAAAACTATAGTTTCAAGACCTGCTATAATTAACAAGATTTCGGATATTGAAAGAAATTCCACTGAAAAAACTATTGAGATTAATTCCACAGTTCTTGTGATTATCGGAGTAGAAAGAAGCTATTCTGAATTTGATTCCAATGCAATATATAATTTCGTCAAATCTGGTGGAAAAGTTATTATTGCAGATGACTCGGGGTATGGCAATTCCGCCTTTTACGGAGAAATGGGGACTTTAGAAATAGGCGTTAAATTAAGAACAAATATCGTCCAGGAGGGATGCCAGCCAACACAAGCTACTGGACTGGTGGCTGGTGCAATCGATGCATTAGGTTACGATGGCAGTGGAAGTACTAGCCCAAAATGTAAACCTGCACTATTATACGACTCGAACCATTGGGAAGAAGCAATACATCCTAAAAATAATTCCATTGCCATTATTGATGCTGACGTTCCAAGGATGGACTTTAACGGACAATTGATGATGAGTTCCCCCGCTGCACTTACAATTCAGACAGGGGGGCCTGCAGAGGGACTTGTTTGGTCAAGTCAGAAAGCATTTATTGATTACAATCAAGATGAAGTTGGAGGAAAAGGCGAAGGGACATACAGAGATGATTCTACTAACGGAGTTGAAGTAGTCGCCGAAGCAAATGTAGGAAACGGAACTGTAATATTCATATCAGATACAAGTATTTTTACAAACGAATATTATGATGAACTAGATAATCGTGAATTCATATTAGCAATGGTAAACTATGTAACAAATGGAGAAAAACACACCGTTATATTTGACGAAAGTCGTCATATACAATCTGATATTCTTTCACTTGTTTATGTTCAACTATTTGGAATCCTAGGATATGTTAGTAATAGTGAAACACTAGGAATCCTTTTCTTAGGATCCATTATCTTAATTTTACAGCTAGTGATGATGAGAGTAGAAAATCCAAAGCCTTGGAGACATCTATTCAATATATACGAGGGAAGATTGTCAAGATTTAGAGTCCCCCATGCACATTACACTCACCCTGAAACAATTAAGGAAATATTCATAGAAAAAGTAAGAATTGAAAATGGATATACAAGAGAAGAATTTGGAATGTTATCACAAACAAAGATTGAAGAGTTATTACATGATCCTCTATTAGTTAAATTCATGATAAATGACGATAGAAGTATGACCTTGAAAGAGGTTGAAGAAGCAATAAAAGGATGGAAAAAATAATGGGCCTATTTGGAAATAAAAAGAAAGAAGAAGAGCAAGAACCGACTCCAGAAGTTGGGACTGAAGATCAGAATGAAGGTTTACAAACCTACATGATGGATCCTTCATTACAAGAAACACACGATCTAATGCAAGCTGTTTTAGCTGAAGCTGAGCAAGTTGTTATGGGTAAAAGACCTATACTTGACTTGACTGCTGTAGGAATACTTGCTGGAGGAAATATTCTCTTTGAAGATAATCCAGGACTGGCAAAAACGCTATTGGCGAATACATTTGCACAGGCATTAGGCATTAACTTTAAACGTGTACAATTTACACCTGATTTACTGCCTGCTGATATTACTGGAATTTACATATGGAACCAAAAAGATCAAAAATTTGAATTTAGAAAAGGACCTTTATTTTGTAATTTACTGCTAGCTGATGAAATAAACAGAGCTCCACCAAAAACACAGGCCGCATTGTTAGAAGCAATGCAAGAACATCAAGTTACTATTGAAGGTGAAACGCATATTTTACCCGAGCCTTTTGTGACATTAGCAACACAAAATCCAATCGAGTCGGAGGGTACCTATCCTTTGCCTGATGCTCAGTTGGACCGTTTTATGATGAAATTGTCAATGGGTTATCCTGGAAGACCAATCGAAAGGGCTATTCTCGTAAAGAGAAAACAAAGAGGAAAAGATGATCATACGCTTCAAGCAATTACCACCCCTGAAAAGCTTCGTGAAATGCAATTGAGTCTCGAAAAAGTAAGAATCGATGATTCAATTATAGAGTATATTGTTGAAATTATTTATCGCACACGTGAAGACCCGCGTGTAAAGGTGGGTTCTTCTCCTAGAGGTGCACAATCTCTATTCAAACTTTCTAGGGCATTAGCAGTTCTAAGTGGAAGAGATTACGTAATACCTGATGATATAAAGAGACTAAGTATCTACACCCTAAGACACCGTATCATTCTAAAACCTGAACCAAGAATTAAGGGTGTCAAAACTGAAGAAATTGTGTCTGAAATTCTTGAACAAGTAGAAGTACCAACAACTCAAGGACAACTAGAAGACTAAATGTGGAGTAAGAAGGCTGCAGCTGTCGCAGGCGGTGCTATATTCTTGACACTAGCAGGATTGATTAGATTGAATTATCTTTTCATAAGTGCAGGATTAGTTATGCTGACATTTGTAGTTATATCTAGTTTCTTAGATGTATGGATGCCTAATGTTAAAATTAGAAGAGAAACAACCTCTGACAATATTTTTGAAGATGGAACAATGTCTGTTAAGTTCATAATCAAAAATACAGGATTAGGAATTGGGTTCGTGGAAATATACGATAGTTTGCCACCTCAAGCTAGAATAATCAAAGGTTCAAACTATACTTTACTCTACATGAAACCTTGGCAAGAGGTTTCATTTGAGTATTCCTTAAAATTACCACTAAGAGGACATTATCACTTAGGGCCAGTTAAAATGCGTGTTAAAGATGCATTTGATTTATTTTATAACGAACGAATAGAAGAATCTATTCACAGCTTTTCAGTATTTCCACAAATTGAAGTTCTAGAAGAGCAAGTCATTACATCTCGAGCACCTAAATTACTTTCTGGAGCCATGCCTTTGAACGTAATTGGTACAGGTACGGAGTTTTATTCGTTGAGAGAATTTGTTCCAGGAGATTCACTAAGATCTGTAAATTGGAAGGCTTTAGCTAAAAAAGGTAAAATGATGGTCAATGAGACTGTCCGTGAAGATGTAATGGATGTTATTTTACTAGTAGATGCCAGGGAGGTATCAGCGGTTGGAGGCGGAAGAGATACACCTTTGGAAATGTCTTGCAGAGCTGCAGCCACTTATGCTAAGCAGCTTCTAGATGAAAGAAATAATGTAGCTCTAATGGTGTACGGAGATACTATTGATAGAGTCGACTTAGATAGAGGGGAGCATCATCTTTTCAAAATCCTTACAGCTTTATCGAGTGCTAAGCCTCAAGGCAATTTAAAACTAGAGATCGTAATGAAAGACTTACTGCCTCATCTTCCAAGTGGTTCCCCAATTATCCTCTTTAGTTCATTAGATGATGATCATACTATTTCTGAGGCTTTTACAAGCACAATCAGCAGAGGATTTACAATTACAACTATTTCACCATCAAGCTTGGACTTCGAAGAAAGAATGAAAAGAATTCCTATGGAACCATTACTTATTGCGAAAATTGAAAGAGACAATATGATTTCTGAACTCAGAAGCTTTGGTCTCCAAGTAGGCGATTGGAAATATGGTGACAATGTGAATACTGCTCTTCAGGAGATCTAAATGGAAGAAGGGGCTACTGAAATAAAAGCATCAAGAATTCCAAAAATAGATAAAATTATAAATTACAAGGATTTCTTCGGAGAATATCCTATAATATTTGCAATTAAGATAATTTCTAGCTTATCTCTTATCTATGTAATCAGCGAATTTTACGTTTACCATAATCCAAAAGACTCCCTTCTAACTAAATATCTTGGAGATTCGTTAAAAGGATTTGATCCAAATCCAGAGGTATTTGTCCCGTGGGGATTTGCAGCTGGTTTCCTTTTTTACATTTTTACTATATTCAAAGGAAAATACAAATTCTTTTTATTTTTAATAATTGCTGGAAGCCTTGGAGGCTACATTGCAGACCCGGCTATAGATGTACAACAAGGGGAATATGTAATTCCCACAAACACAGATGTTGAAAACAGTGAAACTAATGCGACTCAATGGAGATGGAAACCAGTAAAATTGGTGTATGATGATGTTGAAGGTACAAATGATAGAATAGATGATGTTTCAGTAAGGCTAACTAACGTCATATTTGGTTCTATGCCATTTTTAGGAGCTTACGGAATATGGAAAAGAAAGGGCTGGGCAATTGGAGCATCCATAGCATTGGCAATTATTATTGGATTTCTATATACTCCTAATTTATGTCTTGAAAATTTTGACGAAGCCTTTTGTGGTTATGATACGAAACAAGACGAAAAAAGCTGGAGCGAATATCTTTCAAGTGGAATTTTCATCGGGTTAGGATTTGTGATTTACATCGAACTATCGTATGCTGCAATAAAATATGAAAATTATGCCGAACAATTCAAACCTGCTGGTTTAGATATCTCTCTGTTAAGTAAGGCCCAAAGAAAGAGTGTTTCAAAAACACTAAGAACTTTATTCGTTAGTTACTTAATTAATCTGGCAGTTATACTATTTGTCACATTTATTATTGCAGAGATTGTAATAAACATCAACAAATATCTATCTACAAGCGATGGACAAATACAAGATTCAATAGAACTACAAGGACCTTATGGCATTGTATTCACTTCTCTAATATTCTTCCTGCTATTGGGAATTATTCGGATGTTTATAGGTCCTGACAACAAAATGGAAGATGCTTAATTTATTTCTATAGTTTCGTTTTCTAAGGGTAAAATCAGCTCATAATCTTTCAAATCTTCGCTAAAGGCTTCTCTATTATCTCCGTGATAAAGTATGACTTTTTCAGGATTACACTTATTGATAAAATCAACTATTTGGCTATGACCTGCATGGCCACTAAGATCAAAAGATTTTAACTTGCAATTAATATCCATAGGAGGAGAAGAATCACCCCTTTCTAATCTTAATTTTCCAGTTTCTTTCAATAAATGGCCATTTGTTCCAGGGACTTGAAAACCGGTCAAAAATACGGCAGATGAAGAATCTTTACGTATTTCTGACAAGTAATGCAGAACAGGGCCTCCATTTAGCATCCCTGAAGTTGTCACTATGACGTCTCCTTTCATGGCTGCCTTTCTTTGCCTAGCATATCTGACAAAATTAGTATTTCTGAAAGCTTTGTTCATTCCTCCAAAATCTCTAATTGAACCGGGATATTTTTGTAAAATTCTGGCTATATCTCTACCCATGCCGTCAAGCCAAACCTCCACACCTAGCTTTTCAACAAGCATCAATAGCTCTTGAGAGCGACCTAAACCAAAAGAAGGAAGCACAACTTGGCCACCTCTATTGACTACATCTTCTACAGAGTCTATTAACTCTTTTTCAGTATCAACTCTATCAGGATGCTCACGTCCACCGTATGTAGACTCAATTGCCAATGTTTTACATTGGTGAGGTTTAGCAGCACGAGTGAGTTGGGTGTTCACTGTGTGTATATCTCCTGTAAATAAGAAATCCTCTTGCGGGAAATTATACATTACAGCGCCTGGGATGTGGCCTGCGTTGTAAACATTGAACTCAAATCCTCCTCTATATTCTACGTTACCTGGAAGAATACTACGATGGTTTTGCACTAAATCCGAAATTGCTGATTTATGAAAAGGTAAAGGATAATTCTCTATTTCAGCAACCCTTAACGTATCTTGAGCCATTCTCTCAGCTAAATCTCCTGTTACTGGTGTGGAAACAATTGGAGTGCCTCTGTTCGCAATCTTCGGCACAAGCCCGCAATGATCTAAATGAGCATGTGTAAGTAATAATGCATCGACTTCAGGTGCTGGAAGTGGCGATTTAGGAGGATCATCGGGCTGTAAGCCGTAATCTAGCAGTAAACGACCGTTGTCTCCTTCCAGAACTGCACCGATTCTCCCTACTTCCGAGGCTCCACCTAAGAATCTGAGATTTGTAGACATTAGGTTGCCTAATCCCAATCATCCCAGTCATCATCTGAAGAAGCTTCAGTCTCTGCTGGGGCTGGACTTTGAGGTGATGAAGGCGAGGAAGGTGATTCGTATTCTTCTTCATCATCCCAATCCTCATCCTCTTGTTGGTTGTACGAAATTGCACCTACCACTATTATTAGAGCAAAGAAAACAAAAATATACCATAAATCAGAAATTGCTGTAGTTAGTCTTGCAGTAAATCCCTGTTCGACATCTACTACAAACGATTGCTGTTTTTCTTGATTAGAGATATCACTGAAAATGGAAATTGTAATACTTTCCTGATCGCCATCTCTAGCTTCATCACTAACTTCAACCTTTATTGGAACTGATAGGGTCCTTCCTGCTTCAACCTCAAAAACATTACCGTTAATGAAAAGGACTCTCCATCCAGATGGAACAGAAGTTGCTGAAAGCGTAAACTTATCATTAGCATTTGCCTTATTTTCTATAGTTAATTGGAAAGTATAGCTGCCTTCGGGAGCTAAAGTTTCTCTAAATTTTAAGGAAGATAATTCGAAGCCACCACTATATGCCAAAATTACAGTTAACTGCTTTTTTGCTACCACACTGGAATCGGAGATGTCCTGGGCATAAGCATCGAAAACATCCCCATCTTCTTTGTATACTGCCTGGCTACCGACAGTTATGAACAGATCTAAAGATTTACTTTCTCCTCCACTTATTGAAACTTCGGTAACGGTTGCCCCATTTTCCTTAAAGGAATGGCTCCAGCCATCTGGAAAATTATCTCCCATGTAAAGCTGAATTGTATGGTCTCCTTCTACTGCAGATTCAAGTAATAAATCTACTTCAAATTGCTGCCCTGCTTCCTTGTTAATGAATATACCTGAACTACTTTGTGGAACTAATGACAAGGATAAGCCGAATGAACGTGTTAAAACCAAGGTTGCTGTATCGCTCTTTGTAGTGTTACCCTGTGAAATTCCTATTAATTTAATTGAGGCTGTATCTATGTCACCCCCTTGTGCTGGTTTAGCCCAAACAGTAACATTTGCTACATTGTATCCATCACCGAGCCTTGGAATATCAGAGACTATTATGGTACCATCATTCAAATCATTATATTCAAACTTAATTTCCCAATCTGCTGGTACTTCCTGGGAAATTAATTGAACTGAGTCTGTAGCTTGACCCTGATTTGCTATACTTAATTGATACTGATTCCAATCTCCTGCAACTCCATTAGTACTCAAGCTTGTTACAGCTTGCCCTGAATTTGGATCATCAAAATACATAGATATTTCATATGCTGCACCAACTGAAGTTTTTGTTTCCAAATCAAAATTAACAGGTGTAACAGAATTCTCTGAACGACCTGTAAAAACAACAATTGTATTTTTGCCTACCATTTCTGTAGAATCAGCTGCAGATACTGTAAATGTAATAGATTGTTCTTCCCCTGGAGATAATGTATTGCTTGTCCAACTTTGAGGACTAACAACCCAGTTATCTGAGGTTTCACTTGGTTCGATTGTAAATTTATCATTTTCATCACCTGAATTTCTAACTAACATCTGGTAAGAAACGTCTCCACCGACTGCCACACTCTGTTGAGTTTCAGGCGTATTCAAGTAAACACCGTATGCATCCATTTGAATCGATTTGTCAACATAAAATTCATTACCTTGCTGATCTACAGCCGCAACCCTGACTGCATAAATTCCCTTACCATTATGATTTTCAGAAGGCTCTGCAGGATCGTTATAGTTCCATACCAGTTCCTCGAACTCATTAGTTCCACTATTATCATCAGGTTCATCTATATCTGCAGTATCAACAAACAGTTCATTATCGTCCGAGTCAAAAACGGTCACTCTAAATTCTGTAATATCATAAGTTCCAAAAGCATTCAGCGCTTGTGCTGAAACAAAAACTTTTGAAAAATCAACTGGAAGATTTGGTTGGAAATTATCGGAAGACATTAAATCATCTAGGTCTGAGGTTTCCAAATTATAAGATTCAGTAACTATTTCAATATCTGTAACTGGATTTGTAGTTGTGATAAGCCTTGAAGGCGAATCTCCATCTTTACCTGTATCTAATTCTAAATTTATCGCATTATCTCCATCATTTTCCAATTCAAGTACTATGAAATGCTCAATGTCAAACTGATGAGTTGGACCATAATCATCTTCCCAAAATACATCAACGTGGCCCTCATTATTGCCTTGTAATACTGAAGGAATATCCATACCTCCAGTTGCTAATAATTCACCTCCAGTCATGGTGGTACCGTCCCTAACATATATATTCAAATGACCTGTATTGAAATTGGCTGAATTAGCGTAGAGGTATATGTGAAAACCTACATCTGTCCTGTAAGATTTAGATTCCAAATTGGACTGAAGACTAAAATTTAGAGCAAAAAAATAACTACTTCCTACAGGAATATTGACCGATTCGGCATCTCCGTGCCCTCCAGATTCTCTGGTGTGAAGTTTACCTACTCCATTTTCACTGTATAAGTAAAGATTAATATCTTCCTCTTGTCCAGTTACTTCCTCAGCAACAACAGGATTCCAAAATAAAATAGTTCCTAGAAACAAAAATACCAAGGCAACGGAAGCGAATTGTCTTACATTCACATTTTATTGACTGATGTCAGGTAATAAATAGGTATCCCCTCACAAAAAATATAACTTAATGAAATATTACGCTTTATTTTGCCACTTACTAACTATTTCCTCAAGGTCTCTAATAAATTCAAAAAGTCTAGTTCTAGCATGCTGAGGAATGTTACTGTCATTAATTTGTTCCTCGAGTACAGAAATTGTAGAATAAATTCGTAAATCAAGATCATCTTTTTCATTTAATAAATAAGTCTCTAGACCGGTTACTACATTAGTTCTAACATTTCTTGGAACTGATGTATCTTCAGTTATGCTAGTTCTAATTTCCTTCGACAATGTTGAAATGAGTTCCTCTACCATATTTACCTCTAACAAATATTTAGATGGCGTGGCATCTAGAGACTGCCTATAAAATTAAGCCTTACTACCCTCGGCATTAATTTCTTTATTACGAATACGAGTACTACTAATTCTTCTCCCGTCCTTTGCTAAAACTAAGGGAATAACTACTATTTCTAATTCTTTCAAACCTTTCAACTTACGGTTAACATTCAACTCTGTTGCTACTTTCTCCGTTTCTTCTGATACAATTATCGCATTCAAGCTTTCATCAAAAACTCCGGGACCCCAATTATCGTTCAGTTCAACAATAGAATAATGGCCTTTGAAATTACTTGATACAAAATCATTTAGTGATTCAAAACGTTCTGAATAAGGATTAATATATTCTTCACTTCTGTTAATCTTCGCTCTACCGTCTGAAGTTAAGCCAATTATTATTTCCTCTGATAAGCTAAATGCAGTCCTGAGCAGCGATTCATGACCTATGTGCATCTTGTCGAAAGTTCCTCCTAAACACACTTTACTGTATTTTTTCACAAGTCAAGTATAATATAACCCTTTAATGTAATTACGGTATGGATTTTGAGAAAGATTATAAATCTTATTTCATTTTTGGAAGTATATGCTTTCTATGTGCAATTATAACAATCGTAGGCGGTGTTGAAAAAACTGGGATATGGATGGATGCAATGTATCCTTTATTTCTTCTTTTTTCAATAGCATGTTTCTCAATAGGTTGGATCAGATACAGCAAAAAAGATGAAAAAACTTAAAATATAACATAATAAAGGAGATAACTAGTATGAAAAAATTATTAATAATTTTATTCGCCCTGTTGATTCCAAGCGTGGCTGCTGAAATGGCACACACACCCCAAGAAGTAAGTGAAGGAACTACATTTACAGCTTGGATTGACGTTGATGAAGATGTTGAAAGTGTTACTTTTTATGTTTGCACTCTCGAGGAACCACACACTTGTTACAAACCCCAAAAAATGACTCGAAATGAAAGTCTGAACGGTAGA
>JAERSJ010000055.1 GCA_016845825.1 Methanobacteriota archaeon
ACATAGCTGCATCTGGAACTTTTTCAGGAAACCTAACGCCACTCATTACTGTAGAAGAAATGGATGAAATGGTAAAAGTTAAATTAGGAAAATATAGACTTCCAGGAGAATAATTTAAACAATTGTTTGCCGCCATTCTAAAGGTGTATTGACATGAACTTAAGCATTAGTGTTTGTCTAAATGCGAAAAACGGCGGCAGATGTTCTTTAATCAATTCAATTATATCGATGTTGGCTGTACAATAAATATACTATATAGGTGCCAAATCTAACTCACCGCTCCATAGGTCAAGACCTCTCAACCTACATGGAAATTTTTGACCTAAAGATAAGATAATGTCGTCAGATTCTTCTCTATTTTCATTGATTAAGTGTAATCCAAATTCATCGGTGGACAATTGTCTTCCATCGCCTAATTGACTAACATGTAGTTTTCTACGAATGGCCCCGTCATCTAATAAATCAAGGAAAATCCAGGGATTTCGAAGTCAAACGACTCTAGCAGGCCATTGTTTTAGTTCTAGTTTTTCTTGTGATTTTTCAACAGATCCGATAGTTCCACCCCTCAATAAATGTAGATGAAAAGCATTTGCAACTAATTCCCATTCGATAGACTTAGCTTCTTGACTATTAGCTGTACATTGCTCCGAAATTTCGGTCATTTCCTCTTCAGAATGAACCCATTCTTCTTTATTTAGGAAAGATTTGAGTTGACGATGAACAACGAGATCTGCATATCTTCGAATAGGACTTGTAAAATGAACATAAGCGTTCAGATTTAATCCAAAATGTCCTAGATTTTCTGGTGAATATATGGCACGTTGTAAAAGATAGAATAGCCCATGATCAACAACTCTTCGTGTCGCACTCTTTAGATCATTAGCTTTCTCTTGTGCTTCTTCTAGAGAAACAAGAATATCTTTTCGAGCATCTGGGTCTAACACATTTTTGAGGTATTGTGCAACGTCATCTTGATCATTTGAATTTTCTAGGCCACTAATTTCAATATTCCCGCTATTTGCCCAATCTCCCAACATACTTGCCAATTCCGCTTCTTCAGATTGCCCAAATTTCTTTACACTAGGCATCGGTAATTCAATATTAATTTCCATATTTTTGAATTTAGCATTTAATTCTTCAACCTCAGGAGTATCCGGCGGCGCATGACTTCTCCAGGGTAAAGGTGCATTTTTTTCACCGAGCAAAATCCCAATTGAATTATTAGTAGCAACCATGAAAGTTTCAATCATTTCGGTTGCTTTGTTTGGCCATTTGACATTAACACTTATTTCATCTTCACGGACTCTGGGCCTCAATTCAGCAGAATTTAAGTTCAATCTTATTTCGTTTTGACGCAGCCCTTCAGCTAGATTTATCATATTCTGAAATTTAGGATTGTCTAAAGCATCTTCATATGATAGATTTTCTTGAACTTCAATAACGCTTTCAAAAGCAGCGACCTTTCCAATTGTCCAGTCATTTTCTATTTCCATTGAAACAGTCATTGCTAATCTAGGGACTTTTGCTCTCAACGAGCACAAATTATCAGATAATCTAGAGGGAAGCATTGGTAGGACTGCATGCGGCAAATAAACAGAGGTTGCTCGTGCTCTCGCCTCATCATCTAAGAGCGTCCCAGGTTCAATGTAATGGGCTACATCTGCGATAGCGACCCATAAGGTTTGTTTCCCGTTTTCTTCAATTAAACAGACAGCATCATCAAAATCTTTAGCAGTCTTAGGATCAATGGTTACAAATGGCAAATGTCTCAAGTCAGTTCTACCTTCTTTCAGAGCATGTTCTGCATCAACATCAGGCATTCTTTCAGCAATATCAGATAGGCGAGAATCATAATTTCTACCAAAAGGACTTGAATTGTTTGTTCGTAAATGATTTAGTCTTAAATCTAATAGTTCGGTTGCATTTATTCTCTTTGATTTTATAAGCAATAGAGCTATTGAGGGCAAAGGGTCGCGGAATCTTAGTCCGGAACAAATATTTGCAAAATTCTTTACATCTTTAACTAAATCATATGTTTTCCAATTCACAATATATTCACTTTTAGATAGGGAAAATTTTTTAGGTAATTTTTCATTGGCGATAATTGCAAACCAAACATCTTCGATTAATTTGTATTTTTTATTTTCTTTACTAGGCAACTGTCCTCTAAGAGAGATTTCTTCCGTTGGCGAATAAGCATTGAAAAAATGGCGCCAATCTCGAATATTGGATTCTATTTCACTGACTTCTTTTGGCTTTCTTAAAACGTATTCGTTATTTTGTTTGTGCAAAAACCATTGCCTTTTCTTTTTTGAATGAGCTAAAATCTCATCAATTTTACTTTTCAATTGCTTAGATTCTTTATTGTCTAATTTTAATTTCTCTTTTTCAACAAAGAATGAATAAATTTTGCTAGAATTCCAGACCACATCCCATTTATCTTCATCTTTACCAAATTTGGAAGAAATTCTCCTCCATAATTTTTCGTCAGGAGACAAGAGCGTTTTCTTTGACTTATGTTTTTGACTCATTTATCTAGGAATTGCGATCCATATTGCTACGCAGAAAAGTGAAAAACCAAAAGCCCTATTAATTAAAATTCCCGATTTTGTATCGTTAAATCGTATTTTCAATGCAGTGCCAAATAAGGCCCACGCAATCCAGCCCGTAAGCTTGATTAGCACATTGAGTAAAGCAATAATCATTTTACCTATAAAATCAGTCCCAAATGCAGTTCCAAATACCGTCATTAAAATTAGTAAATGGATGAAGGCTTTACCATTAACAACCTGGAGAATTATGCCCGTATTTGTTCCAAGCTTCTCACTAGAAAAGTCAGGATCTTCCGAATTTAAAGAAAAAGTTATTTTGTATGATAGATAAATCATGTATAAAACGCCAGCATACGTTAACACAGTAAGTAGCATTGAATTTTTTTCAATAAATAGAGCACCAAGACCAACGGCAATTCCAAGTAAAAACCATCCAATAACCATTCCAAAAATCAGAGGTAAAGTTTTGTTAAATCCGAA
>JAERSJ010000056.1 GCA_016845825.1 Methanobacteriota archaeon
ATGTCTACATTTAGACTCAACCCTAAAAATAGACACTTTATCAAAGGTATGAAGAAAATTACTTTATACGCTGGTAAACCCGCACAAGTTTCAAGATGGTTAAAAGTTCCTAGAAAATGTTCTAGATCACAAGAAGGTATGTATTGGGGTCTCTATATTGCAAACGCAACAACAGATAGCTCCGGCACTACTGATGGTACTGTAAATATTAAGGTATCACGTGTATTCAACGAATTCCCTCTAGTAGACTAATCTAAGCTAAAACTATAAGAACTACTTTTTTTATTAAACAAATATGTCTATCATACTCGAGAAAATTTTCAATTCTTGCACATTTCCTAAGGTCCTAACTTTCATCTTAGTTATGCAATTACTTGGAAAAGAGATTTCATTAATTTAGGCTCAAAAGCTCAACCCCCCCTTTCTATATTAAACGACTACGCGCCTATGATTATTTCATAACCCTAGGGGGGTTTAACACTCGTGCCTGTTACATTCATATAATCCCAATTACACCAACATTCTATGGGAAAAAAACCAACACAAACTATAATTCCACAGACTCCGACGTCTTCGCAACTCTCACCTATCGCCGAGGTTCAAGTAAATCAGATACATGGCGTAGCTCAACAATACATTACAATAGATTTCTGCAACGATTACAGCGAAAAATTGGCAAGGTTGAATATCTGGCTGTCAAAGAACCACATAAAGACCAGTACCCACATATTCACGCTCATCTACGATTTAGAAATGCTCGCCGTATGCGCAAACGTGGTAAGTACATTCATGAACAATACAGAGAAATCTTACGAGAATGCTGGCCTCATGGATTTACTGACTTTCAGTGTCCCATCTATTCCGGTTACCGTCCTATAGCTTACGTTCTCAAATACATTGCTAAAACAACTAGTGCAAACAGACTCTGGCAGAATATTCTTGATCCTGACCCTAATTACGTTTCACCTGTTAACGAACTTGGTTATCCTATAAAACCTCCAGCTGGCAAAAACGTCTGGAAATATCTATCCGACAACACTGCGGAGCAAACACTCATTTCCTGTCCCCTGCGCTGGAAGCGCCTTAAACTCATTACTTGGTCACGCGGATATGTAAACACATTTAAAATACGTCATACTTGAGAGCCTTGTCTTAACCCGCATGGTTACACAAGATCTATATCTTACCTATTTCTATACAATCCATGGTTTATACAAACTTCATTTGGGCGGCAGCCACTGATATGAATATTTCATCAGATAATTACACTCTTACTGGTACAGGTTCAAACTGGACATCAAAAGCAATGTCTAATACTACTTTAGACACTGGAGACACTATCAAAATTGTATTCAATTCATCTTCTCAAATGTTATTTGCCGGTATTGGTATAGACCCTTACCCTGGTTCACCTCAGCAAGCATCTGTCGAATATGCAGTTGCATCAAACGGCTCCGGTGGTTTTACTATTTACGAAAGTGGTACTGAACAATCATGGTCCACTAACACAGATTTAACATGGTATATCGAAATTACTGCTACTAATATTATTTACAAACAAGGTTCAACAACTATCAGAACTGCAACAAGAACTTCAGGTACATTATACGCTCATGTTGTTATCAAAGCCACAGAATCAGTTAACATGTCTTATGAAACTACATCATCTGGCGGAGGTTCCGGCGGCTCAGGCGGCTCAGGCGGTTCATCAGGTTCTACTGGACAAATGTACACTTCAGCTGGTTCTACACCTCATAATGAAAATAGACCTTTACAAATATTCAAATCACAGAGGAGTTGGTTCTAATGGTAGCTGGTGCGATTCTCGGTGGTGTTAAAAACTTAGTCGGTGGACTTCCTTTCGGTATAGGTTATGCTACAGGCACAAGAGTAGGATATGAACAAATATTTCCTGCGATATTCGGCTCTTCAACCAACAGATCTAAATACTACGGTAGACCATCTAATTTTAAGTTGCCATACTATAGATACAGAAGTTCTAGATACGGTCGCAGATACGGTAGAAGATACCGCAAACGATACGGATACGGACGCAAACGATTCTTTAGTCGCTACAGAACAAGGAGATTTTACTAATGCCCTTCGGTTCCATCTACACACGAAAAGCACAAACAAAAGTGCATAGACACGGATTTGATACATCTTTATCCGTCGCCTCTGGAAAAGCTGAAAAACTAAGCTTACTCGCTTATTCTACAGTTGCTCAAAGCCCAATTGCTGGAACGGATTCGCAATATAATACACTCGTTGTCCCTGACGGCTCAAAGGTAAACAAGTATTGGCTAGATATGACCATCGAACCTACATCAAACACAAAGGTATATGACCTCTATATCGGCTGGATAGCTCTTTCAATGGACGAAATTCTATCTATTCCTGATACACAAATCAACCTTGCAAAAGGTACAAGTGACGCAATTACTGGTTCAACGGAAGACTTCGCAATGTCTACATTTAGACTCAACCCTAAAAATAGACACTTTATCAAAGGTATGAAGAAAATTACTTTATACGCTGGTAAACCCGCACAAGTTTCAAGATGGTTAAAAGTTCCTAGAAAATGTTCTAGATCACAAGAAGGTATG
>JAERSJ010000057.1 GCA_016845825.1 Methanobacteriota archaeon
ATAGCCCACATAAAGAAAGGAAGTAATGCAATTAAAGAAAAACGCAATGAAAATCTCCACAAAGTAAAAGTCAGAAACCTAGGAGCAAGTGAAAATGCTAAAGATGAAAACCAACGACTCTTATAGTTTGTAGTAAATTCACCTGAAAGAAGAAAAAATCCAAAGGTAGAAAGTAATGACAAAAAAATACTGTGTATCAAATGATAATTATGAACAGATAATCCAGTAATCTCAGTGATTGTGCTAGCTAATATTAGACTTCCTAATGGAGTTGTCCCTGGAAATAAACCATATATTGAAAGTATATTCTCAGCCCAAAATATTTCTCCATGAACTAATATGGCTTTAACTGCTGTGATATAGTAAAAATTATCTGAACCTGTAGGCGTCTCTGTGATGGGATAGCGGAATGTAAATGCCAAAAGACCTAGTAAAATTAAGCCTGTTTTTTCACTTAATTTACTACCTTTCATGAACTATCAAAACAGTTATTTAATAATACTATAGCCTTGCTCAAAAAGTGCCTAAAATATTACTATATTTTTATATAGCGCTCACTTCGATAATATGCCACCTTAAGGGGAGCTAAATTTGGCTACGAATCAAAAAGGAACTTACGCACTACTTGCAATCTTATTGATTACAGTCATGTCTGTCGGCATGAGTGTTAACGGTTACCCTGCAGGAGGAGATCAGCAAGGTGCTGGCGAAGATTGGGCAAAAGACAGCATTGCTAATGGCTGTTCATGCCACATGGATGAACAACTCGATGAAGGCATGTATATGCTCGACGGCATCCCTTCCAAATATGTTCCTGATACAACATACAATATTTCGCTTGTAATTAATGATACTAATGTAATTTCAGATCCTGAAGCTATCCGCTACGGAGGTTTCTTGGCTGAAGTTAGCGAAGGGGCATTCCAAACTGGCGCACTTTACTGGATAGGTGAAGGTGGAAAATACATTTCTCATAATGCAGATAGTAATGCACAACGAAATTGGACTTTTCAATGGACTGCGCCAAGTGAGGGTGCTGGAGATGCATTATTCACCATATATTATAATGTAGTAAATGGAGTCGGAACGAATGGAGATCAATGGGGATATATTTCTTCAGTATCAATAGGGACTCCTCAAATAGTCTCTGAAGAAGCTTCAATACATGAATTGGGCGTAAGTTTAATGCAGTACTGGATTGCCTTGTTGGCGATAGCAGTGGTATTTGTTATGATATTATTAGCATACGTCGTAATAAGAGGAGGTAGTTCACATTACCGAGGTTAACGAATTACTTGAAAAAATAGCCAAAGGAGAAATTACTCCAGAAGATGCACAGAAATTGTTAGGAACATACAAAGATGAAGAGCTAGGAAAAGTAGTGCGTGAAACTCCAGGTAAAGAACAAGGTGAGATATTTGCTATTGTTTTGATTTTATTAGTTCTTGAAATAATGTATGATTCGTTATTCATATATGGAATATTGGAAGGATGGGATCAACAATTCCTTTCATTTACACTAGCTATGGCATTTATGATAATGGGATTAATGATTGATTTCTATAGAAGATCGTTTTTACCTGATGTTTTAGAGCTAAAGAAGAGGAGGAGTAAAGTTATAACAAAACTTGAAAGATAAAATGAACATAACACGTAGAGGATTCTTACAAGGCGCAATCGGATTAGCTGGAGCTGGAATGACTACTGCTCTTGCAGTTCCTGCACTAAAAACATTACTTCCACCGCCAGTTACTAGGTGTAACGATGATGATGCCCACGAGACCTTAACTTATAAATCTGAAAGCGGGAAATGGTATGAGAACATGGGAGGAAGTGTCGCTAAAAAAGAAGATTTTAATCTTTGGGATGTAGCAATTGTCAATTGGGCTCCAAAAGATTTAGAACAAGAGTTGGGAGCTTGTGAGATACAGTTAGCCTTGGTCAAAGTTCCTGCCGAACCCTCCATGAATGGTCTGGGTGTAAGTGTAGATGACGGTAATGCGTATCTAATGGCATACCACACGTACAAATGTCCTCACTTATGCTGTAAACCCGTTTTTAGCGCAGAAGGTACAAGTACTATAAGTGGAAACGATTACGAGAATATGTTCCTATGTCCATGTCACTTGTCGTTATTTGATCCACTATCAGTTATCAAAAACGTAGATGAACAAGGTCGTGAAGTTATGGCTGCAGAATTACTGGAAGGGCCAGCTCCTTATGGTCTTCCCGTGGTACCTATAGAAGAAAAAGATGGAGGTTTAGTTGGGCTAATGACTCAAATCGAATGGCTCAAGTATTGCGGACAAGGATGAAAATAAGACTACTTTTAGCTGCATTACTAGGGAGTATTACTTTCTTTGCACTACCTGTAAGTGCTGCTGGAGACGCACCCATTATTGAAGAGTTAATGAGAAAATATACTTTTCCATTAATATTCCTTCAACTGTTAATGGCTGTACTAACCGTAGGTTACTTGTATGTTTCTGGAACTCTTCCACGGGTATTGTTGGCAACATGGAACTGGTTTGATGAAAGATTTGCTTTGCACAGATATGCTTCTCTTGCCAAAAGAGAATATTATTCCGTTGTTTTCACACTTTTACCTTCAAGTGGAAGGACAATGCCACAATCTCATACCGAAAGATACAATGTGAAATCTGTTTGGTATTGGTATCCATTCTATTCCTTAGGAGGACTTTCATTTTTTGCATACATTATATTAGTCATAACCGGAATTTATCTTGGTTTTTACTATGTTCCAGATGGTGAAATAACTTTTGACGAAGACGGTCATGCTACATCGGGATCATATCAATCGATGGAACTCATAATGACAAAAGTAGCATTTGGATACATAATGAGAGCTATTCACCACTGGGCTGCACACTTCATGGTTGCAGCTGTATTTTTACATATGATGAGAGTTTACTTTGTAGGAGCTTATAGAAATCCAAGAGAAGTGAACTGGATTTTAGGAGTCATACTATTACTTGTAACTATTTTCTTTGGTTACACTGGATATCTATTGCCTTGGGATGCTCTGGGATATGCGGCTGCTGCAATTGGTCTTGAAATGGCCACTTCTATTCCTGCAATGGGTCCTTTAATGGCTCAAATCGTATTCGGAGGAACACAAGTTACTGCAGATACTGTAACAAGAATGTACTGGCTACATATTTTCGTACTTCCTTTAGTAGGTACAGTTCTAATGATAATTCATATGGCATTGGTATGGATTCAAGGGGAGGCCGAACCTCACTAATGAGCGAAGAAAATATATTGGAAGATGATGCTTCAGAAATGATAGGAGAATCTATACAGGAACAACAAGAACTTGACACAATAAGAAAACTAGAAAACCGTGAAGAACACTCTGTTCTAGAAGCAAGCCTCGTAAAAGGTGAGCCTCTTTATCCTCACGAGTTATCAAGAGACACCGTTTACACATTCTATGTCCTTTCAATTATGTTTTATTTAGGAGCATTCGTTCCACCTCCATTGCACGAATCTGCAGATCCTACTGCAGGTACTGCCTATCCGCCTCCACTACCTGATTGGTATTTGTTGTGGGCTTTTGGATGCCTAAAAGTTGCTACCGACTTGAAAATAGGACTACCTCTTTCTATGATTCCTTTCTTAGGATTAGATGACATAGAACTATTTTTAATGAGTGCAAAAGTTTGGGGTACTTTGGTTCAAGGACTTATTGTTGGACTTGTTGTAGCAGTTCCATTCATAGATAGAGCATTAGGTGCAGTTATTGATCCTCAATACGGAGACGTAATCAATAGAGGGCATGAACGAAGACCTATTGAAGATCCTGTTAGAGCTGCAATTGGCGTTTATGGTATAGCAATGGTAATTATGCTATCTGTTTTTTCAATTAATGCAAACATAGCTCTTTACTATCCTGAAGTTACAACAGACGTACTCTATGCACTTACCTTGTGGGGTCCTATTGCTTGCGCATTGATAACTTATCTTTTCTTGGACAGAAGAAGGTCTGAAGGTGCTAAACCTCTAAGTGACGAAGAAAGATTTGATCTTTACACTAAGGGCATTCAAGATAGAAGAATGCAACGCATTTATGAATTCAAATTAAATAGATGTTATCAATGTGGATTATGTGATGACATATGCCCTGTGAGAGATATGGAAGGTGAACACGAATTGAACATTATATTCAATACGTTCCAGAATAAACACGATGGTGTTGCTCTATGGTCATGTATCTCTTGTGGAATGTGTACTGCAGTATGTCCTCAGAATATCGAATACGTAGATTATGTGCTAGAACAAAGACTTCTAGCTACCTTGGGAGCTTCTACCGAGGGTGCAAATCTTGATCTACCTGGAACTGGAAGTACTCCTGTAGGAGGTGTAGCCTATGAGCGATAAACCTAGACAAAAAACATACGCAAGAACAATCCCTCATCCACTTTTTGAAAGATTAATTGTGGACGATGCAATGAACAAAGAATCAAATGAATGGAAACCTGAAAGATATCATGAATATGGATATTTTCCAGGATGTGTCGACTTTATGGATGTCGAAGTTAAATTTACACACTTGAACAAAGGAGATGCTGATCATGCTTCCATCGCTGCTGCATCAATAAAGTTGTTAAATTATGCTGATATAGATCCTTTGGTACTGGATATGAATGTATTCAAATGCTCAGGGCATGATCAATTATGGCAAGGAAATTTGGAAGTTTTTGATGCTTTAAAAGAACATAATCTAAAACGATTAAAAGAATCTGGAATAAAAATTATAACATGCTCATGTGCTGAATGCTACCGTACTTTTGCTGTAGATTATGATTTGCCTAATACTCTTGGAATAAAGGTTGAGCATATTACTCAAACATTACAAGGTAGAGGATTAAAATTTAAGGCTCCTGAAAATGTAACTGTTGCCTACCATGATCCTTGCCGACTTGGAAGAATGATGGGAGAATACGAAGCTCCGCGTGATTTGATACAATTGGTTGATGGTGCAACCATGGTAGAATTAGAGAACAATAAAGAAAGAGCACTGTGCTGTGGAGTTTCATCAATGATGTATTGTAACGACGCAACTAAAGCCGTACGTAGGAAAAGATTGGATCAAGGTACTGACGCTGGAATTGATCTTATGCTAGGTGGGTGTCCAAAATGTTACATGCACATGCAATGTATGCTTAATGAAGAACGTATGAATCCTGAAGAAGGGCACCATCATGATTATGAAATGATGGACTTAATGCAATTCTTGGTTGCCTGTTTGGAGGATGAAAAGTAGTGTCTGATGTAGACATTGCAACATTCGCAACAGAAGGGAACAGAGATTTACATATTTTATACGGATCCCAGAGCGGAAACTCTGAAGGTCTCGCCGAAAAATGGCAAAAAGAGGGAAAAAAATACGGCCTAAATCCTACCGTTCATGATATGGATGGTTTTGATATTAACTCAATGTCTGGAATGTCTAGAGTAATGATTGTTTGTTCTACATGGGGAGAAGGTGAAATGCCTGACAACGCTGAAGAACTATACGAAGCTGCAGTAGGGGTAGGGAAAATATTGACCAATACGCACTTTTCAATTTGTGCACTTGGAGATACAGGTTACGATTTATTTTGTGAATCTGGTAAGGACTGGGATAAAACCATGGAAGCTATGGGGGGCACTAGAATCCACGATAGGGTTGACTGTGACGTTGACTTTGAAGATCCTGCAGAGCAATGGATGAATGGTGCAATGTCAAAACTAGCTTGTGTAGACAGTGACGGTACATTTCAAGCTGACTTAGTTGACAGTATGGCCTCTTATGCCTCTGGTGCTGTGATAGAAACTGAAGCTGAAACTGTTGTTGAAGAAAGTGCTGGAACTTCAGCATATCAAGCAATGGGAACTGCATCCCTTTTCTTTCATAAACCTAATAAATGGCTTAAAAGAGTTAAAGAAGCTGTAGATGATGATGAATTACCTACAACAGGTATAGAAAAAGCTAAAGACATGTTCAAAGAGTTAAGAAAAATAACTCTCAAGTCTCTTCCTCAAGGTAAAGATTACATTGCTTTAGTGGATAACGAAAAATGCATAGGTTGTACTCAATGTGTTTATTACTGTAATTTTGCATCAATTGATATGATATCTTGGGACTTGAAAGCAAGAACCTCGCAATTCGAATCCAAAAAAGCATTAATTTTAGATGATACTTGTGTGGGTTGTACTCTCTGTGCTTTCGCCTGTCCTGTAGAGGCAATTACTATGGAAAGTAAAGTCTAAATCTCGGATAATCATGGACTTGTATAACGCAATAATAGCTACAATATGGTTAACAATGTTGTATGCTGTTTGGGCTGCAACTGCAGCTGGCGATCCTGGTTATGGGCAGGCTGCTTTCATAATATCTGGAATCGCAGGTCATTTATACTTAAGAAAATTAAAACTTGAAAGACCAGTTAGTAACGAAGAGGAAATTGAAATACCAAACGCTGAATTCTCGGTTGAGATATTGGAAGAAAAAGATAAATATGTAATATCTGAGAAGGCCTTCAGAAAAATAATTTGGATTTCTACTATTTTATCTCTTATACTTATCTCATTATTTTTAGAAGCTATAACTACTGGAAAATATTTATTATGGGGAATATTGGCATTAATTTTTGGACTTATAATATTCATTATTCCTATCTTTCTTCCTGTTAAAGATGATATTGAAACATTAAGGAAAAGGGCTGAAAAGGAAAGAACAAAAGCATGGCGTAAAGGTAAAGTCAACCATGCAGATGAAGAAGAGTGAAAGGAATAATAGCTGAAGCCTTAGAACAAGTCCAACCAAAACTTGAAGAAAGAGAAAAAATTATAAACATAAGAGATAATATTCTTGATAAGATAAAGGCTTTAGAAATGTCAACTTTTGAGTCTAAAGTTGTAGGATCAATAGCAAAAGGAACTTTTCTGGCTGGAACTGACATTGATATTTTTTTAATATTTCAAAAAGGATTCGATTTGAAAAAAGAAGGCTTAGCTGTGGCAAGAAAAATACTTCCCAACGGTAAAGAACTCTACGCACAGCACCCCTATTTGAGAGGAGAAATAGATGGTGTGGGGATAGATTTGGTACCTTGCTTTGCAATTGAAGACTCTACTCAATCTGTATCTGCAGTGGATAGAACGCCATTCCACACTGATTGGGTAATATCCAATATAAATGGGTTAGAAAATGAAGTGAGATTAACAAAACAGTTCCTAAAAGCTGTTGGAGCTTACGGTGCAAATTCTGCTGTAGGTGGATTTTCAGGTTATTTAGTAGAAATACTTTGCATAAAATACGGAGGATTCTTAAATCTAATAAAAGAAATGTCTCAATGGAGGCCTCCAATTATTATTGATAAAATGAAAACTCCTGAATCTCCAATAATGATTTGTGATCCTGTAGATGATAAAAGAAATGTAGCTGCAGGAGTGACTTTGAAGGGACTCGGGACTGCAATTTTGGCTTCTAAGTCATTCCTTGATAAACCATCACATAATTTCTTTTTCCCTAAATATAAAGAAAGAGAGTTTCAAGGAAATTTGACAAGTATTATTTTATCACTTCCCGGAGAAAATGAGGAAACCGTAATGCCATGGTTGCAAAAACAAGGAAGAAAAATCTATAGGGCGCTTCATGACTTTGAACCAATTGCATGGAATGCAAATATGGGAAATGAAGGTTATATTGTTGTAGAAACGGGAATGCGAAAACTGCCTGAGATAGTATCGCACAAAGGCCCAGCCCCTTGGGAAGACGGGGCAATTGAATTTCTAAAAAAATATCCGAACGCAATACTTAACAATGAGAAATTGGAAATTGGTAGAAAACCAAAAAATCAGACAATCGAAGAAGTAGTGAAATCTCTTCTACCTAATGCAATCGTAAGAGAAGGGATATGTGAAGGTGCAAAACCAGTCCAACGTGTACCTTGGCTAGATTAAAAAAAATAAAAAAAGTTTGGTAAGTGGGGGCCGAAGCCCCCGAATTACCTGCGAGTGAAACTAATTCCACTCTAATTTTGGTGACCTAAGTCTATGATTGTAGACCTATATCGTATCCGATTACATCACCAGTAGGCTCGAACTTCATACGGAAGGAGTAATCACTTACGTCATTTACACTTTCCAAGTCGGAACCAGCTTCACCTGGGTGAACTTCAAATTTGTCACCTGGGCTCAACTTTCCGTTGAAGTCGTTGTCAATGAAGACTACAGCTTTACCCTGACCAGAGTAATATCCGTAGACATCAGAAACTAAGCCATCAGTCTTAGTGTTTCCTTGTACATCCAATAAGTACCAGTGTACAGAGTTTACGGAAACTTGTGGGTTAATCTTGACGATCTGAACCGTCCAGACACCGCTTCCATCTTCGCTAGCTATCATACTGCCGGTTGGTGCATTCTTGGTTGTACCACCAAGGAAACTGCTAGCCCAAACGTACAATACTGCAGCCAAAACCACTGTAATAGCGACCATCAAAATAACCGCAATTACAGGAGATACTGCCTGCTCATCTTTTACAATTCTTCTTTGCATTGTTGTGTCCTCTGACATAAGTCAGGCACATAGACAGTTGGCTGAGCATATATACCTTACGTTACAAAAATTACTGTTTAATTTTATCTCTTCTGAGAACATAAGAACCTGCAACCGAGCATAAAACCGTAATGCTAACTCCAGCCCATGCTAATGAATTTGCCCAGTCAGGAACTCCTGAAGTACTGTGAGATACTATTTTTGGCGATCTAAGCATAGACTCGTACGATGACCACACTTGACCGTCAGTGTCTGTGAAAATTATAACCATCAAAGAATTACCTTCACCTAAGCTAAAAGATTGAGTAGGTGCTTGCCAGAAAAAAGTCCATCCCTCATCACTTGATTCTAAAATTAAGTTGTACACATCCGCTTCAAATGAATCTGTGGAACTAAGAGAACCATTCGTCACACTTATGTTAACTTCTGAAATTGAAGCGTAATCATTTGCAGTAAGTACAATCTCGTAAGACTTCCCTGTAGAATAGTGTAAATCTTCAGGTAAACCTTCAACGCGATAAATTTTGTCCTCAGCTTGCGCGAAAGGCAAGAACAATGATATTGCAACTACTGCAAGTAAACTTTTCTGAAGAGCGTCCATCTTAGATATTATATTATTTTAGCATTCTATATAAGATATGCGGATAATTAACGAGTTAAACCTCTGTGTTGTAAACTTTCCAAGATAATACGAACTTCAGCTTCACGAAGCCCCAAAGATGCTGCTGCACTTTCTATAGTATAATCTCTATTGTGAAGTATGTGATGTAATAGTCTTCTTTCATGATAAGTACAGTCTGCATCTTGAGTTGTTGATATAATTTTTCTATTCAATTCTCCCATTAAGGCCATCAAACTTCTTCTCTCAGATTCTACTTCATCTATAGATTGCTTCAAGTCTTCAGAAACTCTCGATAAAAGGTCCATACGAGCTCTTGAATCCATATTTTCTGATTCAGCTATAGCATCTAAGACTCTTCTATGCTGATCTGATAAATCTGAAACGTCAAAATCAGTTTCTGCCTTCTGTTTGTAAGTTGAGGGGCCAATGTCAATGTGTAAAGAAACGTCCCTTGATGCTTTGTAAACTCTTCGATTTGGCCCTCTTCGACTAGGCTCATCTCTTGATTTTACTAGGCCATGATCTTCTAGTATTCTCAAATGTTTTACTACTGCCTGTTGAGTAACATCTATTTCCTTCGATAATTGTAAAGGATACAATCTTTCTACAGACAATAATTTTAGAATTCTACGTCTAGTTGGGTTCTCCAACAGATAGAATAACTCGTCTACTTCATCAAATGACATATCAACCTCCGGTTGTATACCCTTTGTTGTAATGGAATATAAAAATTACTATAGGTCCAACAAGCTTTAACATTCAGTTCTGATGGCCAATTAATGGAGTATCGAAAACCTACTAAAAAAGTGATAGTGGAAGCTGTGTTAAGCGTCCTTAAAAGTAGAGGAAGTATAGATACTCAAACTAAAATGCACAAACTTGTAATTGCTCATCTTAAAGAAATAGACAAAACATACAAGCTTTCAGCTGAAAGAATGAGAATTATTGCAGTTAAATCAAAAAAAGTTAAACTAGGAATAAGAACTCGCTCAGTAGGGGCTGGACCTGAAAGTGATGAGAATACGTTCAAAAGACAAGGGTTAGGATACGATCCTGTTGTAAAAAGATGGAGAAGAATTCGACCTGGTGAGGATCAAAGTGGGCATAAACATCATAGAGGTGAATTTGCATCTCCAGGCCAACCGTGTCCAGTATGTACTTCACCATTGAAGAAAGTCCACAATGCAACGCTTTACGGTGGAAAGGTAGCTATTGGATTTAATTGTAAATTATGCGGATATTTGACAGGTCACAGGTGGAGAGAGCCTGCAAGATATTCTTTTAGTCTAAAAGGTGTAAATTAGTGGAAATTTTTGATTACAAAGGCATCTGCTTAAAGAAAGATAAAAGAGCTATATATCTTGATCCTTCAAGTGGAAGGCCTGATGGTGCTGTAAGTCATGCTCATTCTGATCACTTAAAACCAAAAACTCACATGACTGAGCCTACAAAAGAAGTGATGATAGCACGAACGGGGTCTAAAGAAGCAACCACTCATAAATTTCACGAAAAATTTAAGATAAATGATTTTGAATTAGAATTTGTTTCAGCAGGTCATGTTGTAGGATCCGCAATGATTGACTGTGAAGGTGTACTCTATACTGGAGATTACAATCCATATGGAACTGTAACTGCTGGAGTTGCTAAGCCACAAGAATGTGATACTTTAATTGTTGAATCAACTTACGGAAAGCCAGACCAAGTCTTGCCTGACAGAAATGAAGTTCTTAGTGATTTACAAGCATGGATAATGGCAACATCAGCAAATGAAGGAGCGATAATTGGCGCTTACTCATTGGGAAAAGCTCAGGAAGTTATTGCAACTGCAAATCTAGGAGGCGTAACGCCTGTAGTTTCTGACGTTGTCGCTTCAGTTAGTGATATTTACAAAAGAAATGGAGTAAAACTAGAATACAATACCTATTCTGAATTAACTGAAAATGAACAAAAAACTGCTGAATTATTAGTCACGTCAACTACTGCAGCTAATGGTAAAAAGCAAGATGAAGCTGTACAAAACATGAGGAAAAAGGGCGCTAAAACTGCAAGAGTTTCTGGATGGTGTGCTTTCTCTGAATGGGCGTTAAGAAGTGTTGATGCAGGATTTCCGATAAGTGACCATTCCGACTTCAGCGGAACCATGAAATTTGTTGAGGAATGTAATCCTAAACAAGTTTACACAGTGCATGGATCTACAAAAGAATTAGCAAAACAAATTCAAAAACAATTAGGAATAGAGGCACAGCCGTTACCTAAATATGGGCAAACGGCTATAGAAAAATATAACTAATCATGAAGAGTGGAAAACTAATTCTGGTGAGGCATGGATTATCTGTTTACAATGATCAAAACAGATTTACTGGATGGAAAGATGT
>JAERSJ010000058.1 GCA_016845825.1 Methanobacteriota archaeon
ATCAAAAACATACATCGGGGTTTTTCCAAAGTGATACGCTTTAGTTGGATCAAGCTCAAAAATTCCCTCAAACTTTCTTCCCTCTTTGATAACAAAATATTTTCCTCCCAGGGTTTTGAGTTTGTAGGCTTGCATTTTCCTGGAGGGATGAATCAACAAGGCAATAGGATCTTTTGAATTGTGTATTTCCCATTGGGGAAATGAAAAACTAATCAAACTGTTTTATTATGCTAGGTTTCTACTATAAGAACCGTTTTCCAAGGAATATGCCTAAGACACCCGCCAATAACAAGAATCCCCAAACGGCTTCATCTATTGTTAACATTCCAATGAATCCCAATACACCAATTAAGGCCAATACCAATAAGATTCCCGTTGGGGCACTTCTACCCGTAAATAATCCCGCTACTAATAACACGAAAATTAATGCCACGGGCGTTCCTGTCATATCTCCAAATACGTCGTCTAGTTGTGCAATACCTCCGCCTAATCTGTTAGGTCCAAAAGAAGTAAATGCAAATAATTGCCCTGCATCATCACTACAAGAAACATAAACAGTATCAGTATCGGCTATATTTTGAGAGTCATTGATATGCCAAACGTTAGTAAAGTTTGAAACAATACCCGTTTGATCTGCCATTACCTGAGCCGTTGTTTTATAGTTACAAGTTGCATCCCAAAGACTTTGAGTATCTCTATTAACTGTCAAATCCATAACCCCGCTTGCCCTAGTGTAATTATATGAAATTCCATTTGACCAATTAGGATCATAACTTGCCGTTACGGTTGCATTTCCTGAAATTGTGGGGGAATCCCAATGGGTGTTATCTGTGCTTGTAATGATATAGGTATGAGGGGAATTATCATTTAATGTTAAGGTGTAAGGTGTGGTAATTCCACTTGCAATAACTGTAATCCCCTCCTTTAATGTAAATGTGCTAAATGTTGGGGCTGGTGTTCCCGATACCCCAGAAGCTGAAAAAGTTAGTTGAGTTGTGGCCCCTTGTGTGTTTGGTGTTACTGTTATACTGCCACTAACACTTTGATAAGTTGTAAGGTTTACAGAATTAGAAACTAAAGAATCTCCCACGGAATTATTTGCATAAACTGTTATTGCATAAGCCGTGTTAGGTGTTAATCCTGTCAATGAATAATTTATGTTTGTTGTTGTGTCAATTTGTGAACCATCCCTAAAAATTTTATACAAATCAATGTTTGATCCTCCGTCATTTGGGGCGGTCCATGTTACATTAATTTGAGTGTCAGATATTACTACCCCTGATAAATCCGTAATTGCATCAGGGGTGTTAGGAGTTGTAATGTTTGCAGTATTACTATCCCCACTTGTTCCATGTGTACTAACTGCTTTTACATAATGGTTATGGCTTCCTTGTGTAACGGTATCAGTATAGGAATTAACTAAACTTGTTGTATTAACTAAAACCCCGTTACGATAAATTTCAAATCCTTGTGCGGTTCCAGATCCCCATGATACAGGGCTAGACCACTGTAAGAAAATATCCAACGGGGCATTATTTGCATCTTGTATTACACTAGATAACCCCGTTGGGTTTCCTGGAACAGTTCCCGTTTGAATTGAACCAACATTACTATCGTTGGCTTCACCCAATCCATTAACGGCATTAACTTTGTAATAGTTGATTACCCCTATAACGGGATTAGTATCTTGGTATGATGTTAAGGATGAACCGCTAACAGTATCATATAATGAGTAACCGCTTCCAGTATCACGATAAACTTTGAAAGAAGTAATTGTATTTCCGTTATTATTTGGAGTGCTAAAAGTCAAATCAACATTAGGCGAATTAAAAGATGCAGATAAATCATTAATTGCATTTGGAATTGAGGGAATCACATAGGTTACCGATAGATCCGCATACGTTCCAAAACTTATGTTATGATTACTGCTATTTCTATTATGTGCAGTTTGGATAATTCCCACACCGAACTCATTTGAAGATAAATCCGATTGCAAATTAGAATCTGCATTAGTTCCTAAATCGATTGTTTGATTACTTGTATTGGAATTAGTACATTGTGAATTGTTTGAAACATAAGTTGTTGTCGTTCCATCATCTCCCGTAATATCTGGATATTGTACCGCATACCCATCAGTTGATAAAGTGCCCTCAATACTATTCCATGAGCAATTTCTGGCCCCTGTTGTTCCTAGAATGTCATAAGTTACAGTTGTATCTAAAATTGAAGCATTGTCAGGGATGTTTGTAATGTCCCAATAATACCCAACAAAATAACAGGCAAAGGGGTAAGACGTGGAATAATAAGCGATCTCTTTAGCCCCTACTGTTGCCCCCCCTGTTGTAGAGCATGAAGATGATGAATTATTTACCCCTCTAACCGATACTATTGATCCGCTTGTTCCTGTAAACGTTGGATCAATTTCCAAATAATTTACAAAAGCTGTGCCGTTCATTCCATGAGAATAATCTAAATTAACTTTGTATGTATCATCAAAAATAATATTGACATTACTCAAAGATTCAATTCCTTTATCAAAATCATAATTGATTGAATCTGTTAGTTGTAAAATCTCGGCTTGGTTATCTGTGATAAATTGTTTGTCAAAAGAGTGGCCATTCAAACTTTCAATGTCAATTACTTGCCCTGCGATGTTTATTGATTCCCCCGTATGAACAGTTTGAGAAATTCCTAATTCCTCTGTTCCATCATGCCATACCTTGAAAGTTGCTTTGAAACCTGAATTAATATCTAGAATTATTTCTTGTTGGAATTTGGAAACATCTTCTTTAGTGGATGTTAAAATTACTCTGTCATCAAATTCCTCTAATATTACATTACAAGATGATTCATTTACATTCATGTTTTGCCAAGTTC
>JAERSJ010000059.1 GCA_016845825.1 Methanobacteriota archaeon
GTATCACCCATGTCCTTAGAGGCAAGGATCATTTGAATAATACAGAAAAACAGAAATGGATTTACAAATACATGGGGTGGGATGAGCCAGAATTCATCCATTACGGTCTTGTATCAATTCCAAAAACCAATCTAAAGACAAGTAAAATTCGTCAATCAATTTCAGAAGGTGAGTATAGTGGTTGGGACGATTGCAGAATTGCGACAATCAGGGCTTTAGCAAGGAGAGGTTATTCATCGGAGACGTTTAGTAAGTACTGGGAGGCTTCTGGAGTAAAAGAAGTAGATATCAAGTTTTCATGGCAAAATTTTGATGCAATGAATAAAGATTTGATTGATGCTAAAAGTAAAAGATTATTTTTTGTTTCTGAACCTAAAGAATTTACCTTCAAAACTGGAGAGACAATTACTAAAGAAGCACCTTGGCACCCTGATAACAAAGATTTAGGAAATAGAGTAGAAGTTATCAAGTCAGGTTCTAAGATTTACTTGCCGGGTGCAGACCTAGGTAAAATTCAGGACTATTCAGAAATTCGTCTGAAAAATCTCTGTAATGTTAAAATCAATGGTAACACTTTAGAGTTTACAGATTTTGAGCATAAGAAAGGAATTCCAATATTCCAGTGGTGTTCAGCGAGTAAAAACATAAAATTATACTATCCAGATGGAGTCGTAAATAGTGGTTTAGTAGAAGATAATATAGATGATTTAGATAATACCGTGGTTCAGTTTGAAAGAACTGGTTTTGTTAGATTGGAGGGAGACAAAGCGTTTTTCTTACACCGCTAATACGATATTATGTCAGTAGGCCACCACCATCATCATCATGAAATAGAAGATGAAGAATCTGAACGAAAAACACGTATTGTGGTAATAATTACATTAGTGACTATGGTGATAGAGATTTATGCAGGAATAGTAACAAAATCAATGGGTTTACTAGCAGACGGGTGGCATATGGGGACTCATGCTGGAGCTTTATCAATTACTCTATACGCTTATTATTACGCTAGAACTGAAAAATCAGTTAAAGACAAGAGAGAATCTGTAATGGCTTTAGCAGGTTTTACTTCCGGAATCGTTTTAGCTTTAGTTGCCATATATATTGGCTTGGAATCGCTTGATAAAGTTGTTAACCCTCAAGATATTCAGTTTAGGGAGGCTATAGCAGTTGCCTTTTTTGGATTATTAGTAAATATTGCTTGTGCCTACATTCTTGGAATCGAAGGGCGTCATCATGACCACGACCATGGCCATGAACACGACCACGACCACGACCATGAACACGACCATGAGCACGATCATGACCATAAAAAATCAGAGAGAGGGACTTGGAATGTTGCATTGGACACTTACAAGGAAGATTTTGACACAGTTAAATCCGTTTTCGACAGTTATGTTACTCCAGCTGATGAGATAGAAGACTTAAATCGAAGAGGTGCATACATGCATGTTTTAGCTGATGCTTTAGTATCAGTTTTAATTCTTATTGCTTTAATTTTGGGTATGTTATTTCCTAAATTAACTATTTTGGATCCTCTGATAGGAGTAATTGGTGGCGTTATAATTGCTCGCTGGGCTCTCAGTTTAATTACTGAAAGCAAAAATCAACTTCTTGGAATAAACTAAAGTTTTAATATTATATCATGCATCCTTGGCCTATTCGTTAACTTAGAGATTAGCCTCTCTCTAGCTTTTTTGATATTTTTGTTTCTTTCTTCGCCATTCCATTCGTAAAACCGGTTGATACATTTTTCTAATTCATTAACATTTGTAAATAATCCTTTTTCATCAACAATTTCTTCGGCACCATCCCAATTTTTACTGATTGCCCAGCATCCCGTAGCAACGCCTTCAACAATTGAAGTTTGGGTTCCTTCGTGAACTGAATTAGAAATAATACAATCATTAGAATTGTACCAATCGTTTAAGTCTTTCACATATCCCTCTATTGTAATTTTACTTTCCAAATTATTTTCGACTATGTGTTGCTTAATTTTTCCATAATATGTTGCATCTTTTGCCTTGCCAGCGATGCTAAGTTTAATCTCAGGCAAGTTCATTTTTCCGAAGTGTTCAACAAATTCTAGAACTCCTTTTCTTGGTTCGATATTTCCTAGCATTCCAATTTGCATAGTTTTTTCCTTATGGATTAACGGAAAGTCTTCAAAATTAAGGTTGTCGTATGTAACAAAAGTTTTTCCCTTATAGTCTCCTTTTGCATGGAATTTTCTCTTCATAGCTTCGCTAATGAATAGGACAGAATCAATGTTATTCCATTGAATTTCATCATAATGTCTGTCAAGTTCAAATCGGTGCATTCTACATGCTAAAACATTTTTGTAATTTTTTTTCGAAAGCCATCTTAGATAGTGTGTAGCCCATTCACAAAATACGATATCTGCCCATTTGGCTAATTTTGGCAGTTGTGTTCTGATTTCCCATTTATTTTTTAAAGCACGTAGTAAATCTAGAGGGGTTCTAATTTTTGGAGGTGAGCGCGGAGGGTTGAATATTCTGAGATCAAATTTTTCCTCCCATTCAGGTATGTTTTGTTTAATGAAGTGGTCATTATCGATTACTAAAGCGACCTTCTTTTTCATCTTCCTATCGTAACCTTTTTACACTTTGATAAACCATCTTTGATGATTTTTTCTTCTTCTGCCCCATCGTTGTAAATGTCGGAAGGGCCATACAGAAAATCTACAGCAGCTTTCATTTTTTTGTAGAAATAATCTTCATCATCATTTACACTTCTTAAGCGATAAGATAATTTTCCTAAATCAACATTTTCGGTATTCATCAAGATTTTGAATTCTTCAATATCCGTTGCTTTTTTTGCACACTCAATTCCTAAGTCGGCTGGCTTGTATCTAGAGTGAAGTTTTGTTTTTGTGATGTATGCTACAGATTCCCAACTTCCCCTCAGAGGTCCTTTATTCCATGGCTTTTCGAGAGCATTGTTTGCTCTTTTATTCCACCAATTTAGCCACTTAAATCTCATAGGGCTGTAAGCTCTTTCAATTAGCCAGGGATTAGCATCAAAATTATATCCAAATAAATTAATCCTTAAAGGGTAAGGATGAATTTTTCCATTTCTATCCATTATTACTTTGTCATCTCCAAGGTATTCACCACCTTTTTCTAGACACTTTAGTAAACCATTAGTTTTTCCAGAATGTGACCAGCCACAGTATACGAATGCCTTTCCTTTTATTACGGCAGATGATGCGTGGAGAAGAGTCTTGTTTTCAGTAGGTAAATGCCTTCTCAAAAGCGGCGGAAATATGGTATTAAAAAGAAATGCAGGAGAGGTGTCTTTTTCATACTCAACTACAATATTTTGAGACAGTTTTAGGGGTATTGCAGCCCTACCGCCTTGGTAGCCTTTGGCATACATCCTATCTTCAGCTAGTTCAAATTTTGGAGCGCTATTAACAAATTTTAGACTTGCTCTCTTATCAGAACCAGCGACGTTATTAGATGTAGGCAATGATTCGACTTCTTTGAATGTGATAGTATTACGTTTACCTTTCTTATTTTTACCGAACGGTAAAAGTTCAGCATCAAAATGTTTTTTCACGGAATCATTGGCTTCTTCTAAAATAACTCTTAAGTTATCAAATAAGCAGTATTCGCTCAATATTTTTCCATTTGTGAGGGTTATAAAGGGTTGTCCTCTAAGAAATTGTGCTCCCAAACCTGTTAATCATAGGCGTCCCAAAGGCAGGTACGACTTCTATTTTTTCTTATCTTAATTTACACAAAGATGTCTTCGGATCAAATCCAAAAGAACCCGGTTATTTCCATCCATTAAGATGGGGTGAAAAGTTAGCAAATATTGCTAAATATGAAAAGGCCTTTTCGGGATATTCTAATCAAAAATATGCTATGGAAGCGACTCCAGGCTATTTTTACGGA
>JAERSJ010000060.1 GCA_016845825.1 Methanobacteriota archaeon
TTGCAATGTTGAAGGATTCATATGACCTGTTTGTTATAAACAGTTAGTAAAAGGTATAAATAAATTGATTTTATTTATATTTAAACATATAATATCAAATTTTTTTTTATTTAATAATAAAATGAAACAACGTAATAAAAATAAATCATCATCACGACGTTCAAGACGTAGGCGGAAATCACCGCAACGATCAAGACGCTCAAGACGAAGAAGGCGGAAATCACCACGACGCTCAAAACGCAGGCGGAAATCACCGCGACGCTCAAGACGTCAGCAAAAGTCGCCACGGCGCAGCCGAAAATCACTATTAATTGGAGGTGTAGAAGATCCAGCCGCGGCGGCGGAGGCGGCGACCTCGGCGCACCCGCAGGGTCTGTTGTCGTGGCAGCAGCAGCAGCAGCAGCAGGAACAGCTGTTATGGGCGGCTGAGAGCGGCCACGCCGACATGGTGCGGGTGCTGCTTGAGAAGGGCGCGGATGTGAACCATGCGGCGGACGAGGACGAGCGGACACCGCTCTGGGCAGCGAGCCAGTACGGCTACAACTTGGAGGTAGTGCGCTTACTGCTGGCGGGGGGTGCGAACGTAGACCAGGCTGATTGGAAAGGGTGGACGCCGCTCTTCATTGCGAGCCATAACGGTAATGTGGAGGTGGTGAGAATCCTGCTGACGGAGGGCGGCGCGAACGTCAACCGGGCGGTCGAGGCACCAGGCTGCGAAAACGACGGGGAGACGCCGTTGTTCACCGCGACTCAACACCGCCACCTGGAAGTGATGCGCGTCTTGCTGGAGAGTGGTGCGAACGTGGACCAAGCGGAGAGTTGGAATGGAGACACGCCGCTCCACGTCGCGAGCAGTGACGGCTACTTCGGGATGGTGCACTTACTGCTGCAGTATGACGCGGACATTGTTCGGACAAACAACCGTGGGGAGACGGCGTTGTTCATCTCAATCCAAGCGGGTCACAACGTGGATATAAGTAACATACTACGACTGTATCGAATACGTAAAATAATGGAGGATCAGAATCGGAGGAGAAGACGTAACGTAGTACACTACTTAAGTAGTAGAGAAGTTGGTGACACTGTTGCAAAGCGCGAGTTCGCGAATGAGATCGCGAGTATTATCGAAGCTAAGAAAGAAATCCGACGCCTCATGTCAGACATGGATGTCACATCTTATCATGAAGAAAACATAATGGACGAATTGAACGATATTCATTCTTACTTGAATGATTTTCCTCCTGTTCCTGGTCCTGGTCCTTTTGGAAATAATATTAATGGTTTCTAAAGAAAATAATTTCATAACGCAATTCATTCCAATTCGGATGAATAATAATTATTATTCTCACCTCCAGTAAGCTTCTTCTCTTCGCTCAATTTATCATGGTTTAATGATAATTTGGCTTGGATTAATTCCAATAAAGTGTCCATGTCACAACAAAATTTAGTGTCATTTACGTACGTAAGTTTTAAGTTTGCTAAACCGATCGAAGCGTTCTGTAAATCATTTACAATATGATTTGACAATAATTTTTCAGATTCCTTACAAGAACGCTCATATACTTTTAAAATGTCAAACGCCCTCAATATAGTATTGTTTACAAAATGTAAAGTATTAGCTCTATTATCCTGGTACAAAAACGTACGGGAAAAGGACGTGAGTAAACCTTCTGGTTGTACATACATATATGATGTGTTGATTTTTTCGCCCTTTTTTAATTTACCAATAAATTTTAACCTGCTCATTATTTCTTGATTATTGTTATCCATCCCATTAAAAAACAAAACATGAATCTTTAAGTTTTTGTTTTTATTTTATTTTAATATAATAAAATGTCGCAAAGAATATTTCAATGGACACAAGTGAAAAGTCCTCAAATTATCGGTGGATTTACTTTTAATGGACAAAATAAAATACTTTCTGGGCCAAGTGTAGTTGTGAAAGGGTATCCATGGATCCCAGGCGTTCCTGTTGATGAGCATGATAATTACGATAGAAATGCTGCAAAATCATTCCAACCTAATATAATATGTAATGATGATTTAAAAACCAATGGTAAATCTGCATATAATCCCTGTACAACTTTTAATTTTAATGATATTAAGAATCTCACAGATCAAGGAGAAAACATTATTCGTTTAGGAGTTTCTTGGCAAGGTTCGCATCCCGTTGAAGGAAACATTAATTCTGAATTTCAAAAAAGATTAACAAATTTTTTAGAAATGGTAGATCATTGGAACGAATTATATGAAGAAAAACCGTTAGGTGTTATAATAGATTTTCATCAAGATTTTGGAGGATATCAATGCGGTTATGGAATACCTTTGTGGTTTATGAAAAAATGCAATCCCGATAAATTCGGAAAAGTAGGACCAGAATCGTGGTCTTTACTAACCACCATTATGGCCGTTTTAAATAAATTAAAAACCGCACCTTTGGTCGGCAGTAAAGCGCAGAACCTTATTAACACGTTAAATGGTTTAGATATAAAAAGAAGATTGCCGAAAACAGATGATTGTAAAAATTCAAATTCTTCGGGTTGGACTTCGCAACCTGAGATTAATGGCCCTCCTGATTGGGTCTCAATAAAAAGTAAACCTGACCGAATGTGGGCTGGCAAAAATTCCCAAAAAACAATAGACGATATGATAACGTACAATGATTACTATTTGAGTAATAAATGCTGTCAGCAAATGAACAGCGGCAATCCAGCGGAACAATTATTAACTGATTTTAATGTTAATACGATGAATGGCATGATGAACGACTACAAGGCAGATTTTATAAAATTTTGGACAGATATTGCAAGTACTATAAAAAATAATAAATGTGTTTTTATGCTAGAAATAATAAATGAGCCTCCTCAAATATTTAGAAGTGACTTATTTAATATCCAAAAAGAAATCTCCGACGCTTTGAAAAATATATGGGAACAGTCTGATTACGGAAAAGCAGGTCAGCCAGCTATTGGAATAGCAGATATATCAACTGGAATAATCCTTCCAGGGTGGCTAAATACTTTGGTTGATATTTTTGGAACTGTAGGCTCTGTTGCAATAACAGCTATATTAAGCTTGCTAGGTCCCATTGGCACCACAGCAGGACTAGCAATATCCAAACTAGTGGACTCATATCAAATCCCTGACAGCGTGTTAGAATGGGGTAGAAAAGCAGAAAATAAGGTGGTATTTTGCTGGCATTGGTATGGAGTCCATGGCTTGGCCGAATGGTATAATGTACCTGATACACTTAGAGGATTTCAATATAAACAGTTTGGAAACGGTGATACCGGAATACCGTCCTTCATGACAGAAGGATATTCATGTGAGGCGCTTCTTCCTTTGAGACATTTAGGTTACAATGTTTCGTGGTGGCATTATGCTGCGTATTGTAATACTCGTGGTGAATGGAATACATCACCAGGTGCTGCTTATGAAAAAAATCCTAAAGGGACAAAATTTTTTGGCGGATGTGTAACTGGTTATGGTTCTGCACACAGTAGTTATTTTGTAGACCCAACACATACACAATTGAAAGGTTTATCTGCTAAATGTGGCCCTACGTCGTCGGCTAATTGGTATAAAAAAAATATGTTATGTGGTCAAAACATTTGCTATTTTGATGAAGACCCATTGCCATCGAATTCTTTACTAAGTGATTCATGTGATCATGAAAAATTAATTTCCTGTTCAGACTTAAATAGAAGTACAAACGAACAACTACCGCAATATACAGGGTGTCCTGATTTGAAAAGTCCTCAATGCTATGTGAATTCTGATCATTATTTGAAAAATGATGGTTCAAAATGCGCCCCCTGGACTGATTGGGGGGAAATACGTAACCCAACAAAACACAATGGTCGTTTTAGAGTCTGCAAACCAGGGTCAACGTCGATTCAACATGACGACATGATTGAAAAAGATGAAAACAGAAATAAATTAACGCCTTGGTTGTGGGTTATTATGATTATTATTATTATTATTTTATTGTCATTATGTGTATTTTTGGCGTTGCATTACACATAATCAATCGTCTTGAAAATTAAGAAATTTTTTTTTTTATAAATATAATAAAATATAATGTCGTCACCTTGTCCAAATAAATTAGATTATGATAACTTCAAGGAAAACGTAGCAAATAACGAAACCACACAAATATCATGTATAC
>JAERSJ010000061.1 GCA_016845825.1 Methanobacteriota archaeon
CAATTATACCATTTTAGAAATGAAGATTCACTGTTAAATCCTCCTGAACTACAAAAAATATTTCCATCTGATAGTAATTGGCTTTCAATTAAATCACTTAAAGAAAGACTCAAACCGATTCTTGATTACAGGAAAAAAGAGAAATCGTCTACTGCAACTGATTTGGTTAAATCAACTATGCTTGAATGGTGGAGGGTTGACATTCAGTCATTAGAATTAGAATTTGAATATGCCCAAATACCTGCGTGGATGATTAATTTTGAAGATGGCGAAGAAAAAATATTACACAGTCAAAGTGGTAAAATTTACCAAAAATAATTAATTTCTCTGTAATGCCATTAATTCTTCTGTTGAGAGTGTATCACCCGACATCAACCTAGACATTAAGTCAGTGACTTCTAATTTGCTACTATCGTCATCATCTGTATCTTTCTCTTGTGCATTCATTGCCTTGAATAGGTCCTGAATTGAATGAATACTTCTTAACGAAACAACATATTTGTTATGTAAAAGATCTGCTTCTCTTTTTGAACGAATCACTCCTTCTTGTGATGAATTCGCTTTTGCTCTAAGTCTATCAACTTCTTCAGACAGCTCAATCATTAAATCATGTGATTCTTGGGCAGTAGTTACTGCTCCCTCAACCAATTTATGCGCCTCTTCCTGAGATTTTGCGGCCTTTCTAATTTCTGATTCTAATTCTGAGAACTTGTTTTCCTTCTTTTGTTGTCTAACTTCTTTCAATTCTTGATGTAGCTTCTTCATCTGCCTTTCAAAGTTCCTCTCTTTTCCTTGAAAATGTCCATAATTAAACTTTTTATCCATTTTTTCAATATCATTTCTAATTGCTCTTTCGTTTCTTTTCTTTTCCTTTTTTTCAGCTTTATTTTGCGTTTCCATAGGTTTCTTTTCTTGTAGTTCTGCACGCAATTGCTTCAAAACGGTAGATCGTTCTGCTCGAATTATTTTTAATTCTTTAACTTTGGAATTCGCTTCATCTCGAATGACTTTCTGATTCTGGACTTCTGTGATCAATTCCTTAACTTGCCTATTAATTTCATTTCTTTCAGTCAAATATTTTTTAACTTTTGAATTCCAACTATCTCGATCTTCACGAAATTCTGAAAGCTTTTGATCTAATGACGTACTTTTAGGTTCGAGAATACCTCTGACCTCATCGAAATCCATCATTTACAAGCACCTGTGATATATCCGAACTAATGCCCTCATATAAGGGCATAGGAAGGATGTAAAATGGGCAACTGCTCAATCATCTCGTTTCGAAACCCGTGAACCTAATCTCGCTCCGCCTCTCGCAACTCCAAGTTTTCTTCTTTGCTTTTTGCCTTTGGTCTTCTTTAGGTTCTTTTTCTTTGTTTGATTAGAATTATTTTTTGTTAATTCTTCAAGGCCGCCTGTACGTAATAGTGCACCTAATTCTTGAGTGTTTAGAGAGTCCCCACTTGTCGCTCTATCCTTAACTTCTGAAATTTTTATGGGTTTTCCTCTGCTACTAGTCAATCTGAGATAACTTCGAAGACGTTTTGCTTCTTTCCTAAATCCCTTCCTTTCTTCAGAAATCTTATCTAATTGTGAATCTATTTTCTTAATTAGTTTACTTATTTTCCTTACATCCGATCGATTTGCATTACTATGAACCTCTTCTCTGTCCGGAGATGATGTTTCCTCATTTTGATTTTCAGCCTTTCCATTCCTGGTAGCATCTAACTGTTTAGTGATTATTCTAATTTCTTTTATTTGATTAACGTAATCTTCATGAAATCTTTCTGATTCTTGTTTTCTTGTATAAGCTGCTTGAAGTTCAAAAAATCTCTTGAACATATCAATTTCTCTGTAGAGTGTAGGGACCGCTGTTAAATCATTATCAATTGTTACTAGTCTTTGATGTGTCTCTGACATCCATTCTGCCAAAATACTCGATGGGGGTGGAATAGATAAATTTACAGAATCTCTTTTTTTCCTTGCATCTTCAGCAGATTTTCGATGTTGATGAAATTTTTTCAATAGTTCTCTTCTTTCTGCACTAATTGCCTCATTTTCTCCAACCGCTTGACGTAATGACTTTACGATTTCAACCTGATTCCTTCTTTCATTCCTCAAGGAATTGTGCTCGTCTTCAATAATCTTAATCTCACGTTCTTTGTTTTTCAATAACTGCTCAATTTCTTTATGAGACATTTCCTCCAAATCAGAAAAAAAACCTTCTTGAGTTTCCGAATCACTCATTCTTCTTCCTCCTTTTTGGTATCAGATATTTTTTCTGCTGAATCTTTCTTCCTTTTTTTCCTAGCAAAGGAAGAATCTCCTCCTTCAGCAACCTTTCTTTGATCTGATAAAAGATCGTTGAAACCCTCTCCTAAATCTCCAAACCCTTTTTCTAATCTTCTTTCCCAGTGTTCTATCGCTTTGTCTGATTGTGTCAACAGTTCCCTTGCCCTATCTAACTGTCTTCTAATCTCGCGTAAATCATCTCTAATTTTTTGTTGCTTTTCATGCTGTGGTTGAGCCTTCTCAACGCCATCAAGCATTTTTCTGTGTGACTTATCTGCCTGTCTATATAATGCATTCATTTCCCTTCTAGCATCGATATATGTCGCCATATCAGGGTTCGAATCCCTTCTTTGTTTAAGCCATTTATCATTTTCCTCAATTAACTTTTTTCTTTTATCTAACAATTTTCTTTCTGCTTTATGATCCAACCCAGAGGTTTCTATTTTCTTTTCTATTTCCTCGATCTCATCGAACATCTTTTCTTTTTTCCATACAGGATTAAGATTGACCATTCCACCGCTTTCAATAAGTTTCTTTCTCTTTTCTTTGCCTATTTTTCACAATTA
>JAERSJ010000062.1 GCA_016845825.1 Methanobacteriota archaeon
CCATGGAACTGTGGGATGAAGTTACCTCACGCTTGAAAATATCCGATAAAGTAATGGATTCTAATTGTATGAAAATTACGTGTAAATCTCTAAACAAAACAGCTTACATTTCAACTCGTAAAATGAAGAAATCTAAGGAGAATACTTATAGCCATTTTTTGAAAGACCAGATTTCAGTTGATCCTGACAGTGATTTTGATATAGATTTGAATACTGTTTTATCTCCTATCGTAAAAGATATTGATTCTGAAATCATTGCTGAATATCAAAAAGGTTTGATAACGGATTCAAAATTTCTAGAAAACGTAATTTCATTTCAGAAAGAGTCTGTTGTTTCAGGAAATTCCTCAAAAGGACAACATTTTGTGGTAGCCAGTGAAATACTTGAGAAAGACGAACTAATTTCAAAGTTGTGTACTAGTAAAATTGACGAAGCTATTGTTGAAGATTTATTGGAAGAATTTTCTGAGTCTTTGATATTAGAACAGGGCACTTTAGCACATTTTACGGAAAGTTTATGGGAAAATTATGGAAGTCATTTGGCTAATAAAATATCAAATAATTCAGCAGATAATTATAACGGAAATAACTCTCTGGAAATATTGAGGAAATTGTATGACCAGATAATTAAGGAAAGCCTTACAAGTGATTATCCAAGTTTTGGTAACTTAAACGAGAGTTTGAGAATGTTAGATAAAGTAATCAAGATGGTTAAGATAGGTGAAAAGAATAAAGCCATAAAATATATTGATGATTTTAATTCTAATAACAATATCACTAAATCAATTAGCTGGGCATTATTATACTGTCTAAATTCTACTTCTAGTAGGGCCTGGAAATATGGAAAAGAGGAGAAAGCTCTTGGTGAAACTCTTAGTAAACAAATGCAATTGTTGTTAGATAGTAATCCTAATAATTACAAAGAATATTTTGAATCTATTTCTGAAACAGTCGGGCTTGGAAATAAATTGGAAGTTATTTAAAGAGGCATAAAGTCCGAAATCATAGGGTCCGTGGTCTAGTTGGTTATGACGTCGCCTTGACATGGCGGAGATCCCCGGTTCGAATCCGGGCGGACCCACCACTTAATTTATGGTGTCATTCTAGTTCTGTCTCTAGGGAACAAAACACATTCTCTTACATTCTTAGCGCCAGCAAAGGTCATAGCTAGTCTATCTAATCCCAAACCCCATCCTGCGTGTGGAGGCATTCCATATCTAAATGGATCTAAATAGTGATTAAAGCCATCTGGATCAAGCCCCTGTTCTTTTAATCTTTCACGCAACATATTAACGTCGTGCACTCTTTGCCCGCCGGATGTCATTTCAACTTCATTAAACATAAAATCGAAACCGCGACTATATTTTGGATTGTCATCGGGCAATATGTAGAATGGTTTGAGTGATAAAGGCCACTTGGTTATGAAATAAAATCCGTTCATCTGGCGAGCTATCTCTCTTGTAGCTTCCATGGATAAATCTTCACCCCACTCCACCTTGCCGTTCGACATCTCTACAGCCTCATCGTAGGTTATTCTTGGTAGAGGTAGTTCAAGCTCAATAGGCTTCATTCCGAGCGTTTCTAATGCCTCTGTCTCCTTTGCAACTGCTTTTGCTGCACTATCTATCAATCTTTCCATTACGCCCATTACAACATCATCATCAGCAAAGGACATCTCAATGTCTATAGAAATAAACTCATTCAAGTGTCTTGGCGTGTTATGTTCTTCAGCCCTAAATGCAGGTCCTACTTCGTAAACTCTTTCCAAACCACCACTCATGAGCATTTGTTTGTAAAGTTGCGGAGATTGAGCCAAATAAGCTGCTTTATCGAAATATTTCATTTCAAACAATGACGTTCCACCTTCGGTTGCAGAGGCAATAATTTTAGGAGTATGAACTTCTAGAAATTTTTCTTTGCGAAGATGTTCATGCACGGCACCGGACACTGCTGCTCTAATTTGGAAATTTGCAGATATTTCTTTCTTTCTTAAATCTAGATATCTAGCGTTTAGTCTTGTTTCTATCTCACTATCAATCTTATCTATAACACCTAAAGGAAGTGGAGTTTCAGCATTATTCAATACTTCTAACTTTTCTGGGAGCATTTCGACGCCTCCAGGAGCTTCTTTATTTTCCTTAACTATACCAGTAACTTGAACAATTGATTCCCTGTTTATGCTTGCCCAAGGTTTGAAATTATCTCCTAACTTCTTTTTTAAAAGAGTCAACTGAATTACACCAGTAATATCTCTTAGTTGTAGGAAGGCTATGCCTCCCAAATTTCTAGTATCTTGCAACCAACCGCAAAGAGTTTGCTCGGAACCAAAATCTTCTTCGCTTATCTCACCACATTTTCGAGTATTTAACATGTTTAACTTATTGGGTATCTCAACATTGCAGCTAAACCGCCAAAAGCCTTCTGCAGAGATATTCCTTCCTCACTATCAGTAGATATAATAGTTACTGTAGCTTTGCTTTTTTCCGCCATATCACCTAATTTTTTTACAGTACCTTGTTCTACGTTAGGCATCTTTTCAAAACCTTCAGAAACCAATAAATGATCTACAGCACCCATTTCCAGTGCCATTTCAATTTGCTTTTGACCGTAAGTAGCTAAATTTCCCTTAGTCGATAAAACTTCTTTCATGAATTGATTCATTATGTTCTTTTCTTTAACTAATTGCACTTCAGATAAACGGCCAGCTCCTCTGGTAACAATTTCTCTCAAACCACTTTCGTCAGTATATCCCGTATCAAAAGAATCAATTATTATCTTTTGTAACTCATGATTCAAATATTCTCTTTTAATGAAATAATCTTTTGTAGCTCCAGGTCCACCAATAAGGAGACCTTCAACGTTATTTCCAAGAAAACATTCTGTTGCAGAATGGGCCACTTTCTTGTACCATTCATGAGCTGCCTCTTCAATAAGTCTTTCAAATCTTTGTTTTGATTGCCCGCCTTTGCCGTGTTTCGACGGAACTTGTGAATACATATGCTTTAGAGTTTTGATATTAGCCCCCCGAAGCATTCCAAGAGCAGCCTCTGAACGATCTATGACAATTAAACCAAATTGTGCTTTGACTTCTCCTAACCCCTCTAGAGGCTCTAAAAAGAAGCTGGAATCACATCTGTAAAGAAATGTAGGTAATTGTTCTGGTGGGATAATTACTTCCTGTACCATTGTTGTTTGGTTTCCACCCTTAGAGACATGACCTACAAAGAAAACCACTCCGTTTTCTGGTAGTTCTTTGAAAAGTTTTAATCTTGACGTGATTGATTCGATTGCAGCACTAACATTTTTCCTTGTAGATTTAGATTTAATATTTGCAGATTGTGAAGATTCATTTCTTAAATATGATTGGACATCATATATTTTTCTTTCAGGAGGAATATAGAGACTCACTAATTCAGTAGCATGACCCTTATAATTTCTGATTCTTTCAAGAGATTGCTTGAATTCGTATTTCTCCAAAGATTCTGAGCTCACAGTATCCTGTAATAGAACACCTTTTTATGATGTTGCTCGAATTTATTTAGTGTAATCTAATTTAATTGAGCATTCAATTCTTTGATTGAAATCTGGGAAATATATTGAGCCCCTAAAGTCCCCTAGTCTCTCAAGTCTAGGCTTTTGATTTATCTCGTCTTCAACATTTCCAAATGAATTTCTATAACCAAAATTTATAACCAAATAATAATTATCACCAATAAGTTCAGTTTCAATCACATTAGTTTCAT
>JAERSJ010000063.1 GCA_016845825.1 Methanobacteriota archaeon
CAACTAACGGGATTGTTAAAGCAAATGATCTAGAGACAGACTGTAATGCCCCTTTACAGTATTCCATACTATCTTGTAAAAGCTCTCCAGTTTTGCTTTTGACTGCTCCGTATAGTGATGGCATGTTTACCTTTTTGGGACTTCGTAATTTGCCGAAGCGTATTTAAAATTAGGTTTTTTGGAAGTTTGATGAAACCACTGTCGGAACTGAAAGAAAATCATTTGAGAAAAATTAAAATTTTAATGTTCGATTTAGATGGGACATTTATAAGTAATGATAGTCTTAAATCTTCAACATATAGATATTTAGAAAAATTGAGAGATAATAAAATCAAAACAGTGGTTGTAACAGGTAGACCTGCTGGTTGGTGCGACCTAATCGCCAGATGGTGGCCAGTAAATTCAGTAATTGGTGAAAATGGCGCGCTGTCTTACTCAATGCTAAATGGCAAGATGAATAGACAATTTTTTGATGATTCAGTTAGTTTAGAAAAATCTAAAAAACTTTTAGATTCTCTTCTGAATGAGATTAAAGCAAAGTTTGGAGAGATTTACTTAGCTGCCGATCAACCTTTCAGGCAGTGGGATTTAGCTTTAGATATATCTGAAGAGAATAGCCTGTCTCTAAATAAAGTCCGGGAAATCTATGATTTTTGCATAAGTAGAGGTGCTAATGCAGCTATCTCCAATATACATTTGAATGTTTGGTATGGTGACTACACAAAGTGCGATATGGCCTTAAAAATTTTGGATAATTGGAATATAAAGATTGATGAATGTGTGTATGTAGGTGATTCACCAAATGATTCACCAATGTTTAAAAAATTTCCAATTTCAGTTGGTGTCAAATCGGTTTTAGATTATTCGGATTTTATGAAAGATTACCCCTCATATGTTACTGAGAGAGATGGCAATCAAGGCTTTGAAGATTTAGTAGATTCTATTCTTTCGACCAAGTAATTCCTTTTTGATTTTGATAATTTCCGCTTCTATCTGAGTACAATTCATCAGCAGAGGTAGAAAGTTTTTCAAAAACAATTTGTGCAAATGTATTGCCAATCTCAATATTTACCTGATCTTCACTAGAATTTAGTCCTAGAAGAGTTAAGTTACCTTTGAAACCAGAATCTATCTTTCCAAAACTGCAAATGATTCCTTTCCTAGCCCAGCTTGTCCTTAGCCATAATTGTGCACAGTGATTCTGTCCACAAGATATAACTTCTTTTGTTGAAATTGCAAATCTATGGTTAGGAGGAATACTGAGTTTCCCTTTGGATATTTTTTCTTTATTAGGTATTTCAATCTCACTGACGGTTAAATCATACCCGTTTGGAGTGAGATTTGCCTCCTCAAATGGTTCAATAATAATTTCTTTATTTGCAATTAATTTGACGATACTTTTATCGGATAGTACAGTCATTTATTTTCTTATTTCAGCTAATAGTTTTTCAGCAATGTCAGCCCTTACTTTTCCTGATTGCTTTAGTTTTTCAGCTAGGATATCAATTTCATTTCCTTCAGCGCCAGCTTGTACTGCTAAGTTTCTTGCGTGTAATCCCATGTGCCCTCTCTGAATCCCTTCTGATGCAAGAGCCCTAAGTGCACCTAAATTTTGACATAATCCTACTGCACAGATTACCTGAGATAACTCTGCTGCACCTCCAGGAATCTTAACATCTAATATTTTAACGCAAGTTTTGGCTGTTGGATGTGTAGCCGTAGCTCCTCCAACCAGACCAATAGCCATAGGTATTTCGATTGTTCCTTTTAAGTCTCCATCATCTGTTTTTTCCCAATCAGTAAAAGAGGAATGCCCTTCTTTCCAATTAGAATATGTATGTGCACCAGCCTCAATAGCTCTCCAATCATTTCCGGTAGCAATTACAACAGGGTCTATTCCATTCATTATACCTTTATTGTGAGTAGCTACACGGAATGGATCAGCGCAAGCAAATGCAAAAGCTTCTATAATTCCATCAACAATTTCTTCTCCGCCCAAAAATTCAGCTGGCCAAATTGCAGTAGCTTTAGTCTTGCGGTATATTGCTAGGTTTGAAATAATTCTCAAGTAAACTCTTCCACCAGTTATGGTTTCTAACCTTGGAGCTACAGCTTCAGCCATTGTATTCACCGCATTAGCACCCATTGCATCTCTACAATCAACTAACAAATGTGTTATCACCATAGGTCCGGTTTGAGAATCTAAAACTCTTACTTCAATACCCTTGCATCCTCCACCGAATTTTACTAAGATGGGGTCTTGTTCATTTGCAAGTTTAACTATTTCATCTTTTTTATTTAAAATATCTTCTTTTGCCTTGAAAGGATCTTTTAGATTTACAAGTTGAATTTGACCTATCATTACAGGTTCATCAGAACTTGCAGATATTCCACCCATTTTACGTGCACCTTTTGCCATATGTGTAGCTGCGGCTACAACTGATGGTTCTTCAACTGCCATCGGAACGATGTAGTCTTTATCATTAATTTGAAAATTTGGAGCAAAACCTAGAGGAAGTGGAAATGTGCCGACTACGTTTTCAATCATTCTATTTGCAGTTTCCTTTCCAAGAGCTCCGTATCCGCTAATTGTTTTCATTTCGTCTTCAGTTAAGTTTGCAAAATTCTTAACAAAATCTAATCTTTCAGATGGGTCTTTTTTGTAAAAACCTGGAGCTTCTGAGCTTTTTGTCATGTATGGTTAAAGGAGTACAAATTAAAGATAACTGGTTCTAAAGTGGTGAATCTCCTATTAATCCACAATGCGGGCACATAATTTCATTTCCATCGTCACCATCGTTCACATTTTCAAATTCACTTTGACATCCTCCAACACACACAAAAACAGTCGTACGCGAAAACTGGCTTCCTTGAACAACGCTAAAGGTAGGTTTATCCTCTTCAGCAGCATTAATTTGTTCTTCATTTAGTAATTCAACAGGAACAAGAATACTTGAATTGTCTACATTAATTGCAACTTCTTCTTTTTTATTTCTGAAAACATAAGCAGCTGAGGCAATAGCGGTTAAAACTAGAAGACTTGTAACAATTATGTAATTGTTAATTACAGTAGAACTACTGCCAGAACTTGTAGCACTGTTAATATTTTCATAC
>JAERSJ010000064.1 GCA_016845825.1 Methanobacteriota archaeon
GGGTACATCCAGCAAAATATCTTTTCTAGTTTTGTTCTCATGAGTCCTATCAATAAACTACTATTTCTAGAAAAATATACATTTCAAGGTGTTGATCTGTGTGATATTAAAAAAAAATGTAAAGCCGAAATAACAAAAACACATGATGAGTTGATAAGTTCGACGTCACGACTAAACATGGCCAACGCTGTACTGAAAGAGTTAATTAAACCCGACGTGGTTGCATTCCCGATCAAATGTAAAAAATATAATCATGAGAAAGTTACTAAAAATGAAACTATTCGAACAAAAAATTGCAGCATCCTCATTGGCCGTTTTGAAAAAAAAATACGAAAGATTGAAAACGAATTGAAAGATTTGGATATATTACACGCAACCCTAGGCAACCATAGCGAAACGCTTCGCACCATCGCAACTAAATTAGAGAATCTGAACACGGAAGAGTTAAATATTTCATATATTGGTGACGTGTGTTTAGCGGAGATGGAAAAAAAATTAAAGCGATTATTAGATCAGCGCAAACTAATAACCATGAAGCAACAATACAAAAAAAATGTGTCTATTTTAGAAAATATGAAACGACAGGAATTGCAAGATTTGAATAATCAAATTCAGAATATTAAAAAATCCCTATGGAAAGAGTACTCTTGCAAAGAGTTAAAAAACTCGATACAAAATTTGAACAATCGCATAACAGATACCAATAAAGTTAGCCAGCTACAAAAAGAGATAAAAAATTTAAGTGTAGACTCGCAATCCATTGACGCTATGAAAAAAACGTTGGAAGTGAAAAAGTCAAATCTGCGCGAAGTAGCCCAGAAACAGGTTGAGTTGGAGTCCCGTAAAGATTTATACAAATGTCCGGCGTGCGATGTGACACTTAGGTTGGAAAATAAGAATCTTGCTATCATCGAGTGTAATGATTTCGCGCAGTCGTGGGCGCCAATTAAATGCGCTGATTGCGACGAGACTTCAAAGCTCGAGTTTGCAACTGAAGACGGATCTAAGCCGAAAGATGTTATATTATGCAAACAATGTTCTATACAATGGAAAGAATACGGAGTCAGAAGGTATGGTATTGAATTACACGAATTCTATTGCGATCCCTTTTGCACTGTATGTGAGCGCGAAGATGATAAATTGTTTGTAGAGTTGCACCGCGGACGTTACAACGCTTCCAGTGTTACATGCGAAACATGCATATTCAACAACGAAACTGCCAGGGAAAATGAGTTAGAATCCAGTGTAAAGGAATTAACTCGTGCCGTCGACAGACTTCAACTAAGTATTCCCGCCGAAGAAGTTAAATTTGCTTCTAAAATTAAACACCAAAACGAGATAAGTAAGATACTGGTTGCCCATGGGGGGGTATTATGTAGTATAGAAGATCTACACAATGAAGTGCAGCGGTTACACGAATACCAAGGACTGCAAAAAACTCAAGAACAAAAAATATCAACAATAGAACATAAAATTATGAATTGCATTTTATCCAACACATATGAAAATTTTAAAACAGAAGTAGAAATACTGCACAGTAACATAACTGAATTGGATAATTTTGCCGCTGACGGAATCAAGCACGCAGATGAAGAACATTTGAGAAATACTATTTTCAAGGAAAAGCAAGATAAAAGTAAACTGAATCATATTATGATTCAAAAAAAAGAATTAAAAAAGGAAAAGGGTGACATATCGCGCTCGATGAAGTTGTTAATGGATTCTCATGAAAAAAAATACAATGCCGTAAATGATCGTCAATTATTGGTAGAAGGCATTGATAAACATATGAAAACCATCGAAGATTTGCGATCAAAGAAAAAACAGCACGAAAAAAATTTACAGCAAATTGACAAATGGAAACTTAACCAAGTTGAGTTGCAACGGTACAATGACTGGTGTAATAAAGTGAACATTCTTAAAATTGAAGAGGGAGAAGCCCAAACTAAATACACGGCCGCTCTTATGTTCAAGACAAAAATATTAGAGGCTGAAAGTTTGGCTATGCAAACCATGATTGAAAGCATAAATGCCCACGCGAGGATTTTTTTGGATTGCTTTTTTATAGATAATCCTATTTCGGTTGAACTGCTTCCGTTCAAAGAAACTAAAAAGGCGCGAACAAAACCATCTATACATCTATCAATTGAATACAAAGGTATGGAATGTGATGTGTCTACTTTGAGTGGGGGGGAATTATCTAGAGTTGTTTTAGCGTATACGCTGTCTCTAGCCGATATATTTAACACGCCAATACTACTTTTAGATGAATGCACATCTAGTTTGGACCAAGACATGACCACTGTTGTGTTTGATGGTATTAGGAAGCAATGCGGGGATAAACTAATATTGATAATAGCACATCAGGTTATTTCAGGAACTTTTGATAACATATTGAAATTGAATTAAAAAAAAAATTGATTTTGATTTAAGGATTCAGTATATATAATCAAACCCTCAACACTAAACTAATATGGTTACCTTTGATACTAATAACACACAACTTTCATCCACTAAAGATTACAATGTTTCGAGAATGATTTTTTCAGATCCTATTGCTGGATCCATCCCTGACAGCAACATTGAATATAAACGGATTAACATTACAACAAAAAACAAGGATGGAACAGAAGGAGAATTAATTTTGCCGACTGAACATGTATTCTCATTCGGGGTCAGTGAGAATACAAGCCAGGAGACTGGTAAAGTGAATGGCTGGACTTTTCCTTTGTGTCTGTGGAGTAGGGATGGTCCCACAAAAGAAGAAAAAATGTGGTCTGATACGTTCAATAAGATCGTAGATCACTGTATTACACATCTGGTTGAGAACAGAGAGGAAATTGAACGGTACGAACTTACAAGAGCAGATATGACTAAAACCAAGGGAGGCCTCAACCCTCTGTATTACAAGCGGGAGAAATTTACGAATGACGCAGGTAAAACTTCATGGCGAATTGTACCAGGAACTGGGCCAACTCTGTACACAAAACTCATCTATTCTAAGAAGAACGATAATTTTTTGTCTCTCTTTTTCACGGAAAATGACGATTCGATTAACCCACTTGATTTGATGGGGAAATATTGCTATGCTGATGCGGCGGTAAAAATCGAATCGATATTTATAGGGAGCAAAATATCGTTGCAATGCAAATTGTACGAAGCTGTGATAAAGCTTGCGAAAACGGGGGGTAAACGACTTCTTCGCCCGAAAGCACAGTCTAAAGTTATCGAGTACAAAGCTACTTCAACCGACAATTCAAACCCAATGCTAGATGACGATGACGATGATTCGCTAAGCGATACTGGGAGTTTGAACGATGACGATGACGATGAACCAAAGGTGCCAAAGAATGTAAAAAAGAAGCCCGTAAAGCGCAAAACTAAGAGAGCGACTCGTAAGTCAAAAGCGTAAATTAAGTTGGGTGCTGCGATTGTTTTTAATTTTAAATAAATAATATATTTATTTAATAAATGAGTTTGTCATCGAAGTTACCCGATGGGTGGATACGGCAGCGAAGCGGTAGATATTATAATTTGTTGACGAATGAATCAACATCAAAAAAACCAAATAAACCTTCTATAATATTGCGAAACAATTGGGAAATAGAATGGAGGAAAATTAGCGACACAAAAAAACAGTTTTATTACACAAACAAGGAAAAAAATATATGTATATTATATAGACCTACTATTAGTTACAGAGGATTCACATGGTATAAAAACAGTTGCTACATAGACAGTTTATTGG
>JAERSJ010000065.1 GCA_016845825.1 Methanobacteriota archaeon
GGACCAAGCGGACATGGTTCTCCTGCAGCAGCAGGTGCAGCTTTAGCACACAAATTGGCAGGAACTGAAGAGGTGAAAGTGTTTGCTTTTGAGGGAGAAGGTGGTTTGAGTACTGGTGTTACGCTCGAGACTTTAAATTCAGCTTGGGGGCTCGGTCTTGGAAATTTAGTTTATTATATTGATTGGAATGATTATGGTATAGACAGCCGTCCATTCAGCAGTATAGTTAATTCCACTCCTAAGGAGCTTTTTGAAACAAGTGGATGGCATGTAGAAGGTACAGATAATTGCGAAGATTGGGTTTCTTTCACTGAAGCTTATTATAATTTAATCGTTGGAAAATCTAATTCAGCAATTCCAAAAATGGTTTTTGCTAAGTCACGCAAAGGACGAGGATACCACAAGTTTGATGAGAAATCGCATGGTTCTCCGCATAAAAGAAATTCAGAATTATTTTGGAAAACTAAAGAAGACTTCGCATCCAAATACAACGTTAGTTTTGATAATTTTGGAGAGGAGGCAGCACCGTCAAGGGACGAGCAAGTTTTGCAAGGTTCATCTTACTTAGAAACTATTTTTTCAGTTATGCGTAATAATCAAGATTTAGTTGATTATTTAGCAGACCGTTTAGTTGAGATAGGAGATTCAGTACCTAATGATATTTCTTCTTGTAAAGTTAAAGACAGTAATCCTCTTGATGATAAAGAGCTCTTTAATTTTTCAAACTATCCTTCAGAGTTATTCGCTAATCCTGGCGATAAGGTTCCAAATAGAGTAGGCTTCTCCAAAATTGCTTCGTGGTTAAATTCGTATTCAAGAGAAAATTATGATCGTCCTTTATTTGTGGCGATGTCAGCAGATTTAGCAGACTCAACAAATATTTCAGGTTTCTCAAAGGGTTGGGGAGATATGGAAGATTTGGGCATGTATAATAAAGAAAAAAATACATCATCACCACTTATGCCACAAGGTATAACTGAATTTGCAAATTCAGGTATGATGGCAGGTTTGTCTACAGTTAATTTTAATTCAGATACTATTGATTCATTTAACGGATTTATTGGTTCATTCAGCACGTATGGCTCTTTCAGCTATCTAAAATACGGTCCAATTCGACTTTTTAGTCAGGTTGCCCAAGACTCACAAATCAAAGTAGGTAAGTTATTGTGGATAGCAGGTCACTCTGGTCCAGAGACTGCAGAAGATAGTAGAACTCATTTTGGTATTTTTGCACCAGGAGTAACTCAGCTTTTCCCTAAAGGTCATATCATTAATCTCCATCCATGGGAGCATAATGATGTAGCGCCAGCTTTAGCAGCTGCTTTTTCAACAGACGTTCCAATAGTAGCACTTCACTTAACTCGGCCAGCTATAGAAGTTCCAGATAGAGAAAAAATGGGCATAGCTAGTCATTTTGATGCTTCTAAAGGTGCTTACCTCATAAGAGATTATGACGAGCGACCAAGAGATGGTGTAGTTATCGTCAGAGGCACTAGTTCTACTAACACAGTTGTCTCCATTCTTGACGATATTAGTTCTAAGTATAATGTGAAAATAGTTTCAGCAATATCATGGGAACTTTTCGATATGCAAGATTCACAATATAAATCATCTATTATTGGAGATCAAGAGTGGGCTGATTCAATGGTTATCACTAACACCGGATTGAATGTTATGAAAAATTGGATATCTAATAGAGTAGTAGCAGATTACTCATTATCTCCAGATTGGGATAATAGATGGAGAACTGGTGGTAGCCTAGAACAAATTATTGATGAAGCCCATCTAAGTCCTAGATGGGTAATGAAATCTATAGCTAAATTCGCGACTGACAGGACCAAAAGATTGGAAAGGTTAAAGCAGGAGATTCCTGAAAAATAGTATGTCATACGACAATTTCCCAATAGCCGTTGTTGACAATGGTGGACAGTGGACACACAGAGAGTATAGAGTTTTGAATTATCTTGGATGTAGAGCAGAAATAATATCGAATGTTACACCAATTGAAGAATTAGATAGGTTTCAAGCACTAGTACTGTCTGGCGGAGCTCCTCGAATAGAAAGTGAGTCTGAGGCTTTAGGATTGACTTCAGAATATTTAGATTTAGAGAAATGGCCTATTTTGGGCATTTGTGTAGGTCATCAGTATATGGCAACTCATTTTGATGGGGAAGCTGGGCCTGCTGCAGTTCCTGAATTTGGTTCCTCATTAGTTACACTTATTGAGGAAGGATGGATTTTGAAAGGATTTCCGAAAGAATTTAATGTCTGGGAATCTCATAACGATGAAGTGCATAAAATGCCAACTGGTTTCAGAATTTTAGCTTCCTCGGATGCATGCCAAGTACAAGTAATGCAGCATGAAACGCTTCCTTACGCTGGTGTTCAGTATCATCCAGAGGTTGAAAATACAGAATATGGTGCTGAAATCTTTCAAAATTTTCTTGATAAGGCACTTGAATGGAATAAATAGTTTCTGTTTATTTTATAGAAACATATAGGTCATCTATATTTAAACCACCTGTCTATCATCGATTATGGCAGATCCAATTACTAGACTTTTTAGTTTAGGTTCAAAGTTAAAAAATCTTCCGGAAGACAAAGAAAAAGCTATTAGCGGTTACGGGTATTATGACTGGGCAAAATCTGCTTTTGAGTGTAGTGTTACTTTAGCAATTATTCCAGTATGGTATACTGCATTATTCTTTAAAGCTAATGGACTTACAGTTTCACTTTTCTCACAGTCAATGACTGCAGACGCCGTCTTGTCTCTTGTTATTGCAATTTCGACACTTTCAGTAGCAATAATAAGTCCGCCTTTGGGAGTCATAGCAGATCGTCGACTCGTAAAAATGCGTTGGTTAAAAATTCTAACAGTAGTGGGCGCTGGTGGGACTTTCCTTATTGCATTAGCTCCTTTATTCGGCAGTTCATCATGGATTTGGATTATGGTGATGTATCTCTTTGCTAATATTGGCCTTAATGGAGCTGGAGTTTTTTACAATGCATTACTACCTCATTTAGGTAAGCCAGATGAATTGGATGATATTTCTAATCGGGCATTTGCTTATGGTTACTTAGGCGCAGGTGTTCTTCTAGTTCTTCATCTTATTATTCTACTAGCGACCGATTTTGCTGAATGGGCAGTTCAATTTTCATTGGCTTCATCAGGCATATGGTGGTATGGGTTTGCACTGATTACATTTGCATGGGTTCCAGAACCCCCAGTCGAAAATGAAATGGAAAAACTTAAATTCAGAGACGCTGCAAGATTCGCAGTTGGTGAAGTTACTCAAACCTTAAAAGATTACAAAGATTTTCCACATTTGTTCCTTTACATGCTTGCTTATTTTTTATTTATTGACGGAATAAATACTGTAACTGCATTAGCTGGTGTGTACGGAACTACGGTTTTAGGTATTGGATTTACAGGGCTTATAATTGCTCTTCTCGTGGTTCAATTTGTTGCAGCTCCATCAGCTATATTATTTACTAAATTAGCAGAGAGTAAAGGTACTAAACAAGCTTTGATGATTTCGATTTGTGGGTGGGTTTTTCTATGTTTTGCAGGGCTCGGTTTTGCTCCATTAGAATTGGAAACGCATGAAGATCATGACATATTATATGAGTGGAATGAAGAAGATGGAGCATATTCAGTTTATGTTTCATGGTCAGCTAATGATTTAGCTCAAAAACTGGACTATGAGGATGGTGAATTTGACGAGCAAGCTTGGGCAAAACAGTGGGCATATCTTCTTCCTACTGAAGTGAATGAAGACGATAAAGATATTTTGGAATGGTCTTGGGGAGATTCAGAAGATGAACCAAATAAGATTAAACTTTTAGGAATTCCGAATTCAAATATTACTTCTTTTTTAGATTCGATGGATAGTACTAGATTTAGTGTGAGTATTCTCGGCGGAGCATTAGATGGAGAAGCTAATGTTGGTGTAGATCACCCAACTAATTTGGGTGATGGTGTTTTAGATAGCATTCCTATATGGGCTAGAGATAATATTTGGAAACCATTAGGGATGGGTGTTTTTCTTCAGTTTATCGTTCTTGGTTGTTTTATGGGAACTTTGCTGGGTGGTTCACAAGGACTTGCACGTAGTTTATTTGGGCAAATTGTTCCTGAAACTCGAAGTACTGAATTTTACAGTTTTCTTGGATTCTTTAATAAAGTAGCAGCATTTTTAGGTCCAGCTCTTTACTTCTTCATGTCAGTAATGTATGATAGTCGTGCTGGAATATTCAGTATTGCATTCCTTCTTTTGTTAGGTGCTATATTACTTTACCGAGTTGATATTGATGCAGGAATAGAAGATGCTAAAGCTGAAGATAATAGGATAAGAAAATTGTTAGCGGAAACAACAGAAGCAGATTATGATTCCATGCATAACAAAGATTAGATATGAGTAGTTCAAGAAAGATATTAGACGCACCTAAGAAGATTAGAGAGAAACTAAAGGATTTTAACGAAGAAAGGAAAAAACCAAGAGAGCCAATAACTACCAAGGCATCCATGTTTAGTATATTTTCATGGGCTTTTTACGACTTAGGAAATACTATCTTTTCAGTTCTAATAGTTTCATTTTATTTTGGGCTTTGGGTCGTAAGTGATGAAGTAGGTGGAACAGATTCAGATTACGGTTATGCTAATGCAATATCTATGGCGTTAGTGTTTCTCACAGCGCCGTTGATTGGAGCACTTTCAGATCAGGCAAGGCGTAAAATGCCTTTTCTTTTCGTTACAACTCTTTTGTGTGTTGCTTTTACAGCTTTATTAGGATATGAGAAGGACGGCTGGAGCAAGAGTACAATTTTAACAGTTTCTCTTATTTTCTTTGTAATAGCAAATTATTTTTATCAAGCAGGACTAATATTTTACGATTCAACATTAGCCACAATTTCTACCCCAGGAAACAAAGGTAGGATCGGAGGAATTGGAATTGGTGTAGGTTATGTTGGAGCGTTAGTAGGAATATTATCTGCCTTATACATAACAGATACTTTAGGTTTTCCTTACCCTGCAGTATTTCAGTTAACTGCAGCTTTGTTTTTGATTTTTGCAATTCCTTGTTTCATATTTGTTAGAGAAACTCCTGGAGATAACTTCTGGCCTAGTCTAATGATTCTAATGGCGACTCTTTTGGGTATAAATGCTTGGTTGGTTGAAGATAGTGATTTGTTAAGGTATACTACTGTATTTTTTGCAATTTGGTGTGTATTTTCATCAATAAATACAAAAACAACGCCCCTCTTTAGAGACGGTTCAATAATTGATGCAACATCCGGAACATTTACACAGCTCAAAGGAACGTTATCTATGTTAAGTAATTTTCCAGGTTTATCTAGGTTTTTAGTTGGAAGAGTATTTTACACCGATGCAGCAAATACTTCTATTACTTTTGCTGCGATTTATGTTAGAGAGGAGTTTGGAATGGAAGATTCAGAGATAGCAGTCTACACGCTTATTGGTGTTTTCTCATCAATTGTAAGTGGATTTTTGTGGGGCTATTTGGTAGATATTGTGGGCCCAAAAGTTACACTTAATGCAGTTTTGTGGTTTTGGTTTGCTTCGTTTACACTTTTAATTTCTACTGTTTGGTTAGGCTTGCCAACGTGGATGATATGGCTGGCTCCATTCTTAGCAGGAGTGGCCTTAGGAGGAACCTGGTGTGCGGACAGGCCATACATGCTCGTTCTAACGCCACCTCGTTACATAGGTCAATTCTATGGATTGTACAGTATGGTTGGACGCTTTGCAACGATTATCGGACCTTTATCTTGGGCAATCATAGTAGATGAGCTGGGTTTTGGAAGACCTGCAGCAATTGGTTTTCTTTTCATAGTTATGATAATTGGTTACATTATTCTTCAAGGGGTAGATGATGAACCGAGAGAGTGGCCTCCAGAATTACAAGCAGATTACGAGCCTGAGCCACCTCGTGGAGCAATTGGAAGGTCACGATAACCACTTTAATGTTATTCCCAGTAGGAATATTATGGAACGTCGTATAGATCACTATTTGGAAAGATTAGTATCTTCAGATTCAATGACTTTTTACAAGGCAGTCTGTGAGTTTGCTAAAGAAAGAATTGAACCTAATTATCTTCATTGGGAGCGTAATCACGAGCTAATTCCAGAAAATATCATTGAGGAAATGGGTCAGATGGGATTGTTTGGTGTGACCGTTTCTGAGAGCTATGGAGGTCAAGGAGGTAACCAATTAGATTTAATTTTAATGGGATTAGCTTTGGGATATCATTCTCAGTCATTAGCAATTACTCCTGGGGCAGCTATGTCTTTAGGCGCTAAACCTCTACAACTTTTTGGAACTGATGCACAAAAGAAAGCTCATCTTCCAGATTTGGCAGCTGGCAAGAGAATGTTTGTTTTTGGTTTGTCTGAACCAGGTAGGGGCTCAGATGCTACAAATCCAGAAGTTACAGCCAGGAAAGACGGCGACAAGTGGGTAATTAAAGGGGAAAAGTGTTGGTCAACTAATGCAAAGTGGTCAAGTCACGTTGTAGTACATGCCATGACTAGTCCTGAATCTAAACCAGGTTACCGAACCACATGTTTCATAGTACCTATGGATGATCCGAATGTTTCTTACCAAGAAATGGCAGGTAAAGATTTGTGGAGCCAGTCGTCAACAGGTTCTATTTCCTTCGATGAAGTAACTGTAACAGACGAAGCAATATTGGGTAAAGAAAATGAGGGATTCAAAGTAATGGCTAAGACACTGAACGGAGGCAGATTATTCATTGCAGGCATGTCTCTTGCTTCTCTTGCGTTTGGTCTTGATAAATGTAGAACCTATGCTCAGGAAAGAGAGCAATTTGGAGTCCCAATCGGTAGTTTCCAAAGAGTTCAAGATGTAATTATTGATATGGATATTACCTTAGAACAAGGTTTGACATGGCTCATTGACCTAACAAATAGATATGATGATAATACATTAGATAGAGAATCTGCAGCTAAAGTTAAGATCGAATGTTCTCGTAAAGCCTCAGATCACATGACAATGGCCATGGAAATATGTGGTGGAGTTTCTTCATTAGACGAGTTTGGATTGACTAGGCATCATAGAGATCTGTTTGTTTGTCGTGTTGGTGAAGGGAGTAATTTTGCGTTAAAAGGTTTTGCCGCTCGTCCTCTAATGCCAGACATTACACTTCAATAAAAATAGCGTTAAAATTTTAAGTACGTAGTGATTGTATGCCAATAATGAAACACAGAG
>JAERSJ010000066.1 GCA_016845825.1 Methanobacteriota archaeon
GTAGTAGAGGTATTACTATCACTCTTCCAGAATAAATTCAAATTTGTATTTTCTGGTATGAGCACATAAACTTTGTTTTTAACAGTGAAACACATGTTCGTATTCAGCGCTCTTTGTTTACCACCGCAAGAATCACCATTCCATGGAAAACATATTTTATAATCTTTACAAGTCCCTAACTCTTCAATAGCATCCCCGACTGTAACTTCTTTTTTGGCGACATCATCTTCATCAACCGCCTCGTCTTTAGCATCACTCAAGGCATTTAAAGCGGCTGTTAAATCTTTATCTTTATCGCTGCATGGGTTTTGATTGGTAGGCTCATAGTACGGTAATAACATTGAGGTGCGTGGGTGAAAACCTATTTGAGAAAAATCGCTGAACGATATTTTTTCTAAAGGTACCCATTTTTCATTGTCATATTTGAATGAACAATCCTCCGCGAATGCATAAATAATATCGTTAATCACAGCTGAATAATAATATAAACCACTTTTCGTGCTAGCTGGTAAATAAGGCAAACTTGTGCATATTTTATCTTTCAGTATTGCACATTTTTTACTATCTGCATCCACGTTCGAGCCGATTGCGCATTTGCAACTGTTATTTACACATTTACTTTCCGCGAGTTCATTACAATCATTATTTTGGAAACATTTTATGTATTTTTCAGCCCGTTTCTTATTTACAAGAGAGAAAATAATCGTTAAAACAATAATCACAACGAGCGCAATTGCATACACTTTTTTGTATTTTGTTGATAAAAGAGGGGGGGAATCTATTTTTTTTACTTTTCTATAACCGGCGAAACCGGCGAAAAATACTGCCACCGCGATAATAAAAAATAAAATAATATATTTAACACCCCCCATCATACCTCCTGTATCTGCTGCTGCTGTGCATAAGTTTATGTCGGCGGCGCAGCTTTCACCTGTACTGCACGCGTTATCATTTACACAGCTAGTTGTGTAGGTAGACTTGATGCACTGCTGTTTATTATTATTATCTATGATACATTGGTAACCATCTTCGCAATCCAGGTTGCACACGTTGCTGGGCAAACACTTAAATATTAATGGTTCAGTTTGATAACATTTCATTCCTTTTTTGCAAGGGGGGTCGCAAGTTTTATTCGAGTTTGTAATGTTCTGTAAACCCGCTGTTGTGTTATTGCAATTGGATGTTACTGAAATATTTTTCATGCTTACATCACTGTAGTCATCGTTTTTCATAAAAATACCGGAAATGCATTTGGCTGCGCATGTACTTCTGGATTTTTTATCTTCGTCTTTATACGCTTGCATTCTCGCGCAATCTGTGGTAATACACCACGGATCCATGTTAATCAAATCTGATTGTCGCTTCATCGTATCTGTGTCAAAATTACTAAAAACCTTATCATTCTTACTTACAAATGAAGGGTAGCATCCGCATGCAATGTTATGTTGCTGGGAACGTTTGCTGCATGCGGCTTTTACAATATCAGGGCACATGTAACTTTCTTCGTTCTTATTTATTGGCAATTTCCATACATTTTCCACATCATTATTTATTTTTCTCAAATTTTCATTCACAATCGTGTCTAAAGTATTAAATATCAGGAGTTGCGAAGAAAACAATCGCGTGTCTACTTGTTCTCTGGCCACGTTGAACATGTTTAACGTGTCCGGAGTAGTAGACTTCGACACGCAGAATTCGCAATTGGGTGCCGCCTGTAATTTCGTGTTTTTGTCATTGCATATAATATGACCTAACTTGTCATATTTCATTTCCATAGATACAGTGTGAAGTTGGTTAATAATTCCACCTAAGGGTGACGTAGAACCAACAGAGTTGATACATACATTTATATAATTGGAATCGGGCGTTATATTTATTTGAAAAGAATTATTTTTATATTGTAAAAAATCAACACAGTTGGTCTTCTTCTTCGTTTCAATTTTAAACATTGTTATTATTGTTTTCACAGGCGCACCAAAGTCAATCATGCGCCATGCGGTTTGTTTTAATTTTAAATAAGTTCCTTTCTCCCATAGTAACTCTGGTACTTCTACGCCATTTACTATAGATAATACGATTTCTGGTCCATGATTATCAAACTCTATATCGCCATAGGTGTCGGCGCCCTGTGGTGTCACCCGCGTGCTTGTGTCTGCTTGGTTATACCATTTTGTTAATTTATGCTTTTTAATTTTTTCCGTGTTATCAAGCAGCTTAGAAAGATCGATCATCCCATTTAGTTGAAACGGCAAACCAGTTGGTTTGTTTTCCCCATCTATCTTAACTTCGCAGCAAAGTCGTTTGTCTTGGGTTTCTATTTCGGCTGTTATATCGTTATTGTAATCTGAATTAATCAGTCGCAGAGAATATATATGAGCTGCTTTCAAACTCTTTGCCGCATCGTATTCCAATGGTGGCAGATCTAGTTTCGGTTTGTCATTTTCATCGTTGCGAATTCCGTGTTTTAATGTTCTTTTATAATTTAAAAAGTCATAATAAGAGCTGAACGGGGTTTTTGTCGTCGCGTTGGGTAGTTTCGTAGATGTTATATAATTATTGCACAAATCTATTGCAAACGATGGAGTAATTTTAGCCCATTGTTCGAAAGTCCCCGCGGGATGCCGGCCGTCTAGTTCTGTTTTGTAAATGTTAATAGAGTCGACTGTTTGGGTTTTAGGAGGCAACGGTGAACATACACTCTGGCAGGACGGCGATCTGCTGCTATCATATGAATAGTGATCTCCCGAACTCTTCCCATGTTTTTTTGTCAGGCAGTTATTATATATGGGGGTTGTTTTTGCATAATATTGGTCTTTGCAATTTGGTACGAGTTTTGGATAAGGAATCTCACCATCTCGCCCCTTTTGAACGTCTCCGGATGGTACAAGTTTGGGGGGGTTATATTCATAAAATGATTGGTGTAGATATTTCGCACGATTCGGGTTAGGGCCCTTCTCCGTGTCGGCGTTGGTAGAATTTTCCACAATTAATTTTTTCGACGTCGGTATTCGGTATGTAATTTTAAAATGCACCCTGTACAATTTGGACACATGTAATTCGATTTTTTCGAGTTGACCTAACAATTTTAGAAACTGATATGTATAATCGATGTCAATTCTGCGATTTCTCAAGAACCCCCGAATTGGAGTTTTGTTTTTTTTATAGTCTTTTGATGTATCGACTTCACACATATTTTTAACACCCCTGGGATCATTTTTATCTTTTTGGCTATACAACAAGCAATCGTGTATAATGCGTTCTCCGTCTATTGTAATCGGAACACCTTTGGTGGCCGCATTTTTATCACCATTCGATTTTACAGTCGCGCCCATAGTTTCTTTGAAAAAATTATGTATATATTCATTAATTTCAGGAAACTGTTTGGATTGCAATTCGTTATATGTTGTTACAATATCGATAGCATTGTCATACGATGTTTTTTTTATAAATGTATTTATTTGTTGGTTAAAATTCCGTAGATATGCCATTTCGTTCATAACTTTGTCATTGTCGTAGAAAGACATGTTATTTTATTTATATAATATAATTTTTTATTATATTATTGAAATCGGGAGGATGTTGATTATCTATTGACATTTTACTTTAAGAAAATAAAAAAAATACAAATCACAACCACTAGGCCCAATACTAATAATAACAAAAAACCATGGTTAGACACGGCATGCACAACTTTAGCCCAATGACCAATTGAAAACCCATGTTTAGTAGACACGACATCCGCAGCTATAAAATTAGCCCACTCTGGTTCCATTCCATCAAGAAGAATTTCCAAAGAGATAGGTCTTACTAGTTGCTCCTTAGACAATTTTTTCATTGATCTTCTGGTGTATCCAGTTGATACATCAATACCCCCACCTGTGCTTTCAGGACTTGTGGCTATTTTTCTAAATTTAAGTTCTTGTTCTGATTGAATGTCGATTAAGTCTGAATGTAATGGTGTGCGTGTGAAATCGAAAGTTTCGGGGTAAAAAAAATCTGGAATCATTCCCATACAATTTTCTTCTATATGGCAATTGTTTTTTCCGCGAACCATTCGAAAATAACCATCCATTCCCCATGACTCCCCCCATGAGTTTTTAATTAACCAATAAGGTTTGTTTTCTTCGCCTACACCCCATCCTACTATTTCAACGGCATGACCTCCTACCTTTGGGTAAAAACCATCCCACTCGTATATGTCTTTTTTGGGATCAAATGTATAAAAATCTGGATACAAAACCATCGCAGAAACTACGGGACCCCATAAATAGATGTCTCTTCTTATTTGGTATTCGTCGCCACTTTTCTCTGTGTCGTCCGAAACCACACCACGAATACCATAATAATGTAAACATTTATAAAAACGCCCTGGGGTTTCCGTTTTGTTAACATAAAAATCGCTGCATAAATCTCCTATCGGGCCCATTATTGCTGTGCAAAATGGGATGTCTTTAATATCGTCATGCGTTCCTGGTATATCTATAAAATGCCCGATAATTTTTGTCTCATTTCCCAATGGTATATCATATGGCACGCATTGTTCGGTATTGGTTCCGATTTGAAATAGGTATTGACACGCGTTTACTATTGAATTGCCAAAACACGATCCCGATAGCAAACCCTCAAATTCAAGTTTATGAAGCTCATTCGTATCGTGTTCTGGATCATCAATGTCAAATTCTTTGTCGTTCCAATCACATAGTATAAGTTTGGTAGGTGATAGTTGAACGTTTAATACACCCTTGGAATGAATGTTGAAACGATTACTCAGCATACTTGTACATGCAAACGCCCAACAGCTTCCACAAGTTCCTTGATTCATAACCGGTGTTAAAAAATTTTTCCATATTTTTTTTCCGTTGAAATTATCAGGAATACGAGCGGGCTTATAATTTTTCTTGTATTTATAAGTTTCTATTTCTTCTATATTTAAGATGGTTTGTGCCGGTCGAGATTTAATTTTAGCTTGCAATGACGCACTTAATC
>JAERSJ010000067.1 GCA_016845825.1 Methanobacteriota archaeon
TTCTTGAACTGTTCCCCATGAACCAGCTCTATTAACCATAGACAATTCATCAGAAGTTATTTCAGTATTGTTATTTTTATCAATCCAATCATAAAGGTATAATGAAGAAATTTTTAGATCATCAGCATAAATTTCAGCAGTTGAATTCATAAATTGAACAAAAGGAAAATTGAGATTTAATATCATTAGTGAAGAATTATCAGGTATTGGATTTTGAGAATCAAAAAAATCCCCTAATTGATCATTGTTCTTAACATCGGATAATTTAATATAATTTGGAGAGTAAACTCCAGTTTTATTTAAAATAGAATCTTGTTGTCTAGGGATTGTTTGACCATCAAAACTAGAGTTTTTTAACAATGAAATATTTTTTGATTCTAAATTAATTGTTAGTGTGTTATTTGTAGGATTATCTATTGTAAAAGTTGTTGTTGTTCTTTCACCAGGAAATAATTGACCTGCAAACCAACTAGTCATAGGAAAGGATTTTGATGAAAAATGAAATTTTTCTAATCCAATTTTTGTTGAATTAATGTTTATAATTGAAGGTTCAAGAATTTTTTTTATATTTTCATAAGACGCATTATTATGGACAATAAAAATTCCATTACTACCATGAACATAATCTAAAGCAGATTCAAGATTTGTTAACCCTGATCCCTGAGTAAAAGGATCATTATTTAGATCAGTTGCAGTTGACATCAAAATATTCTTTATTGTAAATGAATCATAGTCTTGATACTGTTTTTTCATTTCTTCCATCAAAATTGCAGCACTTCCTGAAACAAGTGGTGCAGCCATACTTGTTCCACCAAATAATGAAAAAGATTCATCTTGAGAATCTTTAGAATCTTTTAAAATATTTGAAGGAACAAACCCATGGGCACCAATACTCATAAGATCAGGTTTAGGATCACCAATTAAACTAGGTCCCCTACTTGAAAAATCAACTATGTGATTATGATGTATGGTATTATTTCCAAATCGTGGTTGATCCTTAAATGGACCATAGCCAACAAATACATTATTTGTAGTGGCACCAACAGAAATTCCAAATGGAGAAGAATTTGGCAATCCAATAGTTCCATATCCATGACCAGAATTACCTGCACTAGAAATTATTGTTACACCAGGATAATCATCATGTAAAGAATGAGGTGTTGAAAGAACACTAAGAATTAAAGACAAGATATCCATACCTGGAGCATATTTTGAATTTGGAAAATTAGAAATTCCCCAACTATTGGAAATTATATCTGCCCGAGGTTTACCTGAAAATTCCCAAGTGTCTTCATTATTTGTAAATCCAGCTAACCATAACCACCCATAAACAGTATCACCAAACCATAATGCTTTTACTGGTAAAATTTTTGCGTCTGGAGCTACACCAATTATAGAATATTTTTGGGTGTCATTGTAGATTTGATAAGTTTCATGACCTCGTGAAGTAATAGATGCTGCACTAGATGTTCCATGTCCCATAAAATCAGTCATTACACCAAAGAAATTTCCATCAGGGTCTATTGGTGGAAGTAATGTTCCATTTATTGCGTTAAGAGAATCATCAATAGTTGGAGAATTATTTTTGATTACTCCATAAACATCTAAAACATTTGCACCTATTGTCCCTGCACTATAATCATTTTTTCCATCATCATCATAATCATAAACTAAAAACTCATCTCCACTTCCTAAAACAATAGGAGTTTCATCAGTAAAATCAAAATCAAGTTTTTGATTTGAATCAGAAGTTTGTCTAGTAAAATCTTGCCAAGACGTACTTAAATCAGGAATTATAGTATCATAAACACCTGCTGAAATAGAATCAACAACTAAAACAGGAACAACTTGAATTTTTCCAAATAATCCACCTTGATACATTACACCAAGATGATATATGCCACTTTGAGATTTAATAAAGTCAGTAACACTTTGTCCAATTTTCATATCATTTGACAAAGTTCCATTAGAAATTACAGAAGAACCAAATTGAGGAAAAAATGAATTGTAAACTTGAATTATTGTTTCTTTTCCATCTTGAGATACATCTAGAAAAACACCATCTCTCGTATGATAAACAGATGAAGTTACGTTTCCTAAAATTGGTTTTGTGAAATTTTGAATTGTATCATATTTACTTATATTTGCAGCAAAAGTTGCATTTGTTAAAATTATTCCTTGCCCATCAGGATCCAACATGATAGGATGATTGAGTTCATCTCGTGCAAGTGAATGTTGAATATCAGGGTTTGAAAAATCAACACCAGTATCTACAATTGCGATAACAACATCATTTCCAGTTGAATTATATTTTTGTTTAACAACAGTTGAACCTGTAATATCACCAATTCGTGAAACATCAGGTATAATTTGTTCAGACTGATGAAAATCTAATTTAGAATCTGCAATTACATAATAGCCTTGAGAAATTAAATGAGATGCAGTTGTTTCTGAAAGTAAAGAAACAGAAAAAAAACCATTGTCAGATTGCACGCTATACATAGAATTATTTTTTAAAATATTATCAGGTAAGGACGTTGAACCAAAAATCAGATATCTTTTAAAATTATTTTCAAGAAAAAAATCTGAATCAACGTCAATTATTTTAGAATGAGAAATTAGTTTACTTTGTGAATTATCAAAAAAATTTTCTTCGTCAAAAGAAATTGCATGTGTACTAATTGGCGAAAATAGTAAAAAAAGAGTTAAAACTATAGATGATTTAATTTCAAGATTTTGCATAATTCAAACTATCTTCGTCTAGCAATTATTGTAATTTGTAATGCAACTATAATTCCTATAGATGCAATAATTGGAAATAATAGAGAATTTAATTGAGATGATGCTTCTTCAATAGCAGTTACAGATGATGAAATATTTTCAGTACTTTCATTGATGTTTGTACTTGCGATGGATAGAGTATCATCAAATCCCGAAATTTCAGATTTTAAAGTATTTAGTTCTACAGAAGTTTCGTCCAAAACAGCATTAAGTTTACTAATTTGTTTATTGATTCCCCCAAGATTTTGACTCAAAACATGAGTTGCAGCAAAACCTTTTGAAGAAACACCTTCATTAAAAACAGAAATTTGAAAGACATGAGTTCCTTCTTGTCTTGGAGTGTAATCAAAATAATAGACTCCAGCATATAATGTCTTAAAATAATCTTTTAGTGATAGCGATGATCCATCAGGTAGATGAAGTTGAGAATTTCCAAGAAGTTCAGTTGGATCATTTCCAATATTTAGTCCATCACGAGTTGTTTGAACAAACACACGAAACGATTGATTGATTGCACCAGTTTCAGGTGCAAATACAACAGTGTCAATTTGTCTTTCTATTGCAACAGAAATTAATTCTGTTGTTGAGGAAAATTTAATATCAATTTTCTGGGACAACCCCTTTTGTTCAGTACTTAGTACCTCAACAACATAAGTTCCATATGGAACAGTAGATGAAGGCTCAGGCCAAGTTAATAATTGATGATTAAAAGTGCCATCAGGATTTGTTTGTATTTGTTCAAATTTAGTAATAGATTCATCTGGTGCAAATAATCTTAAAATTAAATTTTCTCCAGGTAAACCAGTACCATATACTTGTAAAGTATGATCAGGAGAATAGACTTTACTGTTAGTAGAAATTTCCAACTCTGAAAAAGAGTCTTGTATTGGAATTAGTAGAAATATCAAGAGAAAAGAAAGTAAAAGAAAGTAATTCAATTT
>JAERSJ010000068.1 GCA_016845825.1 Methanobacteriota archaeon
ACCGGGGACCTGCCGGTAACTGCGGCCTCCCGTACTCACGGGTAAAAGGGATAGACCCCTACAGCCGGCCGCTCTGGCCAGTCTGAGCTAAGGACGGTATTACGCTGATTAGTGGCCACTATTTGTTTCTTCTTCTAAATCATCAAACTTTGCTGCAGTCAATTCGAGTCTAGAATAATACTTCCCATATTCTAGTGACTTGACTATGAAAATCAGGCATAAAACAATCATTATTGCAATTAATAGATATGAAAAATATTCCCATGACTGACCTGATTTCAGAAGTGGAAGAGTTGCAAATCCATTCCACGCACCATGCATTACAAACCCGAAAATATATGCATAAATTAGAGGCATTTTCATAGATTTTTCCATTTGCTTTGAATACGCAATTGCAAATCCAATTGCTCCAGGTCCAACTGCGTGTAAAACTGTTGAGCCAATACCTCTTACGAATGCATTCAAAGTCCAAGCATCAGAGCCGTACCATAGCAAAATGAATAATTCATATAGCATATTCTCAATTATGGCGAAACCCATTCCGCATGCGACACCATACAAAACTCCCTCGTAAGGTGTTTTTAATCTTTTCATTATGAAAATTAATCCAATTGGTTTCAACAGTTCCTCTACAAACGGAGCTATTATTGATACTAGAATTAATTCAGGAGTTCCAAATTCGCCTTTTCCTAGTAGTGCATTTTGATTGACTTCTACAATTCTTGATCCTAAATCATTTAGCAAACTAGCAGGTAAAGTAGAAAACATTCCCCACGCAAGTGCGATTAGGACAAGTCTCTGGGGTTCTGGTGAAGTTATTGTTCTTGAATAAATATAGCTAACCCAGATTAAACCAGGGAATGCAAATGCTATAACAAATGCAATCGGAAAGAGAAATAGGAATGGCCCTCTTTCGGTAAGTGCTACCAATCCTAGAGCTAAAGACATGAGGAACAAAAAGAACAGCATTCCAGATTTTGGTAATTGCAGTACTTGTCTCTGTATTGAACCTAACTTGAAGCTAGTTTCATTTGAAACAGGCTTTAGTCCTCCCCAGTCAAGATCATTTTTTTCTTCACTTTTACTGTAAAAAAGTTTTCCAGATTTAGAGCTATATTGACCGGGGTATTCAGATCTGTAACTGCTCTCAGAGGTGTCATCAATATTTTTCTCCATATTCTTAGTGTATGGTTTTCTATTAGATGTTACATATCTAATTGGAGCCGGCATTTTTTGCAAAATTGCGACTATAATCATGCCTCCAGCCACCATTAAAATCATAATCAAAAATCCCATGAATGGAATTTCAGGTAAAGACATAGTATTTCCTTCCTCCATGGCAATAGGCCCTACAATGTACAAATATCCTAATTGTCCGCCCATGATTAGCAGCAAATTTGCCATAATTAGACCATAAACTTGGAAAATTGCGCTATATCTCACAATTGAGTATAAAGGGAGCTACAGTTAAGATAGTTGGGTTATTTTGTCGATTGATTCTTGTTTAGCAATCTCGATAATTGCTTCAGTATCTCCAGTTCCATTATATCCTGCAGCACCAGGGTGGCCACCTGAAGAACCTTCATTTATTTCACATATTTTTTCTAGTATTTTAGTCAAATTAAAACCTTTAGATACTATTCGATTTGAAGCTCTTGTAGAAAGGCGCATCTCACCATTTTTCTTACTAGATCCTACTATGGCTATATCAGCACCCAAAACTATCATGTGTCTTGCACTACCAGATTCGAAAGATCCGACGATACTTGTTGCGACAATCCACTTTCCATGCTGAATCCATTTCATGTTTTGCGCTGCTTTCAAAAATGTAACTTTTTGAATTAGTGGCCTTTCACTATCTAGTAGGTTAATGACTTCCTGGGGTTCAGCTCCATTATCACACAATATACTTGCTGAACTAAATGTTTCGTTGTTTGCGTGTCTGAATTGACCTGTATCTGTGTAAATCGCTGCAAGTAATACATTAGCACATTTTTTGTTAATTGCTAAACCTAATTCATCAATTATTTGTATAATAATTTCTGCAGTACTAGTCTTATTTGGCTGGTGGATTACTTCCGTTCCTTCAGGCCATCCTTCAATTTTTGTATGGTGATCAATTACAATCATGTTTTGAGCCTCAGGGACAGGGCTACAATGTTCAGGGTTTGGACTGTCTAAGGCAATCACGGTCCCTTCCCATTTTTTAGGAGGCTCCATAAGAATATCAATTTCATTAAATTCAGCTATTTTTTGACCGTGAGAACTCACTTTATCTGGAGCACAAATTATAGCGTCTTCGAATACAGTTTGTAATGCTATGGCGGAAGCTACGGCGTCAACATCTGCATGATGATGAACTAATAATAATAATTTTTTCTCAAATAATTTTTTTGAGGAATCATTGAGTAACATCTTGATTTTTATTTTCCTGTAGACTTTGAACAATAGGAGTTAGCTTACTCTGCATCTCATTAATTTTGACATTTAGATTTTCTACTTGACCTTTTAGACTTTTATTTCTTATTTCCAGAGTTTCTTTTTCATCCATTAGTTCTTTTTTTAGTTGTTTAACGTTATCAACTTTCTGCATAATAGATCCAATGGCTCTGTACAATGTACTTTTATCATTTGTATCCTCAATTTCGTTAAGAGTTCTTTCAATTTCATTAACAGACATTTCGATTTGAGAAGTTTGTTGGGTTAGAGCTTGGGCTTGTTGCTGCATCTGTTGGAAAAGATTAATTTTCTCTTGAATATTTTCTTCAGTTATTTTATCCATTATCTAAAACTCCTTCTGCACAATATGCCCATCCTAAAAAAGAATTTAGCGCAGCTCTTAGACTAGTAAAATCTTCAGCTTCTATTTCGATTTTCACTTTTTCACCTGCTGGAATAACTTCAACATCTACTTTTGGAAGTTTATCTTTTGCCTCATCCATCAAAGCTCTTGCTATATGTTTGGAATTAGTTCCCATTTTCAAGCTAACTTGAGCTTTCATTAATCGGAAACAACTGTTTTCTTAGTGGATGGTCTTATTTTATAAAATATTTTTTCACCGCAAACACGGCATGTAAGACCAAGGACTTCCAAGTCCATATCTAATCTAGTACCACAAGAAGCACACTTGTAATTAACCATTAGTCGTCCCTCGTTGGATAATATGCACCACTAGCAAATTGGTAACCACAACTATTACAACTGTAAATTCCAGTTGAAATTCTTTTTACGTTAGTCTTAGAACAAGATGGACATTCAAACTTCTGCTTCTGTTTTTTCTCAACAGCACCTAAGCGTCTTCTAACAGAAACACCATATCTTGGTCCAAATCTGCCTGTACTTCCAACCTTCTTCGTACCCTGACTCATCTATATCCCTTTTAGAGCCTCACGTAAAACATTATCGCTCTTTCGTGCAGTTTTCACAGCTTCTCTAACTTCAGCATCAGTAAATGCTCCATTCATACCTTTTTGAGCCGCTCTTATATTTCCATCTTCATCATGAGCTACAGTTAATCTTGCACTCATGACAGATTCTTCATCAGATGTTGGATCTAAAATGACAGTATCTCCAAGTCTTCCGAAGGTACAGGAAATTGGCCAGCATGTAACTGGTAAATCAACGTCTTCGTCAGCAATTCCATGTTGAACATTTGGTATTTTAGCGTTAGATAAAGCAGCAGCTGCAGCCAATGTACAACAGTCAAACAAGTTACCGCCATTATCTAAGATGTGTAAATCAATGTAAACCATCCAAACACGCTCACCGTGTTCTATACACAGGGCATCAAAATCAATCATTCTGGATTCGCGTATGCCTCTATCAACAACTCTAGCTAATTCAATTGAAGCTTCTCGAGGTGGTCCAGGATCAAAAGACTGATCCGCTAAAGGAGCTAATTCAGTTGAAGTGGTCATAGTTCCACTTCCTGGAGAATCACCGTAGGGTGTTCCTATTAACAATTTAATTCCACAAAGAACCTTAGTTTTACCTAGATGAACCATGGAAGAACCCTCAGCAGTGTTAATCATTCCAGTTTCTATTTTTACTTCTCTAAATTCATTAATGCCTCTTCCATCAGCTCTCTTTCCTTCAGCAGCTAAAGATTCCATATGTCCTTTCATTAAGTTTGAAACACTGTCGCTGCTCATTTCTTACCTCCGTAGCTTTTGTCTAAAGCATCTCGCATAATCTTGTACAAATCCATACATCCGCTAGTAGCTAAATCCATAGCTTCCTCGAATTGGTCTGGAGTTAAGTGTCCGTCTAACTGTAGCAAGACAACTTCTCCAGTACTTGGAATTATTGCTAAAGGCAAATCAGCTTGCCCATAGTTATCTTCTTCCTTGTTCAAATCTAGCACCACTACATCATTAACTTTTCCAGAAGCACAGGCAGGAATCATATCTCTCATTGGTATACCTGCATCAGCTAAAGCTACAGAAGCTGCAGTCATTGCAGCACATCGAGTACCTGCATGAGCTTCTACAACCTGCATATCTACACGTATAGACGCTTTTGGAAATTCTTCTACCATAACTACTTTTTCAAATGCTTGAGAAACAATGTAAGATATCTCACTAGATCTTCGGTCTAATCCAGGTCTTTTTCTGTCATTTACACTAAAAGGAGCCATAGTATATCTTGCTTGTACAATAGCTCTATCTGCTTTTTGTTTGTGTCTAGGATGACATTCCATAGGTCCGAATACACCTGCATAAATTTTGTTGTTACCCCATTCAAGATAACAAGAACCATCTGCATTATCTAAAACACCTGCAGTGATTTTCACTTCTCTTAGTTCATCGGGTTTTCTTCCGTCTAGACGGACTCCGTCTTTAATTAATTCCATATCTGTTTGGCCAGCCATTTTATTTCTCCAATAATTTTTCTATTTTTTTAGTTAAACCTTCTGAGGAAGCTTCTCGATCAATTGTCTCCATAGCTTTTTGTGCCTTAGAGATATCTTCCCCCTTACCATCAATCCAAATAAATCCATTTTGACCTATCTGAATACGAGTATTTGTTTTTTCACGTATAGCAGTAATCATTGACCCCTGCTTTCCGATAACTCTCGGTACCGCAGTAGGTTCTACTTTCACTACAGTTCCAGAGTATAATTTTCTACAATCATCTTTTTTCAAAGTTATTTGGTGTGAACCGGCAGCATCTACCATGAAAACTTCAGCCCAAACTGCATCTCCGATTGATAAAAATCGTGCAGTATCTCCGAATGGTACTTTCCA
>JAERSJ010000069.1 GCA_016845825.1 Methanobacteriota archaeon
CATTTATATAAAATATGTCATACGCAACATTAAACAAAATAGGAAATACCAGTAAGAAAGAGGCTGCGGAATTGGAAAAGAAAAACGAAGTAGTACGACAGCAACCAATTGTATATAAAATCAGCAGCGAAGACTACCGGAATGACCTCATTAAAAACAATAAGGTAGTGATCATAGATTATTATACCGATTGGTGCGGACCCTGTAAACAAATCGCTCCTTACTATGAAAAATTAGCATCAAAATATGTAGGTAAATGTATTTTCGCGAAAGAAGACGCTGGACAAAATATAGAGGGGTGCCCCGACATACGAAGTATTCCGTGCTTTTGTTTTTATGTGGACGGCAAACATATAAAAGATTACAACGTTGTGGGTGCTAATATTGAAAAAATAAAAAATACTTTAGATAAAATTTTAGCGGAAAATAAAAGCATTGCAAGAAATTACACCAAAGTTATTTAACTGATTATTACTTCTGGAAGAAGAAAGATATCGAAGGAGGGGTCCGTCCGGCTTGTGCTTTGATAAAAATTCCCGTTTTAGATAAATGGCACCTACCCATTATTAATTGGCTGAACTTTTTGTACGCGAATACTTAAATGGAAATAAGTTAAACTGTGTCAGATATGAAATAAAAATGAATGTTATAGTCCTTCCGTCGTCTTCCTATCTCACTCAATCTGAACCACCCGAAGTTCATCCTGACGCTTCCAAATCTCATCTTGAAGCACCCGAATCTTATTCTGGCGCTTCCGAATCCTATCCTGAAGCACACGATAGGAAATCATCACCTCGACGGGCTTAGACTTCTTACACACCGGACACGTAAAGAGCATGGTCTCGTAGACGCCCCCTGCATCCTGTCTGAACATCACAGGGGGCTCTAGGTTGTCTATCGTTAACGCGCAATTGGGATCGCCGCACCGGTAGTTCTTCTTCATGTTCTCGATTGCGTGGACCATGAGGTCGACCCGACGCGACAACCGCCTTACCCCAATCTTCTTACACCTTAGCTTACTCTCCAACTCCACATGGGTAAGCTGCTCGTACGACTTCGTGATCGCAGTGGTGGCCATGTTTTTTTTGTGGTCTTTTTGGGAACAAGTTTTGTTTTTCGAGGTCAAGGATCAAGGAATAACTAACAAGGCGCCATTTTTTTTCAGACAATAATTATCTGAAAAAATCAATTTTTTTCAGAAATATCCCGTTATAAATTTATAACGGATCTCAGATCTCCCTCGGAATAATAAAGACGATGATGATGAATAATTAATTTTTATCACCACAACATTTTTTCTATTTTTTGCCCGACTTGCAAGAACATTGTTAGTTCCTTTTAATTTTATTAGATGATGTCCTATGCTGTGGATTTGTTAAGTCGATACCTAGTATATTCAATATTTTATCCGCGATTTCGGGTGTGATATCATTAATATTATGTATGCTATTTGTTATGTCTAGTATCTTTGCTACATTTTCGCGACTAAGTTGGCTATCGTTTATACCCATTCTCTTCAATATATCAATCATGTTTACCATAGTTGTTTTTTGTATATCATCGGACATTTTTAATTAACCCGCATTTCTTTTTAAATGCGGGTTAATTAAAAATGGCTATTCGTCTCACAACACAACACCTTTTGTATGTGAAGAGCGATATTATTCAAGTAAAATAGGTTTTTAAATAAGAAAGGTTATTCCCCTGTGCTTGAACTACTCGTCAAAATTCAGCACAGGGCTTTTTTTTGTTTTTTTTTGTTTACGAAGGGCAGCAGTAGGTTACTTACCTTAACTCGAAAAAGCATGGGGGTTGTTCTCGGCGAGATGAGGCCAATGACGTGTAATTGTTGGAATCTTGGCGCAGGATTTGCCACCGCACTGGTGTTTGCCTCCTTCCTCAGCCGAGCACTCCACATCGTCTCCCGGGGGGGACCAGTATACTTCTTGGACCCCCCCATCCTCCAGTTTTCTGGTACTGTAACAATTATGAAGTTTCGCTTGCTGCATCGCTTCGTTACTCAAGTCTCCGAAGTCGTATTTGTTTACTAGTAATTCTGATGGATCAACTGATATGATGGTGGTGGGGTTCACAACCATTTCTTGATCGTCAACTACAGGTTCAGCCGTATTTAAACTGCTAACTTTACTATCCACGGTATCGTCCCATATCTTGTCCGCGATATTAGTATAATGAAACCCATCATTCTGGTAGTCCTTTAATCTCCAAACCGTATTTTGGTACGAAGGGTGGCCATCTGTCGACGCAAAGAACTGTGGTGTAAAGTTAGTAATGCACGTATCATCTGAGCCGAAGTTCCAATCATATTGGCACCCTGGGCCAACCGGCGGGTGATCGGATTGCCATTTATTAACTGTTCGTCTTGGGATAACTGTAGTACCTTTCCACTTTAGTATTTGGTTCGGGTTGAAGTTCGCAGACACTCTCTTTTTCAAGTTAGGACCCAGCGGGCTATTATATGGTGTACTTCCGCCTGCAACTGTGTACAAATCTTTACAGCCTTTTCCTTTGTAATTACCACAGCCAGTCTCTTCCTTGAAAAATTCATCATTATAAATTGCACCGCCGAACTTTTTAGATAAAGGACCACCTGGCCAAAAATGGCAATCACCGTAACTATCAGACCAAGACCTACTTGAATTTCCTGGGAAACTACACGCATGTGCAAAATCAGCGCCCACCAATCCTGCGTCAGATGGCTCCAGCATTTCCGAAGGCTCTAAGTTGTAACAGCCATAATCGACAAAATGTTTAGTTGGAATCCACTCGCAGGACACCCCATCGCTACCCATTTGGGCTTCGCATGTATCTTGATTCTTATTAGAGTGGGCGCACATTAAGTCATGTTGCAGCGTGCTGGAGACACATGTATTTGGTGCCTGTGTCTGAGCCATGAAATTCAGCGGTAGATTCTGCTGGGGTTGCCATATACATTGTAAATTATTGCTATCTTTCAATTTCCGACATGTATCGCTGTTTGATTTCCCAGGCGTGCACTTCTCGTCTCGGGCGCCGGTTATCGTTGTGCAATCGGAATCTCTACCCTTTAGATAATTGGTAGGGAAAACTTCGGCACTGCATCCGTAGTAGTCCATCATGTATAGACCCCTGATATTTTTAAAAGCCTGCTCTAGAAATTTTTCTTTTACAAACGAAACAGGGAGACCACCCCACTTTCCGAATTTTTTAAGATTGTTTTCCTTGAGCTCTGTATTTTGCAAAGGATTTGCGTCTGCATTGGTGAAATGACCGGGTAAAGATAAATATCCTACGTTGTTCTTGGTCCATATTTGAGTGTTGTAATCTATATACTTACGTATTTCGTCCCGCCCCCATGTAAATATGTTTTCAAAAACCCAATCAATCTCACTGACGGTGTTCGCGTCAAAACAATCGTCGGTAGTTGCGTCGGTACTACCGCAGGGCGGGTACGACGTGTTCGGTTTAACACTGAGGAAAAACTTATTCAAATCATCCTGGGCTTGCTTCGAATAAAGCCCAAATAGTCCTTTTCCACTGTATTTATCGAACAATTTAACCCGTTCAGCTTGATTACCGCCGTACACTAACAGACGCTGATCAGTTGTACCAGTTTCTGCCTGAGACCCGGTGTACCGTTTGAAACTCGCGCATCCGGATGCGTTAAAAGCTGGTCCGTTTCCTTTCTCTTCAGTCGGGGCAGACATACGAAGATTATTGCGAACAATAATTTTTTTAGAAGACGCGGACAGAGTCGGGTCATAATCACGCGACGTCGCGAATTTTTTACCAGCGTTTTCTTTGTAATATTCAACCGTAAAGGGTTCGTTTGATGGATTAATACAAACAGTATCCGTACGATCTTTGCAACTTCCATCTTTGCGTTTAAATTTAGATGGATCGCAGTTGTTATCGCATTGTAATTTGCAATTGTACTTGCTATTGTGGATGTTTCCGGCGCAAGCTTGGTCGTTATTTGGGTCCATCTTACACGGATTGCCAGTCCCATCGTTTCCGACCGGATCGGCCGGCGGCCCAGAGCATGCACAGTTGTTACATATAGTTGGGCATTGGCTACAGGAAACACACTCAGTATTGTCTTTGCAATATTGTCCGGCCGTACAACCACCAGTCGAATCTCCGCATTGGAAAGTTTCTTCGCATTTTGTGTCCATATGGCCACCGCACATCTGCGTAGCTATAGAACCGTCAGGGCACTCTGTACAATCTTCACATGATGTGTTATCCTTGCAATAAGTTCCTTGGCTATAGCTACATTTAGCCGACGAACCACACGGAATTTCATCGTTATCTTTCAATTGCGCGCATAAACTAGCGTGGACTTCATTGTCGTCGGTTGCGGTGGCATCGTTCTTAACAGCAGCACCTTTAACCCCAGCTCCGAATACAATAGCGACTAAGAGATGCGTGCCCCACTTTTCCTGAAACGCGTATATATTATCTGCGACATTGTTACCAACGCGAGTGCGCGATTGCGGGACATACCTTAAATTATTCATATCCCTTAGATTCGGATTCCAGTTGGTAAATTCAAGCGTGGAAAAAGTAGTGGCATCGATGTCCTTGCATTTGTCTGTTTGCTCACTAGGCGACGTCCCCCAACATTTTTCGGCGGGAATATCCCCCGGTTTTAATGAACAATTCATATAATCTTTGAAAAATTCGTCACTTAGGGTCAATGGGCATTCGTTTGCGTCTGGGTTTCCATTTCCGAGTCCTGTAAACAAAGCTGTGAACCCAGATACACCCAGGTTTAAAGTTACTGAATTATGAAACTTGTTAGAAGTTTTAGATAGTCCTCCCCCCATTGTCAGACTGCCTTTCAGAGAGCCTCCTAGCGCTTGTGTGCTTCCCGTTATTCCAACATTTGCCCCTAATTGTTTTACATACGCCTCGTTAGTTCGCGTAGAACCGATCGATGACACCGCAGATTCACTTAAATTAAGTAGACTGAAACATTTGGTTTTGCTGTCATCGGGTGAAAAACTTGTCTGATCCCATATAGCCCGCGGAGTTCCTTTCGCGAGGGGATTCTCCCCCACTGAAAAGAAATCAACAGCGGGCAAATTAATTGCATGACCGAGCAGATTGCATAATACATTCCCGGTACCCCCGCATAAACCACCTGATGCCATTATTTGCTGCTTAGTTGCCGGGGCCATGGCCATTTCGCCGAATTTTCCTGTCCATGTTGACGGGTCGCCCGACGGTTTAAAACTAGATTGGTAGTCACCGCTTTTTGACGGCGCCCATGATGGGTTAAAATGAGACCCTTGCCATTCGCAAGGTTTTTTGTTTGTATTTTTATGAGCAGTGCACGATTGTTCATTCTCATTATAATCAATACAATCATAACCCCCGTCTGGATCAACACAGTTACCCCCGAACATATTTCCGGTTTGCTTATGTGTCAATGGAGGAAGACACGTGGAAGATGAAAATGTGCAAGACGGAGCACCCATACATTTATCAGATTGTTTAAAGCATCTATTATCGTACTTTCCGTTCTCACCACAACAATATTGAGGTGGCATTTTTTTATTTATTATATTAGAGAAAAAATATATTTAATTTTATAATTTTATAAAATTAAAATTGTTATCACCTACCTACCTGCTAATATAGGTATTCTATGTGTCGGGCGTTGTTAGGCGATCGAAACAAGAATTTAAATTGTTATAATACCAATTCGATTGTTTGTCTAACTTGGAGAGGTTATTTACAAAATTTAAGTTTTCAGATTGGGGATTTACGAAATTTAAGTTTTCAAATTGGGGATTTTCCTTAGTATCTGTTGTAGTACCCGATGATGATTTTGGACGACATGTGGCTCCAGACGGCGGAACCGGTTTACCGCAAACTTTATATATATGTTGATAATCACAGTGTTGATTATAGTAATTATCACCATATAATGAATTTAATTCGCTTCTGCACGCTTCTGGACACGCATGAGGGCCTTGATTCACGAAACAAGGGCAATGTTTGTTAGTTACCATACCACATGTTGGGGTCTGATTACCACATTTAAGAAAACAATCTTGTTGACCCTGGGGTGTGGGGTCGAAGAAAAGACTTCCTTTCATTGATTCGAATAACTTGTTTTTTATACCCCCCCTGGAAATTTCACACTGATTGGTAAGGAACAAACCGCAATCTGTGTCGCCATTGCACGCCTGTTCAAAATCGTACGTATTCATATATGATTGACATTTTTCTTGATGTAGTTTTGTCAACCCTGCGCATTTATAACCGCACATATACGGATATTTTAGTTGTTCATCTGGGTCGTCTGCCATTTACTTTAAGATAATATTTTTTATAATAAAAAAAATATTTAAATAAATCATGTGTCGTCTGACTTCTTATCGTCCACCAATAATTTGCACCCATCATTCATGATCGAATCTCGTAACTCGGCGGCCAACATCTTCTTCTTCAAAACTTCATTCTCTGCCTGCAGCTCGGGGCATTTTGGTTGCGGGGGGCATTTTGGGCATTTTGTTGTACCAATTATAACGGATAATACTATAATAACGATGAGCAAAACTATTACAATTGAAATAGATCTCCAATGATTTTTTATAAAATCACCTATTTTTTCCGTATTTGTCATTTATAATACAAAAATATATTTATTAATTATTTTTTTTAATCATTTTAACCTGTGTGATTCCGGTTTTCAGCGCGCGATTTAACTTGTGCATGGCGTCGGTTTTATTATTATATTCTAAAAGGGTTGTACAATGCTTTCGCGCTGATGGTTTTCTGGATTTAGGCCTGGCATAATTAGGCCGAGACAATACGCGATGGTAAAATTCTCTTTTTGTTTCGCCTGGGTGTATATATGTGCAAATCTTTCTCCCCCAGTTTACAATTTTACCATTGCGATGAGATTTTCTCACATGAAAACATTTATACCCAAAGGAGCATTTTCTCGCGACTAGATCGTTGATAGAATGCGCAAAACTACAGTTTTCGCGGCTACATGGTTTGTTTTCGATTACAGATGTGCACACTTTTGTCCTGGTGTACCGTCGTTGTTTATTTATTTTTGGTTGTTCTCTTCTTGCATGGTCCGGGTTGTGTATTTTTAATTTTTTAGCGGGTGTTGTTGTAGCAAATGTGTTTTTTCGTTTTTTAGATGTGACAGTGCACCACTTCTCTTTTTCTTTTTTAACTGTATAAATCGCTTTCCAGCGCTTGAACTGTTTCTTTAACACTTTATGAGACGAGAATTTAATTGCTCGGGACAGTTTACGTTCGTCGTATGTAAATTTATGGCTATCATCCACCCTGGTATCAGCAGTGCGTTCTCGCTGGTTTAGTTTTATCGCAATTCTTTTTCTTATGTTATCAAGTTCTTCGCCTACTTCTTCCTCTTCCGTTTCAGTATTTACATTTAAATCGCTGTAAATACTGCTTAATTTATCAATGTCTTCCTTTTTTTTGTCTTCGATTTCGTTAAAGGAAAATTTTTCAGTCCTTTCTCGTTCTTCCGATAATTTTTTCTTTTTGACTTCTTTTTTATGGGCTGCGCGGCGTTCTTTAATGATTTCTTTATCTATACATAAATTAAAAGATCCTTTCCCCCCGCCATTCCTTCTATGTGGAAACGGCAGCGGTTTGTTTTTTCGGTTCTTCCTCTTTTTATACAACGCTAGCCTGCGAGCCCTCCTTTCATCCGCCATTTTTTGTTGTTTTTTTTTAATATCAGCAGGGGTCATAACAAAAACGCGAGGGAATGGGTGTATCTTTTTTTGTATTTGTTCATATAGCTCTTTCTGCTCTTGCTGCTGCTGTTCTTTTTCTTTTTTTTCCTTAATTAATTTAACCTGGTTATCGTAATATGTTACGATATCTGCATATGAATTGAATACACTATTTTTAGCAGCTATCTGCATTGGAGGAGGTGCGCATACGGACGGCCGCTTAGTCTTTTGTTTGGGAACGTATTCATCTGATGTGTCGTCATTTATGTCGAAATCATAATAGATGTGATCGTCGATATTTAAATGTTGTTCCATCGTTTTTGTTGTCAAAGAAAAGTTAACTGTGAATGTGCCGTGTTCGTTGTATTATTTTACAAAATATCGTAATAATAAATCATTTTTTTTTACTTGCAGATATTGACGTCGATTTCTTTTATAGTTCCATCTGGAAATGTTCTGCGTATTATTAGCGGTAATTTCCCTTCTCTTAGTTCTTTTTCAGCTATAGACACGGCATCATTCAATCCAGAAATATCTACTAAAGGTGGCGCGCCCATCGATAGTTGGAAAGCTCGAGCGCCTAGTACACGAACTTTTTCGTACTTAGAAAGCTGCATTATTTGATTTCATCATTAAATGCATATTTAACAACTAAAAGTTTCAATTTTATTCTTAACTTAAGGAAAAATATTAATAATTGTAAATATGTTAACTTATGAAAAATATAACAATAAAAGATTAGCTGTCAGAGGTAGCAAAGCTAAATATCAACAAATCATGAAAGCATTAGGAGGGCGTTGGAACTCGCGAATGAAGGGCGGTGAAGGGTGGTTGCTTGATATCGAGAAAGAAGATATGTTGATACAAATTATTAATTCTTTTTTAAAAAAAGATAAAAAATTTGATAGTATTGAAAACAATATTAAATCTAGAAAATCACAAATAAAATATCACCGTGAAGATAGCGATAGTGATAGTGACGGTATTGAAAGTAACAGCGATTGCAGTGATTACATAAACAACGAACGACGACATGAGAAGGAGCAATGGCGACAGCAAGAAGATGAACAAG
>JAERSJ010000070.1 GCA_016845825.1 Methanobacteriota archaeon
CCAAAAAACAGATAGCCAGACAACTGGAACGTGCCGAACTGGTGGCACAGACCAATCGATTGCAGCAGAAACTATACTATATCCAACATAAAGAGGAACTCAATCAAAAACGAAAATTATACAAGAGGACTAGAAATTGAAACCAAGTCAACAAACCCTAACTGGTGAATCACCTTTCAAGGTCAGAAACAAGAAAATCATAAAGTCTGGAACTATCAAATTTTATCCATCTGCATTTGAAACTCCTGAATCAATCATTGATGATTTAGAAAACATTCATGGTAGGACAAAATTTTATTCATTATTCTCAGGTGGTAAGGATTCGATAACTACAACTCACTGGCTTGATAGTATCGGAAAATTAGAAGCCGTAGTCCATATCAAAACCAATATTGGATTACAAATGACAACTGATTTTGTTGAGGAATTTTGTGAGAATCAAGGATGGAAATTATATGTAATTGAGCCGAATCCAAAGTACACATATGCCAGTTTTGTCTTAGAGTATGGATTCCCTTTACCAGCATTTCACCGACTCATCATGGGGAAACTCAAATACAAAACCATGAGAGATTTTGCCCTAACCATTGACAGAAAAAATCACTGTCTTATTTCAGGTGTACGTAAGTTTGAATCTGCAAGAAGAATGGGAAATTATCCGTACCCAATTCAATCTGATGGAGCATTATGGTTTGCTTGTCCAATGTTTTACAAAACTTCTGAGGAAACTTATCGATATGTTCATGAACATGGATTAACCATTGCTCCTGCATACTCCAAAGGTTTGGGAACTTCGGGGGAATGTATGTGTGGAAGTTTTGCTCAGGCTGGACATAAACAAATGATTCGAGAACTTGATCCTAAATTAGCAGATTATATCGAATGGCTTGAAGATGGGATTCAAAGATTTGGAACAAACCACGCAAGACGTTATCCAAAATGGGCAGGTCAAGCCAAAATGTCAGATTTGGAGCAGCAACAACAGATGGATTCATTCTTCAAAGACAATCCAGACCTAAAACCAGTTAATGATATTGAGTCGATGGTTTGTGGAGCAGAGTGTGGTGCTGGCTCCATGAGGGGGATGCTGGACTATTGAAATGTGGTTGTTCTTGTCATAATTTTAAGACAAATTCAATTTGTTGTTCATGTGACTGTGATATAGAAAAACTTCCTACCAAAGGAAATACGGTGATATTATCATGAATTGTATATTTTGCTACCGTCAGGGTACAAGGGTACGACCAAGAAGCAAGTTTCCAGTTTGTGAAGTTTGTGATGGAAAATTAAACATCGAATTAACTTACTATCAAACGCAGACGAGGTTGATGGAATGATACCAAACAACGAAAAGAAAAATCATTACATCAAGCTGTTTAGAGATCACAAGTTCAACTGCTTTCCAATTCCACCAAACCAAAAGGTTGCAGATTTCAGATACAAGGCAAGTATGACAGTACCAAATCAGACAATCAAAGACGAAGAAAACTATGGAGTCTTACCAACTGGTGGCAGTGGTAATTGCATAGTTGACCTGGATAACAAAGAACATTACAGAAAATTTGCACAACATATGATTAAAGATGGATACATGATGATTGAATCCCCACATTGATGGCATATGCCAGTTGTTGGATTGGGTGGGGGAATTTCCAAAATTGAGTTATTTGATTATTCCATTCAACCAAAAAAAATTGTAGAGATTCAAGGATTTGATCATTATTGTGTCGGAGCTGAATCAGTAATTATTGATACTGATGATAGAGAACTAACATACACCAACCAAGGAAGTGACAGAATTTGGAGTGGGGATGGTAGGGATTTTCACGAATTTGTCGACACCATATGTAAGAAACTAAAAGTTGAAGCAAGAAAGAAAAATTCCAATTCTTCTTACAAAAATCTCAGAGATAGATTCAGAGAAGGTGAGTTACCCACCAAAGGAACTTCAAATGATTATTTCCACCAGGCAGCAATTGCTTGTAATACTGATGGGTTATCAATACAAGAAGCCAGAGATAAAATTAAGGTAATTTATCACAAGTGGTCCACCAGTGACCAATACTCCAATAGACCTTGGAGTAACATTGAAACTAAAATTCAAGAAGTGTACGACAAGAATCAATCCACCAAGACAGGAAGGCCAGAAAAAGACGATTCCCAAAAGACTGCCAATATTGCAAAAAATATTGTCAATGAAAGAAATGTGTATTCTAACGTAGACACTGACGAAATCTTTGAAAACAAGGATGGCTTTTTAGAACTAATCAACAATTCTTTGGTGCGTGAAATGTTGGAATTACACCCAAGTATGACACAAACACAATACAATGACGTATTATTCAAGTTAAAGGGATATGCAGCAGATATCCCACCAACTAACAAAGACTTGATAGTTTTCAAAAATGGAATCTTTGACAAAACCAAACAAGCATTGGTGGAAACTGATGAGTTGGCTGATATGGGTTTTAGAGATTATAATTATTTACCAAAAGGAATAGAAAACGAACCAACACAATTCATAAAAGTATTATTTGAGGACACACCACCACATGAGAAACCAAGAATCAAAGCTGGGTTGCGTTCTATATTTGTAAATTATCTTGATCCTAAAATGTCTGTTCTTTACGGAAATTCAGGAGTGGGAAAATCGACACCTCTTTTAATACTCGTTGAGGTACTCGGTAATCAGTACGCACTTTCTGTGGAACTTAATCAATTTTTGGAAGATAAGTTCATTCGTGCAAAAATTATGGGTATGCGATTATTGGTGTTTCAAGACTTGCCAAAGGAATGGAAAGACTTTACCACACTCAAAACTCTCACTGGAGAACAGAAAAAAACAGAACGTGGATTTATGAAGGATTCGATAACCTTTGATAATAAATTAAAAATCTGGGCTTCAGGAAATTATTTGGCAAAGATTCCAGAAGCAGAACAAGATGCTATGTACACCAGGAGATTATCATTAATTCACAACATTCGTCAAGAAGCCCATAAAGAAGATCCCACTTTTGCTGACAAAATAGTATCCCAAGAAGCTGAAAAAATAGTGTCTTGGATAATTAATTTTTCAGACGATGAGTGTGAGTATGAATCAAAGGCAACCGTTCAAGAAGAATGGGAAGAAACTGCTTCTCCTGAATTGTCATATTTGAACAAGTTTTGGCAATTATCAGATTCAAAAACAGAAAAATCAGTAATGCGTATAGTTAAAGACTTTCAGCAAAAATATCAGCAAAGAATTTCCATTGATCAAATGGCAAAGTCACTAAAAGGACTTGGATATGCAGTAAAAAACAACATTATTGCCAATATTGAGGAAAAACCTGTCAAATCAGACAAAAAAGAGGTAATGTACAAACTTGACTAGTGTTTGTACGTTTATTTTGTACGTTAAAAAAACGTACAAGGATTTACGCCTAGCAATTCCAAATGAACCAGTTTCAGAAGAAGATTTTTTAATTTTTACGCCTAGAAATGTCAATTATTTTTCATTTTCGTATTCTCTGTGTAAAACGTACAAACGTACAAAGTACAAAGTACCGCTCAGTTTGTACGTTTGTACCTTTCCCAGCCCTTTTTTACTGAAAACTCAGAAACCTCGAGTACAAATCGTTTGTATGTACGTTTTAAAACTGAAATTGGAAAATGAAAATTTTTTGAGGACTCAGGCATGAAACTGTTTTGCCAAACCTGTGATATGATGATGGTACGACACCCTCGATTTGAGAGTATTATCTGTATTTGTCCACTTTGTGGAATTTCTGTGAGGGTTGTAGGTTGAATAGGACAATTTTCCAAGGCGATGTACTTGAAAAATTGGCAGAAATAGATGACTCATCTATTGATTGTGTCATATCATCCCCACCTTATTGGGGTTTGAGAGATTATGGGGTTGAAGGCCAATTAGGTCTAGAACCTGATTTTAGAGATTATTTATCCACCATGAATGATATCATGGTCCAACTAAAACGAGTCTTAAAAAATACTGGAACTTGTTGGATTAATCTAGGCGATAGTTATTGGGGTGGTGGTAGAGGACCAGATTCTTTTGAAAGAAAGGGATTGCAGAAAAATTGGAATGATAAATCAGTAAAACAACAACATACCGAACAAACAAAGGCCATGTGGAAATCAAAATTAATTGAAAATAAATCCAGAGTCGGAATCCCTGAAAGATTTTACATCAACTGCATTGATGATGGATGGATAGCACGAAATCATATCCCCTGGTATAAGGCAAATTCCATGCCAAGTTCAGTAAAGGACAGATTCACAAACAAGTGGGAATCAATCTTCTTTTTTGCAAAACAGCAGAAATATTATTTTGACTTGGATGCTGTAAGGGAAAAGACAGTTACAGAAACCAAACCGTTCAACGTCAGAGTTCGTGATGCAAAAAATGGTTATCTTCAACAAAAGTTTGGAGAAAGATACAAGGCAAGTAAAAAAGAAATTGAGAATTATGACGATGATCACATCACTAAAAAAACAAGAAAAATGTTAAGTGTCGGTGGCCAATCCCCTCATGGAATCCATAGGAATAGAAAAGATGGTAATGCTGATTGGGAATCAGGGTTTAATGAAGACGGTAATTGTTACGGATGTGGAAAACCAAAATCAAAACACCATTCAGGACATGACAAAAATATCCATAATGGTGATACTGCCGAATTTACCCCATGTAATCCTAGAGGAAAAAATCCAGGCGATGTATTTTTCATCAATCCAAGACCTTTCCCTGAAGCCCACTTTGCAACATTTCCAGTTGACTTGCCTACCAAAATTCTCAAATGTGCTTGTCCAAAAGATGGCATAGTCTTAGATCCATTTTTTGGAAGTGGAACGGTAGGTGTTGCAGCAGAACAACTTGGATTGAAATGGTGTGGTATTGAGTTAAATGAAGAATACATCAAAATTGCAAGAAAAAGATTAGATCCATTTCGTAATAAATCATTGGAGATGTTTGTATGAAATGTCAATGGTGTAGAACCACCATGCGACACCCCAAACCTGAAAGGCTACACAAGTCAGACCGTACCTTGTGTGCCAGGTGTAATTGGATTACTGAGGTAAACATCAATGCTTGTTGGGGGTATGGCAGTTGACCAAACGATTTCATAAATGTAAGAAATGCTCAGACGATGATGATTAACATTTAACTTTACACTTTTCTTTCATTTCCAAAACCCATTGAGAGTATGCTATGTTTGGAGAACTCCAAACATCAATCTCAGTCTTTGGTATTTCAAAGGTTTCAAAGTCGTCAATTTCTGAGGACTCACAACCATTTCTAAAAGCAAAGATGGTATCAGGAATTAATATCTCATGTTTGTCAGCAGTTACAGTTGCAGTGTAGCAATCCTGGATAATCCTGTCTTTTGCTAACAATCTCTTTCCATCTACCAATTTGGTTGCCCACCCCTTATCTGCATAGTATCCCAAGTTTGGCTCAATAGTTATCATCTTAATCCTAATTGCTTCATTAAATGGTGGATCTACGATTATTCTTATTTTATCGTCATTGTCATAGGCACGATAAGTGTCTTGATACCCTGACTTTTCACGGTGAAAATATCCGTCATGATATGAAAACTCACCTGAAATTTCAGTTTTTGAGTTATCCAATGTTACTAAATCCTCATATGTTGGACAGGTTGATTCTCCTAACTTGGCCATTGTAATACAAGTTGTAGAAAGCTGTACACCAATTAGTTTTGCATCATGTTTTTGAATGTCATAAATTAATTTCTTGGAATCAATTTGTTTTTGAATCTGCTTTTTTTGTTCAGTTAATTCTTCCAATGTTTCATTTAGTTTTTGTAACTTTTCATTTTCCAGTTTTAGTTTGGTGTAATCAACTGGTGGTGCTGACCAATCCTTTTTTATTTTTTCCTTGGCTTTTTCAATTGCCTTTTGTGTTGCTGCTATGGTTTCATTTTGTTTTTGAATTTCAGAAATTTTAACATCAATTACCTCTTGCAGTTCCAATATTCCATATTCTAAATCTTTAATCTCATCTAATCTAATTTGTTGAAAGTCAATTAATTCCACATCAGGTGACCACCTTCTTTGGGTTCCAGTGCTAGGTATTCCTGATTTAGTCTGTCTAATTCTTCTTGCTGTTTTTCTGTATAGGAATAAGCAGTGGGTATGATCATGATAGCAACTAAAATGACAATGAAAACTGCTATTCCTACACCCACATAACGAGTTAATCACGAGTTAGAAATAAAGATTACCACTGGTCTAATACTGCTTCAATAGTGCTTTTCAGATATGAATCGACTGTAATTGATGGTTTACTATGACGAAGCTGTTTTGATATGATTGGAATATCAAATTTTTTGCCATCTTTTGTACGATGCACACCAGTCAGCATATCCTTGCCAATGCTTTTTCTAAAGATGTGACCTACTGTCTTTTCACCAGTTTCAGCCTGTAAAGTGACCCAGCTAGGAATATCTAATCGCTTACCAAGTTTTTTCAGCCAAGGATAAAACGTGTTGTATGTCAGTCCTGGAAATAATCTACCTGGTTCCTTGCTGTACAGATATGACTGTAATTCAGGAATGAAAACCATTGGTATTGGTGCAACATCGTTGGTGTGAGTCTTGGTTTTACCTAGGTAAATTTTCCTACTTTCTAAATCAAAATCTTCTTTGGATAATCTGATGCCTTCTGCTGGTCTTAATGCACACCAGTATAAAATCCTGAACAGCATCTCAATGTCATCATCAAGCCACTTTCTGATGTATAAATTTGGTATTTCATCAATCACCCTTTCAAAGTCATTTTGATTCAGATAGTTATTGGTAGAACGCATTATTCTCTAATAGGTATAGTAGTTAATTTACATATTGCCAAAGTAGGGAACCAGCCACAAATCCTGCGGCAAAAATTAGAATCCCTTTAAACATACTCGGTAAATAATCGCTAAAGTCTTAAATATTTCTGTACAAGAATTATACCATGACTAGAGTATTTGTTAAGCAACATACCGTAAAAGGTTACTACAAGACAGTAAAAAAGAAAAAGAAAAACTAGATTTTATACGCATCTCGTCTATGTTTTACTTTGATAATATTTATTGTCATTATATTTTTTTGAGTTAAAATAATTACTCGATAATCCCCAACTTTTAATCGTCTTAAAGGACTGTTTACAAGTTGTACAGTTTTAATAATTGGATTATCTGTACATTCTTCAAGTGCATTTGAAATACGTTTCTGATCTTTTTTGTTTATTTTTTTAAATTGTGTTTTTGCTTTTTTAGTCCAATCAATTCGCCACATTTACAGACCAAACTCTTTTTTGATTTGTTCATGGGTGTATACTCTACCAGCTTTAAGATCTTCTAAACTTTCTTGAATGTCTGCAATATCTTCAGGGGTTAAGGTCAAATCTTCTTGGTATGTTTTCATCATTCTTTTTACCACTGCTTCAAGTGGCTCTTTTGGGTAATTTCTAAAATTACTGATTTCTTGTTTTGTTTCATTGGATATTTTCATTGTACTCATACCGTACACTACGGTATACCCTGATATAACATTAATCATCATTCCATATTCTCAAAGAGTTAGATTTTTTTGACTTACGTCTAGTCTTTTTTGGTTTATCGCCCCAGATTGATACGTTTTTTGATTTACCCCATAAAGCTGTAGAACTTTTTGATTTACCAAACAAAATGTCATTGTTCTTTTTGGGTGTTGCTCTTTGAGTTCTACACCCTTGTTTTGTTTCACCTAAACCACTACTGAAAGCGTTTACAGCTTTGTTAAATGTGGTAATTGACTTGTCTAAATTCTTTTGATTAACGTATTTTGTAAAGGTGTGATAACGTCTTATCCATTTTGGCTCATATTCATCTAGGATAATTTTGTACTTTGATAATAATACTTCCTGCATGGTTAGAGAATCATAAGATTCTTTTTTCTTAGTATGAAAATTAATGAAGGTAAAAGAGTTGTCAGGCTCTACAGACTTGTTAAATTTCTTCCATTGTTTCCAAGTGTAATGTTTTGTATATTTCATTTTATAACCCTCTCGTTATAGTGGCTGTTATGTTCTATCGTGTTGACTTTGGGATGTTTTCTATAAATTATCTGATTTACTTCATCAGGATAATCTTTTTTGTTTTGGTTTAAACAAACGGTTTCACCCTCAGGCGATATCATATAAGGTATTTTTTCATTTTGAAAATAGATGTGGTTCATTCCTCAAACCTCTTAAAGTCGATCTTGTTAAAGGCGTTTTCTATTTCTTCAATTAGATTTGTTATTTGTTCAATTTCCAATGCAGTGATTAAATCAAGTTGGGCTGTTAAAGTCAATTTTCAACCTCATTTTTTAATGCAAGGTCTGAAAACTTTCTTAATTCTTGCAATACTTCGTAAGTCGTGAACTTTCGATTTATTGCATTGTCACCAAAAGCGATCTCATAAACCCTTTCAATAAAAAGATCTTTTGATTTACATTTGCATAAATCGGGGTTTGTGTTTGAACAATTATAACAAATAAAATTATTCAATTATCAACGACCTCGTTTAATTCTTCATCGGTGACATAATGGGGTAATTCTTGAAAACTTTGGTTTTGTCGTGAATAGTTAAAACACCATTCACAAATTATATTCCCAGATCCATCTTTTGCGATTTTTTCGTCTTGATTACCACAACATGTGCATTTTGGACATCTTTTTAATCGTGCCAATTTCTGATCAATGTTTTCGGTTATGCTGCAATAATTATCATAATCAAAATAATCACTTTGCATGTCACTGTTTCCAGCGTCTTGATAAATTAATTCAATTTGTCTTAATTCATCTTGAGGTATTCTGTCACCCTTGTAAGTTGCATCTATTGATGAACCCCCTGCATATCTCTCAATTTTTACACTGAATTTATTTTCAGGGAATGAAACTTCGAGATATTTTTTTAATAATTTTGCTTTTGCCGTAACGTCTATCCCTCGCAAATCGGTTTTAACATCTGGGAATGATTCAAGGGTTTGAATTTTTCCGTATGATTTCCAACTATACTCACTATTATATTTCTCAATATCTTTCAATAAAACTTTCAAGGCTTGAGTTTTTGCTTTTTTGAATTGTGTTTGTTTTTGATTCATAATATCTATTAGG
>JAERSJ010000071.1 GCA_016845825.1 Methanobacteriota archaeon
TTAAAGCAATTGAACCAATACTTTCTGAAGTATAGGTAAACTTACCACCCAACCACTCTCCTGACCTCTCGTATAATTTAACAAAATCTTCAGAACTATCAGCAGTGTCTGAAACTATTTCTGGTAGTTGATTCACTATCCAAGTTGTTACTACAGTACCTCCATTACCACCATCATTTTGAGATTGACCTACTGTATCGTTCTGTGAAGAAACGTCAAATGTCACTTGACGGCCACCGCCTGCACCTCCATTTGCATCCCAAGCAACTTGAATATCAACATGAGAAATACGTAAGTTAGAGATAAGATTCCAATCAACATCATCAACAATGTAGCCAAACTCAATAAAATCTCCTTCACTGTTTAGTGTACCTGAAAGGGTAGTACCGGATACTTCAGTAAGAGTTACATCAGCAGTAAATGCCTTTGTCCCTCCCAATTCAGATACCATTATTGAGTTCGCTGCTGAGGAAAAAGTAACCATTAACATCAATATGATAATTATGAAACCAACTGCTCCAGAAACTATCCTTCCGGTTACTGTAAAGCCCAAATTAACTGAGCCTAGGTGATACAATTCTTTATTGTTATATTTTTCAAAGCTTGAAAGCTTTTCTGATAACATATCACCTATACTCATTGTACTGCTAGTGTCTTGCCTTTATTTAGCTTTCAGTTCGAACTATGAACAGCCTGTAGTAGACCCACAGCTTACGCATTTCAGACAACTACCGTTAGATACTAAAGTGAATTGACCACATTCGGGACATGGGTCTCCTTCGTATCCATACTTTTCAGCTTCTCTTACCAGTGCGTTATCTCCTGAAACCATATGTGCATTTTCTGTAGACAAATCAGTCACTGTTGACTGAAAAGAAGTCGAATCACTAGATGAAGTAGTCATATCATCTAAAGTTAGTTGAATTTCGTGACCATCTGTAGCTTCACCAGCAGGAGTAAGGCCTGAATTCAAGTTCTGCTCTGTTTCAGCTTCTCCTTCACTTCGAACTATATCTGGCTTCAGATCTTCTGGCTTAACGTGGGAAAGGTCATTTCTATCCAAATAGTTAACTGCTAAATCTCTGAAAATGTAATCCAAAATACTAGTTGACATCTTAATACGTTCATTTCCAATAACAGGGCCATTAGGCTCGAATCTGGTAAAAACAAAGGCATCGACAAACTCCTTCAGAGGTACACCGTGCTGTAAGCCAAGACTTACTGCAATAGCAAAAGCATTTGTTAAAGCCTTGAAAGCCGCACCTTCTTTATGCATGTCAATAAAGACTTCTCCCAGTGTTCCATCGTCGTACTCACCGGTGTGTAAGTATACGTTATGGCCTCCTATCTTTGCTTTTTGAATATACCCCTTTCTCTTATTAGGCAACTTTCTCCTTTGTGCAATATAGCGAGTAACTATTTTACTTGCAAGAGGAACTGCATCTGGAGTTGGAAGTGCTTTAGCCATAGTTTCAACGGCTTGCTCAGTACTAACCATGGTCTCAGACATCATTTCCTCCTCGTCAATGTCAACTTTCAACACGGTACCAGACATAAGAGGTTGACTTAATTTTGAACCGTCTCTGTAAAGTGCATTAGCTTTAATCATTGCTCTCCAAGAATCCATGTAAACTTGCTTAATGTCTTCAATCGTAGATTCGTGAGGCATATTGATTGTTTTTGATATAGCTCCAGAAATGAAAGGTTGAGCTGCAGCCATCATATTGATATGAGCACTCCAGCCAATGAATCGTGTACCATATTGACCACACTTATTTGCACAATCGAAGACGGCTAAATCACTATCTTTTATGTGAGGCGCACCCTCTATAGTTAGCCTACCAAAAATGAAATCATTGGCTTCATTAATTTGCTCTTTTGTGTAACCTAAATGTTCTAATAAATCAAAGTTCCAGTTCTCCAAGAATTCTTCTTTAACTCTTAATTTTTCTACACAGAATTCCGTACCTACCATAGATGGCGTTACAAGTAAACCTACAGATGTGAAACTACTTATTTGAGATTCTAAGGAATCAATTATATCATTGGTTAAGCCTTTACGTATTAGTGATTCTCTGTTAATACCTGGTGCATCAGAAAAGGTTCCCGTGCCTATTACGTAATCAACTATTTCTTTTGATTGCACTGAGTCATATCCTAATCTATCTAGTGCAACCGGAACTGACTGATTAATTATCCTAAGCATGCCTCCACCAGCAAGAGTCTTAAACTTTACAAGTGCAAAGTCTGGTTCTATACCAGTAGTGTCACAATCCATTACTATGCCAATAGTTCCAGTTGGTGCAATTACTGTAGCTTGGGCATTTCTAAAGCCATGTTTTTCTCCTTCGGAGACTACTTGATCCCAGCAATTCTGTGCTGCTGAAAGTAAATACTCAGGGCAATAGTTAGAATCGATGCCTCTCGGAGTTACCGTAAGACCTTCATACTCCTTAGAAGGGACATTGTATGCCGCTCTTCTATGATTTCTCATAACTCTTAACATATTATCTTTGTTTTGCTCGTATCTTGGGAATGGCCCTTGTACTGAAGACATTTCTGCGCTTGCAGCGTATGAAACTCCTCCCAAAATAGATGTAAGCGCTCCGCAAATTGCTGAAGCTCTATTATCATCATATGGAATACCCATACGCATTAACAAAGAACCAATATTAGCATAACCTAGTCCTAATGTCCTATAATCGTAACTTCGTTGAGCTATAGCTTCCGAAGGAAATTGTGCCATTAATACAGAAATCTCTAATGCCACAGTCCATAACCTTATTGCGTGACTATATTTTTCAGTGTCAAACTTAGTAGTTTCATCGTCATAGAATTTAACTAAATTAAGACTTGCAAGATTACAGGCTGTGTCATCCAAAAACATGTACTCAGAACAAGGATTACTGCCGTTGATTGGGCCATCTGGTGAGCATGTGTGCCATTCATTAATGGTGGTATCATATTGCAATCCTGGATCTGCACAAGACCATGCAGCTTTAGATATCTTATCCCATAATTCATTAGCTGGAATAGATTTACATGGTGCTGGATCTCTGGACTCCTCTTTAGCATCATCTAATTCAGTTCTCCAGTATAAGTTCCAGTCGCCTTCGTCAAGAACTGCTTGCATGAAGTCATTACTAACCCTAACTGAATTATTACTATTTTGACCAGAAACTGTAGAATAAGCATCACCTTCCCAAGAGGTATCATATGTTTCAATGTCCATATGAGTGTAACCTTGTTCACCTAGTTCAAGAACTCTTGCAATTATGTTTTCAGGAACATAAGCTTGCATAGCAACACTAATTGCTTTAGCTAAAGACCTGTTTTTCCCTTGATCAAATTTAGAGTCTTCCTCAGGGTGGGCTTGTATTGCGGCTAAAATTTCATTTGCATGGTTTTGAAGATGCTGTGAACCTGAAACTAGTGCAGCAACCTTCTCTTCTTCTGTTAATTTCCAATCAATGAATGCTTCTATATCTGGATGGTCCATATCAAGACTAACCATTTTAGCAGCTCTACGTGTTGTGCCTCCAGATTTTATTGCACCTGCAGCGCGGTCACCTATCCGCAAAAAGGACATAAGCCCAGAAGACATACCGCCACCAGAAAGTGGCTCTCCATCTCCTCTTATCTTTGAAAAATTACTACCAGTTCCAGAACCAAATTTAAACAGACGAGCTTCACGTGTCCAAAGATCCATAATTCCACCCTCATTAACTAAATCATCTGAAACAGATTGAATAAAACAAGCATGAGGTTGTGGATGCTCATAGGCATTCACTGAACGCTCTAAATCACCGGTCTTCGGATTAACAAAGTAATGTCCTTGGGCTGGGCCTTCAATACCATAAGCCCAGTTCAGACCTGTGTTAAACCACTGGGGCGAATTGGGAGAAACCATTTGGAATGCAAGCATGTAACACATTTCATCAAAGTATGCTTTTGCGTCTTCTTCGCTAGCGAAATAGCCGTGCTTCCAACCCCAATAAGTCCATGTTCCAGCTAAACGTCTAAAGGTTTGCTTACCATCAATTTCCTCACCAAATTTTTCCCCTTCACTAAGATTCTCCATAGATTTGAGATCTGGAACGCTTCGCTGAAGCCAGGACGGAACTGCCTTTTCCTTAACTTTTCTGAGTTTTTTAGGAATTCCAGCTTTTCTAAGATATTTTTGAGCAAGAACATTAGCTGCAACTTGACTGTAGTTATCTGGAAGATTAACATCTTTCATTGAAAAAGCAACACTTCCATCGAAGTTTCTTATTTCCACATCTCTTTTTGACCAAGACAATTTATCAAAAGGATCTTTTCCACTTTCAGTAAAATGTCTAGATA
>JAERSJ010000072.1 GCA_016845825.1 Methanobacteriota archaeon
CATATATACTATGATGATGATGATAATTATTTAAATATGTTTATTAATGTGTATCGAAAGTGTTGCTTCTAATCTTCCGAATATATATTCATAACACCTGACCATGGTCCATAAATTTCCTCAGCGGGCGGCGGGGTGGCATTAGTTTTTTTATAAATAGTTTTATCCCATTTTGATGTTAGATCCTCGAGCTGACTACTAAACTGACCAGGTAAACTAGCTAAATCACTATCTGTTAAAGCATCAGCATCACTTTTTGCTCCTATTATGCTCATAAAACTATCATAAATAGGTTGATACAATACTAATCTTCTTGTTCCAAATTGTTTCCATTTACACCCCTTCTCCCCTAATTCTTGACCTTCTTTGCATTCAGCCTTAAATGGCCACGAAAACCAATTTCCGGTATCTTTATTACTAGTCTTGAAATTGATGACACCGGGAACGGTAGGGGTTTTGGCAGGAGGTTGATTCTTATACACACATGATCCCCTATTACATAAAGAATAAAAATTCGATTTGCCATCATTTGCCCACGTTTTACGCTCGTTCGGCTGTCCTAACTGTGTATAAGCTACTACGATTTCTTGAACTAAAATATTCTCTACGTCTTTAGGTGGGGGTTTTTTCCCCTCAGTTGTTGTGCGAACATAATGTATTTCACCACCCCAATCGGCTGTGTTATTATTGGTAATAGTGAACGGATCATATGGCAATGGTTTTATAAATTGTTCGCAGTCGGTGCGGGTGGTTATACATTCTTTGTAATTTTGCTTCGTTCCCTTTTTCAGGTCTCCTCTCGGAACAGAGAAAATTCTATATGTCAAACACTTAGTTCCTGGTTTCGTCTTTGACGGGTGGCATACCTCTAATTTTTCCGGCTCACCTACTTTAAATAATTGATCCGGATTACTGAATTCAATTGGTAGTTCCACCTCGGAGGCGTCTAATTTAGCTCTTATTTGTTCTGCCCAATCATCTTCAGCTAAAGCATAACTCTCTGCTTCTTCGTAATATCTCGGCTCTCTGTAATTTTCCTTGATAATGTTGTTCTCTCTGTAATTTTCCCGGATGATTTTATTTTCTATATCTGCAAGTGATAATTTTAAATATTTTATTAATTCATAACCAATATTGTCCTTGATAAAAGTTGGCCCGTTAATTCGACCAACTGCTAATAATGTAGCAAGAGAATTTTTATTTTCGTTTATGAAATCCCTATTACGAGATCTGTAATTGCATAAGCTTGAAATACATTGATAAGGTGCACAAGGGTTTGTTTTTTTCATTGACATTTATTTATGTCAATAAAAAAATATAAAAAAAGAGAATTCACCGTGATATATGATGATGTGAATTTATTTGGCTGCTATTATGTTTTTCGTTGGGGCGACTTGTACTCTACTTGCCGCAGAGTAAATCAGACATTTTTTGTTTCCAGGTGGTAAATCGGTAATTCTTCAAATACCATGCCCTGGCGTTTTTAGTTAGTTCGTCTTTATGCTCCCACGCATACTTGAGTTTTTGTTTCACATAGCCCACGTCATTTACCTTCTCCCATTCCATCCGCACGAAACAATCGTCCGGGACATCTTTGTAAAACAAGCCAACGTTGGGTGATACGATGGGTAATCCACACAGTAATGCGTCTACAGTTGCATAAGAATTTCCCTCGTGAAGAGATATTTGAAGAAATATATCGGCACTCAAATACATATTTTGTTTTTCTGTGTTCCAGTGTTTAATGCTTTTTGAATCGGGGTAGATATTGAGTTTTTTTAAAACAAAGTCATCAGTTTTATGTAATTCCTTGACAATAGCAGCCCCTTTCCCTTTGCATATTCCTTGCCAATTACCGAGGACAACCGGTTTTTCATTCCATATAGTTTTGTACTGAGTTTCATCTAGCTCACTACTATGTAATATTTTGATATTTTTGAATTGTTTATATGTTTCTCCGTAATATCTAGTGAATTCGTCTGTGCAAAATTGCGAAATAGAAATAATCGTGGTATTGGCGGGTTTTCGATAAAACAACATTTTTTTTTGACCAATACTGTATAAATCTTCCCAGTTCGTTGGTTCCCGTTCAGCGTGCGTCTGTGCAACGCCATGATGAACTAATATTATTTCGTATTCGTTCGGTATATCGCACGCAAGATAGTCATCAGTAATGATGAGAGGGTTGTTACATCGTTGATTTAAATGCAACAATAACAAATCTCTGTCGCGAGGACCAGTGAAATGTTTATAATCAGGAAAGACCAACGATATTTGATAGTCATATCGGGCTACGCCCCCGATCGAGCCGGTAAAATAACTCCCGCGGCAATAGTGTATTATTTCTCTGTTTTCATTTTTTGAATTATTCGTGTAATTATTTCGAAAATACTTATACAGTTGCAAACAATTCGCCCGGCGCTCGTGTTCCTCTTCCGTTCCAATTTTTTTTAAAATTTCCGGTAAATTTTCCAATTCGTTTTCTTTTATTCGTAGTATGGCCTTTTCCCATAAAGCATGATGTGGTAATTCCAGTGTATCCGACAGTAAGATTGGTATAGATCCAGCAGCTAATGATTCCCAAAAGCGACTGGAATTCGGACCTGACCCAGAAGGACACAGAGAGTACTTAGATATCAAAAGAACAATGTTGTACGACTTAGTTAGTTGTATGTGATCTTTATCTATAAATAAACGGCCTTCTATGTTTTGTTTGCTACCATAAACAATCTTCTTAAAATGCCACTCTCCCGTGTACTTTATATATGTTTTATCCGGGTGTTTCATGTCAAAAATCTTTTTTCTTATGGTGGTTAAATAATCATGTTGATATGCCCCTGCAAAACTATAGACCAGCACACGCTTCTTATTTAGGAAATCAACACCTTTGAATTCCGCGTTTTTGGTTTTGTCTTCGATGTTGACAGCGAACAACGGGCAAGGTTTGAATTTAATCCCACTGATACTGTCTTCATCTATGATTTTATGGGAAACGTACGCTGTACTGATGTTTAATGTTTTCCAAACTGGAATAAAAAATTTGAAACATATATGCTGGCAGCATGTATAGTAGCGTTTATTCGGGTCTATAATTTCTTTAAGTTTCTGTATAATATTGTTAAATTTAATTTCGTTTCGCCGCAAATCAAACATTGTTGCCCATGGAAAGCCTAAAAATAGTTCATTCCTTTTATTCTGAGTATAAAATATTTTCTCCGTAATAACAGGGTACTGCCATAATAATCCAGCTTGATTCATAATTAAATTAGTATTTATCATTGTTATATTGTCTAGATTGAATTCTTAAATACAAATATCTGCTCACCCGGGGTCAGAGGCGCCCCGCCGTGCAAGCCACTTCCCATTAAGTGTTTTGGGAGGCTTGAAGGGAATGAATCTCTACTAAAATTTGCCCTCGGCGAGTCCCACGACGTCGATCGCGGACGACGTTGTGGCCGAAGAGCGGCAGCGCGCCATGCCGCGCGCCATGCCGCGCGTTGCCGCCGCTGCCTTTCGAGTAGGTGCCGCCGCAGGAGTACGTCCCGAATGATACGATCCTCCTTATCATTTGTATGTCTTTTTTTGTCTTTATGCGTCATCATACTGTATATCTGGCCTGCTC
>JAERSJ010000073.1 GCA_016845825.1 Methanobacteriota archaeon
TGTAGTAAACTTTGCATTATTAGAAATACCAATTAGGGAGATTTTAGAATTATCTAAATTAGAATTCAAACCTGTCAAATGATATAGTATTTCATCTCCACTTTTGGAAACAAGAGTATCAATCTCATCTAAGATAACGATTGCAATTCCTCCATTTTCATCTGCTTTTTCTTTTAATGAAGAATAAACTTTATCTATTCTCCATCCCGCACTAGGTATTTGCTTTTCCCATTCTGCAGAGTAGGTCTTTCCAATGTTTGTTAAAACTCCATAAGGTGTGTTTGTTTGTTTACAATTAATATAAGCTGTATTTATCTTCACATTCTCATTTTTAGCTTTTTCTTTAAGCTGCTTACATATGAATTTGGCTATGGCAGTTTTCCCGGTTCCGGTTTGACCATAAATCAAAATATTGGAAGGTCTAGATCCGTAAAAAGCAGTTTTTAAAATATTTGCAACTTCATTGATTTCATCATACCTATGTGGGAATTCAGAAGGCACGTATGATGTAGAAAGAGATTCACGATTCTTGAAAATTTTTTCATCGTGTATAAGTCTATCGAAAACATTGCGTTTGGCCGTGTTTAACTCCTTATCCATATTAATCAAATTCACAATAAGTGGAACTTAGCATATAGCCAACTCGCTATAAACTTGCGGGAGGTTCTGTAAAAAAAAATACTTTTTATAGTCTTTTTTTCCGTTCCATTTTTGATAAAATATAATCATTTTTGATATACAATATAATGCTAGCAAAAGGGTTTATTTGATATCCTATTTCCATATTTCTTGTCCGTTAATGAGAAAGAAGTAATTGCATGGCTTTCAGAACGTAAGTTAATGCCCTCTCCCGAATTAGTAAGTCACATATCTAGTCATCCAGAGGGAATTGGCCTTCTTGAGAGAACAATTAATTCATTGACTGAGCCCAAATTATTTCTTGGCATTTCAGATTTGGTAGAAGAGGAAATTATAGAGGCTCCAAAAGTAATTGAAAGGAATAAAGTTGCAGATATTCCTCCCATAATTATCGAAAGGCAAATACAGAAAAGTATGTCAGATGGAAAATTGGAAAGCTTTGTTTCATTATTCAATGATAGATTCAAAAATTTATCTAAATTAGTTAGAAGAGATCCATCTATGCGCGATGCAATAAGAGACACTTCAAACTTAAGTCCGGATGAAGAAAATAAAATTATTGGAATGGTTGCAGATATTCAAACTTTCAATAACGGAAGAACTCGTGTAACTCTTGAAGACAGAGGTGGAAGAATTAACGTTATGCTTCAAGAGTCAAGTGAGGAAAATCTTAATTTAATAATGGATGAAGTTATCGGAGTTTCTGGTAAGCTCAGTAGGCAGGGAAATGTTTTATTTGTAAATTCGCCAATAGTTAGACCCCATCTTGGCAGATATCGTGAAGTTTCACGTGCCGAGGAGCCTCATATTGCTTTATTTATCTCAGATGTTCATCTAGGTAGCGGTACATTTCAAGAAAAAGAATGGGATAAATTCATATCTTGGCTTAGTGGTGATGTTGATTATCATAAGGAATGGATTCCTAATCCCGGTTATTTGATTATTGCAGGTGATGCGGTAGATGGTATTGATTCTTATCCTGGCCAAGAAGCTGATCTTTCAATCACTGACGTTTGGGAGCAATATGCAGAACTATCAAAATCTGTTAACAGAATACCAACTGAAATTCAAACTGTAATTATGCCAGGAAATCACGACGCAGTTAGATTGATGGAACCTCAGTTACCTCTTCCAGATAAGGTGATTAAGAATTTCGGAGATAATTTAACATTTACAGCTAATCCAGTACTTTTAGATTTGGCAGGTGTGAAGACGATGTGCTACCACGGGAAATCACTCGACGATTTGGTAAGTTTGAGAGATTTGTCATATGATAATCCAATGGGGATGATGAAAGAATTACTCAAAAGGAGGCATTTAGCTCCTATTTATGGGGCTAAAACTCCGTTGGCTCCTGAGAAGCAAGATTATATGTTAATTCACGATATTCCAGATATTTTTGTAACAGGGCATGTACACTCTTTCGGAGTTGAAAAGTATAATGGAGTATTGATGATAAATCCAGGGACATGGCAGTCTCAGACAGATTATCAAAAGATGATGGGTTTTCAACCAGATCCATGTAGGGCAGTTGCAGTAAATTTACAAACATTCGAGACTCAAGTTCTAGATTTTAATTTCTAAGAGCCTTAGATTATAAATAATGAGGCATCTACCCAAGATTGATGGCTAATGTATTACTAACTGGAGCTGCAGGTGCAATTGGAATGGACTTAGCTTTTAGTCTGAATCAGGCTAAAATTAATGTTTTTGCAACAGAAGCTGATAAGGACAATTTTTTTCTAGTAAGTAAAAGTTGTAAATACTACAATAAAGTGTTTCAAGCCCCTAGAGCTGGGAGTGAGGAATACATTAATCGCGTAAATGAGATTATTACTAAAGAGAAGATAGATATTGTAATTCCTAATCCAGATTTTGAAGTAGGATTCATTAGTAAAATTAGAGAACAAATAAAATCTCCTTTATTTTTACCTTCACACGAAACAGTTGAAATTTTACTTTCAAAGTCACTTACTGCTGAGAAGATAGGAGACTTGGCACCAAAAACTTTTGAGGTGTCTAATGAGGCAGATTTAAGAATTGCAATTTCTTCTGAAAAAGTTGTTTGGCTAAGGCCAAAAACTGGAGCTGGCGGCAAAGGGTCCCTTATAGTATCAGACTCGAAATTTGGGTGGATGTGGATAGAATATTGGAAAAAAAGAGGTTTTTCCTCATCGTGGATTGCTCAAGAATACCTTGATGGAGGAAATTATAATGTTACTTTGATATATGATAGAAATTCTAATCTTTGTGGAATGGGAATGTTAGAAAGGTTAGGTTACATTCATGAGGCTATATCGCCTACAGGAGTAACTGGTGATGTTCGCATGGCTAAAACCATCAAATTGGATAATGTTGTTAATATTGCAAAAAATGCAGTTAATATGATTGATAAGAACCCAGTTGGTATTTTTTCAGTAGATTTGATGGGCGATAAGGTTTCAGAGATTAATCCTCGTTTTGCAGGCCGTCCAAGACTCTACACCCTTTCCGGTGCTAATTTTCCAGCACATATTGTTGATATGGAGTTGAATAGCAATTCTTCGTATCTAGAATCTATTGAAGGTTACAAATTAATTAGACAAGTAGATATTGAGCCTGTTGCTATCAAGCAAGATTAGTTCCATTTAATTTTACATAACGATATAAAGACTCAATTCTCTCTTCACATTTATCCCAGTTGTGAGTCTTTTCAGCGAGTTTTCTTCCTCTTTTGCCCATCTTTGTATGTAATTCTTTATCATATATTAATTTCATTATTGCAGCCTTAAGCCTATCCCATTTACCCCACTCAAACGTTAATCCTATTTCTTCATTTTCTACAAACTGCCCCATCAGTAATTCTTTGCAGGTTATTATTGGAACTCCTGCAGACATTGCTTCAAAGAGTTTATTTGGGGCACTCATACGATTGTTATCGTTCTTAGGATCTAATGCCATTAGTACGGCATCAGATTCGATAGTTTGCAAGGGAACATTATCTGGATGTATCGAGCCAATGTAATTTACATTTTCCATTTTTCCACAGACTTTTTTTAGAGTAGGTACTAATGTTCCAAACCCTCCAATATCAAATTGAATTCCTTTCATTTTGCTAACTGTTATTGCCGTTTCTAAGATACCTCGTGATGGATGCTTTTCTAGAACACCAATGTATAATAATCTAAATTTTTCACCTCGTTTTCTTTTCTCAATACGATTAATTGGATATGAATCTAATCTTTTTGCATTTCCGACGCGAGTTATTCTCGTGTTTAAAAATTCACTTTGAGGCTTACTAAGAACCTTGAATGCTTCATCCTCATCGGCACTAAATGGGGCGTTTGAGCCAATATTTACCATATCATTTAGTCTAACGTATCCTGCAGGACCAGCAGCCATAATTCCAGAACAATATTTTAGAAGAAAGGCTTCTAATTTGTGTAAAAGCGTTGCACCTCTAGATGAGATAGCCCCTTTGACTAGTCCCGGGTAATTTTCATGACAATCGTAAACTAAAGGCATTTCACCAATTTTAGATGTAAAGACACCTCCAATCAAAGTATCCAAATCATGGTAATGTAAAATTATATCAGTTTCTATTTTTTGAAAAGCCAATATTTGCCAAGTACTCCATCTTAGAAAACCGGGTAGTTTTCTTACAAAAGATAACGGATTATTCAATGAGCATTCTTCTTGATACTTCCAAATAGTGCCCCAATCAGTGGTTACAGTCTCTTCTCCCTTAGCATTTCGGTCCCATGCTAGAAGTATTACACGATGTCCCATTTTTGATAAACTTTTCGCGGTATCAGCAACTACAGGTTCAGCAAAACCGCCAGTGGTTAGCCTTGTTCTGACCATAATTACTAGGGACACTTAGGTGTATTAACAGCTCCATAAATACATTCTTGGTCCATAGCAGAAGTTTTAAACCATAGTTTAGTGGAAGAGTTCCGTGCCGCTGTAGCTCAGCAGGTCAGAGCATCCGGCTGTTAACCGGACGGTCATCGGTTCGAATCCGATCAGCGGCGCCACGGGGCCCGTAGCTTAGTCTGGTGGAGCTCCCGGCTCATAACCGGGCGGTCGTCGGTTCAAATCCGGCCGGGCCCACCAA
>JAERSJ010000074.1 GCA_016845825.1 Methanobacteriota archaeon
GAAGTGGAAGTGAGGATGAAGGCAGTAATACTCTTCTAATAGGAGGAAGTATAGCTAGTATTTTGGCACTGGGTGCTATTGTTGGAATGAAATATTTCCGAAATGAAGATGATGATGAAGATTTCTTTGATTTTGAAGACACTGGACCAACCACTTTATCTTGCCCGAGCTGTTCTGGACAAATAACGATAAATACCGAACAGAGACCCATACAAGTTGGATGTCCAATGTGCCAAAGTCAATTTATAATTAGAGAATGAATTAAGCTTCTATTCCGACGGCATCTGCTATAGATTCAAAACCCTCGGATTCAATACGCTTTTTCAATCCTTTAACAATACTTTTAGCAATTCCTGGACCTTCAAATACTAAGCCAGTGTAAAGCTGTAAGATTGAAGCTCCTGCTTTTATTTTTTCCCATGCGTCATCTGCTGTGAGAATCCCTCCAACTCCGATAATAGGAACTTTACCATTTGTCATCTTAAAAATTTTTCTAATCATCTCGGTACTCTGATCCTTAAGAGGTGCACCACTGAGCCCTCCTTTCTCTTGGTAAAACTTTTCAGATGATTGATGCTTTGCCTTTGGTCTTTGTATAGTAGTATTGGTTGCTACAATTCCTGAAAGCTTGTACTTTTTTACTAATTTAACAATATCTTCCAAGAACCCATCTCCTAGCTCAGGAGCAATTTTAACTAAAAGAGGTTTTTCTGAAGTACCTTTTTCAATAGACTTTTGTTTATTAATTTCACAACAATTTTTTATAATAGAATCTAAATTTTTTGACTCTTGAAGGTCTCTAAGACCAGGAGTATTAGGCGAGCTTACATTTATGACAAAAAAGTCTGCGTGATTCCATAGTATTTTAATTGAACCTGAATAATCTGAAGGCGCTTCTTCAAGTGGAGTTACTTTTGATTTACCTAAGTTAATTCCTACTGGTGAGTCTGGCCATAAGCCCTTCTCCTTCCAAAATTGTAATTGTTCCTGAAGGGCATTTGCACCGATGTTATTGAAACCCATGCGGTTGATAAGAGCCTTCTCTTTGTTTATCCTAAACATCCTAGGCTTTGGATTTCCTGGTTGCTCATGAAGAGTAACGCCGCCTATTTCACAAAATCCGTAACCTATTGATTGCCACGAAGGAACTGCCGCCCCGTTTTTGTCCATTCCTGCAGCTACTCCAATGGGATTTGGAAAATCAATATCAAAAACATTAACTGGAAGATCAGGTGAACGATAAAGTGCTCCTAACATCGAAAGAGAGAATCTAGTTCTAGACATTTTAGAAAGCACAGCTAAAACCCGTGAATGCGCGCGTTCTGAATCTTGCAAAAAAACTGCCGGCCTCAGAAGGGTTCTGTATAGAAGACTCATCTAAAAATAAAGTCGATAACTGGTTAGATATAAGGTTAATGGAACAATCATTCCAGCTCTTCCTCCTCTTTAGCTATAGTAGTTACTACGCCTATAATTCCTAAAATTAATAATACTAAGCCAAAAAGTAATAACAAAATTGGAGAATCAGCCCAATAAAACCAAGATAAAATTAAGATTAATCCAACCATGAAACTCAAGGCTGAAGATAGCTTACGAACCATAAGGGCCATAGTAAGCTAGTATAGTTGGCCTTAAAACCAGACCTCCATACTTCTGTAACATGAGTATTAGTTTAACTGTGATAATTCCTACTTTGAACGAAGGTGAGTCTATTGGACCCACTATAGATCAAATACCTAGAGATTTACCATGGCTAGATGTTAAAGTCTTAATAGTTGATGGAAATTCAACAGATAATACTGCAGAAGAAGCCGAGAAAAGAGGGGCTGTAGTTCACAATGAGCCTCGGAAGGGATATGGAAGGGCTTACAAGACAGGATTTAGTTTAATAGATACAGATTACGTGGCTACTATTGACGGAGACACGACTTATCCTGCAGATAAAATTCCTCACGTTTTAGCATTTTTGATTAACAATAATTTAGACTTTGTAACATGCAATAGGCTAGATCGAATGGATTCCGATGCTATGTCTGTTACTCATAAAATTGGTAACTGGGGGCTAACATTTGGAACAAATCTGTTTCACGGAATCAACATAAAAGATTCACAAAGTGGAATGTGGGTTTTCAAAAAAGAAGTCATAGAAAAAGTGAATTTGACGAGCGATGGAATGCCACTTTCTGAGGAATTTAAAATTGAGGCTTTCAAAAGAGGTTTAAGAGCTGTAGAAATTCCAGTTCCTTTCCATGCCCGAGTTGGAGAAGTCAAACTTAATACATGGGAAGATGGAATATGGAATCTTTGGTTTTTAGTTACTAAAATGAGAGACTTTAGATAAATTAAAGTTAATCTGAACAGGTTCCGTCTGAATTAGTGTTACAAATGTGGAACCATTTCCAGTTACTCTGACCTTGCTTTTCTGTTACATCTGATCCTAAGTCATTAGTAAATTCAATAACTATTGCATAGTCTCCACTATCTCCATAAAATTCAGAAGTCTCAAAAATAAAAGGATTGAAATTTGGACCTTCCTCAGTTGCACCAGATTCATAAATAACTGACATCTGATCTCCAAAATATGAAAACTGCATAGTTTCTACTACTTCAGGTTCACGGTCATTATCTGAATCCCAATAATCTTCATCTTCACCTTCTTCGAATAATTCTTCAGAAAAATAAATTGTTATTGTGCCTGTAACTGAAGGAATAATTATAACTGGCGAATTAAGATTTGAATCTGGATTATCAATTACCTCGCTTGAAAAATGCATGTTGGTGATAACTCCATCATCTCTATCCAAAGGTTTACTCCCATCGAATTGAACTAAGTCTGCAACTGCACTCTCTGAAAACTTATTAAGGATTACAGAATCTGTAGCTTTTTGACTTCCAAGTTCAACTTCTACGCTATACTTTCCATTCATTTTGAATAAATCTGAATAAGCAATTGAAACTGAACCTCTTCCATCATCAGTCAAGTCAAAAGAGCCCGAAAAAGCGGATATTGAACCTCCAGAGTAATCAACTGAGTTAGGTACATTGGTTATCGTATACTTTCCATCTTTGGCTAGACTACCAAAAGCTGGAGATGTTGCTAGAATATTAAATGTAAATGTATTATCGTTAGCATCTTTGCCTTCATTAACATCAATTAGCACAGAGATACTACCTGCTCCGCTATAAAATCCAAAATTTGTGAATATAGTTGAAGATAAAATAATTAACAATGCAATCCCAACAGCTCCTGCTATTTTCATCTTAGTAGCCAATTCCATATCTAGAAATGAGGAAGACTCTGAATCATCATAATCGTCATCCCAATCTTCACCATCATCCCAATCCTCTTCAGATTGCATAATAACCATTCTAAAAGTTACTTCTTAAAGGCTTTCCACGTTATAGTTGAACTAGTTTGCTAATTCTGGAACTACGCCTTTTTTACCCGTCATTAGACTTAGAACATCATGTTTCAAGACACCTTTAGCAATCAAAGCTAAAACTTTGTTTTTAATTTTTGCCGCTGGCATTGATCCAACAAACATATGTGTGAAAAATTCTTTAGTTTCTTCATCCAATGCCGCATACTTTATCAAACTATTAGGCATAACCATCAAAAGATGCCAACCAACTTTCAACCATTCTAAATCATCGCCCCATTTAGAACTCCAAGCTCTGTGGTAATGCATTAAGTCTTGTTTCTGGAAATTACCCTCCTTGAATAACACCTCCAAAGATTCTGCAGCTAATCTGCCTGAATCTAAGGCATAGTAAAGTCCTTCACCAGATAATGGAGATACAAATCCTCCAGCATCTCCTACTACCATCATCCTATCTCCAACTGTACAACTCATTCCCATGCCTACAGGGATGTTTGCACCAGATATCATTTTCCTGTCAATATCAATGTCCTTAGGGAACCAGCCTTGCTCCTTTAGTGTTTCAACATAATCCAGTAAATATTTTCTTTCGCTCCAACCCTTTTTCTCTTTCTTTAATTTTTTAATAATATTTCTTGGACAACCTATCCCAACGTTAAGAACAGTATCTTTTGAAAATGACCAACCGTAGCCATCTAATCCATCGTATTTGATATGAGCCATAGAGATCCTTTCTTCGCCGTAAACCTCATCCATGAACTCTCTGCCAACATCTACTTCAAAATAAAGTGCCATAGCAATGTCTTCATCTCTCCAATTCATAGGCATTTTTTCTATTTCCCTAATTCTCTTAGAAACTAAGTCATACGATCCACCGGCTCCAATAATTACTTCTCCACTAAGCTCTTCACCGTTTCTTAACTTAACAATTACCTTATCTTCTAAAACTTCGAAATCTTTGACTGCAACTCCTTGAATTAATGTAGCTCCTTCGGCAACTGCATATTCTACTAATTTATTATCAAATTGGAGTCTGCGAATATTATAGAAAAAAGGCTTCTCACTAACATAATCCACGGGTAAAAATTCAGGCCCGTAAACTATGCCTCTTTGACACTTTGATTCCAGAAAATCATCCCAATTATTAATGATGTGATCAAATTCTTCAATGTGCACACATAGACCTCCACCACATGCTTTCTCTCTAGGAAACTTTGCTCTGTCAACAAAGGCCACACTTTTGCCTTGTTTAGCTAAATAATATGCTGCTGTAGCACCTGAAGGTCCTGCACCTGCTACTACAACATCGTAATGTTTCAAACTTGACCTTGCTTCCTGAAACGAGTTACATATCCAGTAATTCTATTTCTCATAGTTAAACTTTCTACGTCTGTTAGCTCTTCAACGATCGATTTATTATGGTCAAAATCTTCATTAAATCTGTCTGAATAATTTCTTACTAACTCGATAGCAACACGTTTGATGTAAGTCGGTCTTACTCTACCCATATATTTCGCTTTAATTTTAGGGCCTATTTATAATCTATTATTATTTGATATTGCATAAATGCAACACAAACCAATTATATCATTGCTCTATGGAAGGTTGTGTTAAACGAAGCTTCAAGACTGCCAGGACTGACGGTTTACACTCGAAAAGGAATGAGATTGGGTGTAGTTCATGATGTCCTTTTAGATACTACTCAACGCATTGTTTCAGCTTTGCTCATTACTGGGACTACCCCTAGTTTAGTAAAAGACGGAGCAAATGTAATAATTCCATATAGGTGGGTTCAAGATTTAGACGATGTTGTAATCTTGAGATATTTTCCTGATAAAATTGACTTTACAGAAAATACAGAAAAAACAGAGTTTGAATTCGAAGACGATGATGGCTTCTACGATGACTAGAAATTTTCATTTTCGTATATCAAATTAAAAGATTATAGTGAAGCCCCGTAGTGTAGTGGTCCATCATTTGAGACTCTGGATCTTGAGACCCAGGTTCGAATCCTGGCGGGGCTACCACTAATTAAACCCACTATATTGACAAGTATGGATGTTTGGACCATTCTCTTTGCTACTCTGCTAATTATTGCAATATTTTGTGGTTGGTTAGTGTGGGTTTCAAGGTTTGTTTGGGAAAGCAAAGAATTGGCCGTGAGATATGCAGCTATTGCAGGAGCTGCCACATTGGGCGTTATGATAATAGGAATGGAAAGGATATGAAGGAAGATTTACTTAAACATAGACCAACTCAAATCAAAAATAATGAAATAAAATCGGTCTACGAAAATGGGAGAATAACAATCATTTATCCTAAAAAATTTGGCAGAATTGAAAAATGGGTTAAAGATAGGATAGGAGGTCCTGATCAAGTTAGAAGGCCTTTGGATAAGTTTACAACATTCATCTGGGAAAATTGTAACGGTGATAATAATATAGCGGAAATTATTTCCAAGTTTGATCGCAAATTTGGAGAGGAAGTAGCACCTGCGGACGTAAGGGTTCAAAAATTCATAAAGCAACTATTAGAATTAAATTTGATTAAACTGAATTTGTAACATTATTATTATATCATGGCTTACAAGACCGAATACACTAATGTCTGAAATAAAGTTCGACTGGGAAACTGGAATAGACGAAGTTTGTTCAAAATTAAAAGACAAAAAGCTTATAGGAATACAGCTCCCAGATGGTCTAAAAGTTAAATCTCATACTATCACAAAAAAAATTAAAGACTTAACTGGAGCAAATGTAATTTTGTGGGGTGAACCTACCTATGGAGCATGTGATTTAGCTGATAGGCCTTTGGAAGAGGTCGGGGCTGATGCTCTCATTCATTTAGGCCATATGCCTATGCCATATCATTCAGAATTTTATGCAATACCCACTTATTTTGTACCTGTAAAACATACTGGTAAATTAAATCTTAAAGAAAATAGTTTAAAAGAAATAAAAGAAATATTACCTAAAAAAATAGGAATTGTGACCACTGCCCAACATTTACATATGATTGATGAAGCTACTGAGAAACTAGAAAATATTGGCTTTGATGCAAGTGTAACTAAAGGGGGACCACGACTGGCCGCAGCTGGCCAATTACTGGGCTGCAACTCCTCCTCAGCAAGAAGATTAAAAGTTGATGGATTTTTGTATATAGGTACTGGACTGTTTCACCCATTGACTGTAGCTTTATCGACAGGGAAGAGAGTAGCATGCGTTGATCCTCATAATGCCAAAGTAAGCGAAGCTGATCCAAAACCTTTCTTAAAACAACGATATGCTGCCATTTCCGTTGCTAAAGATGCAAAAAGATGGGCTGTACTTTTCTCCAACCAAATTGGCCAAAAAAGAATTGAGCTTGCTGAAAGAATGTCAAAGGCGTTGGAAGATGCAGGAAAAGAAGTTATAATGGTTGGTAGCATACACCAATCTCATGACCAATTGCTGGGAATGGGAATAGATGCTGCGGTAATTACTGCGTGTCCAAGACTGGCTATTGAGGACGGACCAACTTGGCCTATGCCACTTCTTACAGTTCCCGAAACCCAAATTGTTCTTGGTAGGATTAAACCAGATCCTTACCCATTTGACGAATTTGCATAAGGATTAATATCTTAAACTTGCCCGGCCTAAATGATTAGCGTGGCTAACTTAGAAATTGAAAATGTCATTGTCGCATCCCACTTAGGAAAGGATATTGAATTAATTAAATTGGCAACCGAATTGCCTAATGCAAGATACTCTAGCTCTGGCAATCCCTCCGTAATTATAGAATTAGATAGGACTAATCCAAAATTCATTGGACATAAACGTTTGAAGGCTGCAGGTGTTTTATTTAGTAATGGAAAAGTGTTAGTAACGGGAATAGCTTCGCTTCAAGAAGGTAAAGAGATAATTGCTAAATTAAAATCATTAATAAGGGATATCGACCCTAAAATTAGTACAAAAAGAGCTACTAAAATTGAAAATATGGTAACTAGATTAAATTTTGGTAAAAGATTGGATTTACAATTAATCACAAACGCAATTCCTGGTTCTGAATATGATCCATTAAGATTCCAAGGACTCATTATACGTGTTGATAAACCACTTGCTAGCTTTATTCTCTTTGAATCGGGTGTTGCTGTTATTACTGACATTGTAAGTGAAGCAAAAGCCAAGAAAGCATTTAAAGAATTAAAAAACCTCATTGAATCCAGTATTTTAGCGTGAGCAAAGATAAACTTTCTGAGATAGGACATGCTATAGAAAGAGCAGTTAGAAATGATTGTGAAAATAATATTACAGTATCCTTTTCTGGAGGAATTGACTCCGCACTTGTTGCTTTCTTAGCAAATAAATATACTAATGTTGAACTAATTGCAGTAGGTGTAAAAGACTCGCATGATATCGAAGCTGCTAAGTCAGCTGCAAAGATTATCAACCTAAATTTAACAGTTAAAGAATTAAACGATGAAGAACTTATATCAGAAGCATCCATTTTACAAAAAGAACTAAAATTAACGCAGTTTGAAGTGGGATTTATGCTCCCTTTTTGGGTTGCTGCTAAAAATGCTAAAAATAAAATCTTAATGTGTGGACAAGGTGCAGATGAAGTATTTGGAGGATATGCGCGCTTTCGTGAGTCTATGGAAGATACTAACCTCGACGAAGAAACTAAATCCTTGTTGGAAATAATTCCAAACAGGGAACAGAAAATATCTAAGATGTTCGGGCTTAAACTTTCATGTCCTTACCTTTCGGAAGAAGTAATTCAAGCCTCTAAACTATATTCTCAAGAACAACATATTGGAGTAGTAGGTAAAGAAAAACTGAGAAAAGCAGCAATAGGACTTGGACTTACCGAAGAAATTGCAAATAGAAAAAAGAAAGCTGCTCAATACGGAAGCGGGAGTCAAAAAGTTCTGAAAAAGAAGTACAAATATTTGATAAATGTTGAAATACCTTTTGAATCTAATAAAATAGCTGAATCAATTAAAAAAGCAACCGATCCTGAAAATGATGGATGGGTTGAAAGTTCTATTGAAGGTACTATTATGAAGGCAAAAGTTAAAGCTCAGAATATGGGTAGCCTCAGGGAAGCTGCGGAAGATTTTATGTCTTGCATTTCTGTCGCTGAAAACGTCTTGAAAAAGTAATAAAAGGCAACTCTATTACAGAAGAATGAGTCAAACATTTACTCAAATGCTTGAAAAAGTGGAAGAATTTCACGACAAACATGACTTTGCTAATAAAGAAAATAATGGGCACGATATGTCTTATCGTATTTTACTGACTATTGAAGAACTTGGAGAATTAGCTGAATGCTTCACGAAGGGAAAATCTAAAAATGAAAAAGCTGAAGAACTGGCAGACATCTTAATTTTAATTTTTGGTCACTCAATAGCTATGGATGTCGACCTTGAAGAAGCATTTAATAAAAAGATGGAAATAATAATGAAAAGACCTGCTATCAAAGGCGATCTTGGCATAAGAGTCACTGAATATAAAAAATAAATTCGGCAAATCCCTAAATATTGGTTCCTTTACTGAATAATGTGTCATTACCAAAAGATAATAAGGATTCAATACCTGAGCCAACAAAAGGATTAGAAGGAATCGTAGCGGCTGATAC
>JAERSJ010000075.1 GCA_016845825.1 Methanobacteriota archaeon
ATCTAACTCTATGTAATTTACTTGTTCAATATTTCCGTTATCATGAGTATCATTTACTGCAACATATTCACTATCTCCATCATCTGGATTTCTCTGTTGGCTATGGTTGTAAATGTACAAATCTAAATCTTTAGTGTGAACTGAATTGCTTTCATACTCAAGTGTAGCTTTAATGTATCTTGCAGGGATACCATAAACTTGTAGCAAGTGCTCTTGATTTCCAGAATCAATATTTCTTGTATCTGTATATTTGTAATTGATTTTTAATTCAACATCATCAGAATAACTAGCTTCATCCATTTCTCCCATTTCATTAGTTATTCGGACTTTGACAGTATATATTCCTGAATTAAATTCAAATGTAATTTCAGCTTCATTAGATTCTTCATCTACTTGAAATCCTTCGCTAGAATCGTATGAAAAATCCCATTCATATTTTGTAATTCTACTTTCTGAGATAGATTCAGATGCTGAAAACGAATAGTCTATTTTTCCAGAGTTGCCTACTTCAGAGTTTAAATCGTCTTCAGTAGTCACAATGGCTCGAATTTCACTACTTTCTTTCTCAACTTTAACTTTTACAGTCGCTGAGTTTGTATTTTCTCCGTCAGTTACTGTCAAGGTTACAGTATAAGTTCCTTCAGATGTATAGGAGTGAGTTATTTTACCATTGTTTGAGATGTCTCCCCTTACACTTTCGTCGTTTCCATCATTACTATTAAAATCCCAGTAAAATTCAAGGGTATCTCCATCTGGATCACTACTGTCTTTTCCAGTAAAGGTAATAATTTCATCAGGTTCAAAGGGTCCATTACCAACAAAACCAGCTACTGCAATGGGCGGTCCGTTTGTAGTTTCTTCATCTAAAAAGTCTAGACATCCCGAAGAAATCATTAAACCTGTAATTATTAATGAAATATATTTCATATTACTAAATTTAATGCCTATTATAAATGAATTGTGCAAAGGACGTGGTGCAGGCGCCGGGATTTGAACCCAGGTTGAGGGGTTGGAAACCCCTAGTCATACCAGACTAGACCACGCCTGCTTAAATTTGAATCTTAAATTGTGATCCAGGACCACACCCTTCAGGAACTTTAACATTAACTAATTGACCTGTTGGAGCCTTAATTTGGATTTGCTGGCCAGCCATTACTCCCTCTGGCACTGTAATTGTTAGCACAGTAGGAGCAGCTGGAGCTGCGGCAGGAGGCACTTCCGGTTGAGGAGATGGTTCAGCGGCAGGAGGAGCTTGAGATTGTGGAGGAGGTGTAACTGGTGGCGCTGCGGCAGGAGGTGCTTGAGTGGGCGTCATTGGAGGCGCTGCCGCACCTTCCATTCCAGCCCATTCATCACTAAAGTCTTCGGTTTGTTCTCCTGAGCCTCCAAATGCACCTTTAGATTTCTGGTTTAGCATAAATGCAGCCGAGCTTCCGAGACCAATTATTAGAACAATAGAAACAATCCAAATGGGGTCGACAGGAAAGTCACTTTCTTCCCCTAGTTCTTCAGTTTGAGGCCCGCTTGAATCTTGGGCAGTATTAACTCTAAAGATTATATTTTGTTCATCGTATTTTGAGCTATCTCCTCCAGATTCAACACGTATTTTCAATGTGGCTTGGCCACCAGCATCAGCTTTTGGTGCTTTGACACTTATAAAAAGTGATTTTTCAGCATTTGAAGCTAAGCTAATTGGCTGAGGGGTCTCTAAAGTCCAATCATTCCCACCCAGTTCCCATTCAGCAGTTACATAAATTAAATCGTTGACCTTAGCAAGATTCTTAACCTTGATATAAGATGAAATAGGTACAAGCTGTTCTGCATTTACACTAATTTCATTTGAGCCGGGCATTAGTAATTGTACGTTATAGTCACCTTCAACACGCACTTCTACTTCCATTATAACAGATTCACCTTTTCCTTGGTCATCACTTGCTATTGCTTCTACAATAATTGTGACAACTTCACCAGCATCTGCACCTGATGAAATAGTAACTGAGAATCTTGCCGAATTAGTTTCTTGAAATCCATCGAGCGTTCCAGTACCTGTAGAATCACTCCAACCTTCTGGCCGATTTCCCTCAGTACCGCGATACCAATCTTTCTTCTTGACTTCGTAGTTTATACTTTCAGACCACTTGTTTACAAGATTAAAATTAAAAGAAACTGTTGCTCCAGGTTCTCCACTGATACTGTTAGAGTTTGAGGCAGTATCAAGCAGTAAACCATATTTCACTCTTACCTGAGTAGTCAAGCTAAGGTCATCATCTATACTAGGATCATTTTGAGAAACTGCAGTTATAGTTACACTGTCATCATCTCCGAAATTTACATCATCATCAGTTGTAACTGTTAGAATTATGATTTGGCTAGAGAAAGCTTCAATGGTAACTTCAGAATCATCAAATTCAGTTTCCCAGTCATTTCCATTTACACCCAAAGAGAAAGTATCTAGTTTATTTCCATCGTTATTAACTTGTATTTCGTAAGTAGTTTGATTATCGATATCTACTGAGCCCAACGCATCTCCACCTTCTGTTAATTGAAGTGAAACAGCTGCCTTTTCATTAACCGTTAAAGATAAACTTAGTTCTTCTAATTCATCTGAATCTTTGTCTTTACACCTTAAATCAATTTGATAATCTCCATAAACGGCATTTTCAGTAGCTTCGACTGATACAGTTATTCCATTCTTTACAGAATTATCAGAAACATCTACTTTAGGTATCGTGTCAGATTTTGAAGTTAAAGTATCATCTCCATTATGGCTCCACCATACATCTATCCCTGAACTTTGTAAATCATCATCATTCAAAATTTTCATTTCAAAAGACATAGGTTGATTAACTACATTTTCAATCTGTACTTTCATTTCGATGATATTTTCTGGGTCAACACTAGACTCTCCATCTGCAGGATCATCGTAATCTAGGTTAAAATCATCTGCATCTGCAGAAGCATTAGAGGCAGAAATGCCAATAAAAATGAAAGTTGCGAATAGAATTAAATTCCTAATGTAGCCCATACAGAAATACTTCTAACCGGCAGTTGATATAAATTTTATGCTCAAAGACAAAAGTATTACATTGGGTTTCTAACTACAAGACAGTGGACATAACAGATAATCATTTTCATTTGGACCCCTCAGGTCAAAAAGAGAAAGCAGTCAAGGCTTTCTTGAACTCTGGCGGTACTCGCTTAGTTTTAGTTCACAAACCATATTCACCATGGAAAAAAATAGAACAATTCAAGGATCAAGTAAATACTACATTGAATCTTTCAGAAAAGGCAAGGAAGGTAGGTGCAAAAGTTGCAGTCATTTCTTCCCCCCATCCCGTTCAGTTGGTTAAATTATTGAAATATTATGATTCTAAAAAAGCTTCTGAGATATATATGGAAGCAGTTGATTACTGCACAAACTTAGTTGAAGAAAGAAAGATAGTTGGGCTAGGTGAGCTCGGGCGCCCTCACTTTGAAGTGGATAAAGAGATTTGGAATTTATCCAATAACATTCTTCAAGAATCCTTAAGAAGAGCTAAAGAAGTTGATGCCTCTGTAATTTTACATACTGAGACAGGAACTCCCGAAGTTATGGCAGACTTGGCTAATATCGCAAATAAAGCGAGTTTTCCAAAATCACGTTTAGTCAAGCATTATGGAGGTATAGGTTCAATAGAAAACAGTCACGGAATTACAGTATCTCTTTTAGCATCTAATGAAAATATAGCCTTTGCATCTAAGCACAATCATTCCCACATGTTGGAAACAGATTACCTTGACGACCCTAACAGGCCTGGAGCAGTTCTAGGTCCAAAAACAGTACCTAGAAAGACACTAAAATCCTTCGAAGAAGGAATTATAGACGAGGATCAATTTTCTAAGATACACACAGATTTACCTGATTTTATATACAAAGAATTTATTTAGACTTCAACTTTTTCATCAGACTTCAATTCCCAATCGATAGATAATCTCCACTGCCTACACCAAGCTTCAATGACGTGCCTTTCATGATTTGTTCCAACAAATTCAGTAATAATGACATTTTTTCCCCTTTTAGACATTTTGAATGCACCAGTCATACGTGTAGAGTTAAAAATTACATTACATGCTCCGAGGCCAAATTTTTGTTTAACTTCTTCATTGAGGTAGTGAGCCAATCTATCAGCCTGATTTAGCACAAAACTTCCCTGGAATAAATGGCCTTTTACTAGGTCTATATCATCTTTCAAAAGCCAGTAAAGCGTTTCGCTTCCTTCCTTGAAAAAGCCCTTAACTAATACTTCATCTTCTTCAAGTTTATAGAGTATTTTTCTTAACTCTGCCATAGGAATTTCTCCTTTGAGTAGCATTCCCAGTCCCTCAGCTGAGACTATTCCAAATGATTCAATTAATCTTTTTACAACAACAAATCTTGCTTTTTCAGCTTCATAAAGCCTGTTAACGGGTAGAGTTCTGTAATTTCCTCTTGTTGTTCGAACAAGGTGCAAAGATTGGTAAAGTCTTGCAAGTGATTGTTTAAATGAGTCAGGATCCATTCCACTTCTTCTGTAGAGTTCTTCACGCGGTAAGCCTTTAGAATCAATCGCTAAAGCAAGTAATCTTCTATCGTCAGGATTTGGAGGTTCATTTCTTGCATCTCTGTAAACTATTGCATCTCTTACATTACAATAAGTTGAGTATCCTGGTATCATAACTCCTTGCACCAATTCCATTTCATTTCCGTAATCCTTAGGATGGAAAAATCTTCCTTGCACTCTTAAAGATAGCTCGTATTCAGACCTTATTCCTCCCATTTCTCTAAACGCTTCGTGAGCATTTCTGAATCTTCTTTCAGGATGTATTCTTTGCCTCCAAAGTAGGTATCCAGATATGTCTCTTTCTTGATAAGATAAATCTAATACAGGTCCTTTCACAAGCCAATCTCGTATTCTTTGATATCCACATTCTATGAACTGTTCGATTATTTTTTCATCCAAATCAGGTACCTTCGTACCGTCAAATACTTTGATTCGAATTATATTGCTGTGAAAGTTTTCTTGGTATTGTGAAAATTCATCTAACCCTTCTAAAAATTCGCTAATTGATACATTTTCATTGAGAATAATTTCCCTTACATCTAGAAGACCAGACATAGCCCATGATTCGAGATATCCTGAGACCATTCCTCCTTTTATAACTGGATTTGTCCAAGCCTCTCCATAACTTGAATACATCTCCCTTCTAATGTGCGTGAGCATGGGATCTCTCCATGAGATTACGCGTGTTACATTTTTTTCCTCAGTCTGTTTTATATCTTCTAATTCTTCAGTAAGACAGTAGGTAAATAATCGCGTAGCTCCTACTACAATAATCCTAGAGATAATTTCTTCTTCCTGAAGCTGATTAATTATATTTCTAGCTGAATCTAAAGGTAATCCACATTCTCGCCGAAGTTCAGCAAAGGTCAAAGGTCCTGAGCTTCTTAAAACATCAACCATTAAGCTTCTGATTACATTCTCTGGAGGATCATATTCACTTAATAGCCTATATCTGTTGTGCGTAGTCCACGGATTTCGATGTCGATTATATCTATGAATGACCAACCCCTCTTCCAAACTCCTCAGAGCTCCATCAATAATTTCAGTCTTTATTTCTAATTCTTTTGCAATCTCACTTTTTGTCATAGGTGGACTTCTTCTGAGCATATCGACAATTAGATTCTGGACTTTTCCTTTTACTTCCCTTTTGAACAAGGCTTGGTACATTCCAATTTTATTTGCAGGTACATATCTTAGCCTTCCTGCGAAGAACCGCCCCTGTAATATTGCATCTGAATCCCTCCACTCCCACCATTCTTCTAAGTTAGGATTTTTTAATCTGTGGAAGACAATTCTAGGAGATGAAACATCAGTATATTGCTCAAATAAAGCTTGTAAAGAGTCAAATTTTCGGAATAATTTTTTATCAATGTATTCACGCAGTGTAACTTCAGAAACAACCTCTAGTCCACCATGAGATTGAGCTTCGAGATAAATCACATCTTCAGCCAATAAATATTGAGGCATTTTCCTTCCAAGAGAAAAATTACCTCCTTGAACAATACCTTGTTCCTCTAATTCGTAGAGTGTTTGGTTAATTATTTCTTCAGGCAGATTTAACTCAACAGCTAGTTCTTCTGAGGCCCTAGGTCCTACAAAACCAATATGCTTTTTGATAATCCAATCTAATGATTTTTCATAATTCAGAGTCTTTTCAACATTTCTTTTAGCGAAAGTTTCCACTTTCTTAGAAACTAGGTAATTTGAGTGCAATTCATCAGCTACTTTTTTGCTAGTTATTTTTGTACTGTCTTTAATTTTAGAATATATTTTCTTTGCTGAAGAACTCAATTTTTCATCTTTACCATATGTGGCTTTATAGTAAGGAACTAGTTCGGGCAGTGAATACAATGTTTCTTTTGTTCCAGTCCATACGGACTCTACTGTTCCATCATCAATTAATTTTTTTGCTAAATCTTGAATTTCAGATGAAGCTCTGTCTGACATCCTGTAAATAGATTTTTCTTTGTCATCTAATAGATACAACCCACCAATTTGTTTTATAGCTTCTAGTAAACTTTCCTCGTTACCAATTATCGGCTTTTTTTCATTAAAATAGCTGTCAATTAGCTCTTTTTCAAATCTAGGTTTATCTCCTCCATCTTCTTCTAGAACTTTTCCGAGGACTTGTGAATGAAGTTCCCGCAATAGCGCAGATCGATCCTCCATAAGCACAATATCACTTAGTCCTGAAAGAATCAGTCCATGCGCTAATGGGGAAGGAATTGGAGAATAAGTTCGATAATTAATTTTACGTCTTTTACTTCTAATTTCATCCAGTACAAGTTGTGCGTTCTTTAAATCGAATGCATCAAAAAGAACTTCACGATAAGCTTCTTCAAGCATTGGGAAGGTTTCGACTTCGTTAATAGCTTCAAGTACTTGAGAAGTTCTTAATTGTTGTCTTGGTAGTGAAATTTCTCTTCCTTTATAATTTCTCAAGACCATAAAGGACCTATTTGCACAGTGGCGGAATCTCTGAGCAAAAATTTCAGTATTTGTAATGGCTTTTCTTAGAAGTGGTTCTAAGTTTTCAGGCATTAATCTTTCAGCAAGTCCTTCTATTGCTAATCTAGTTGGAAAGGTAAGTAAAAATGCGTCATCACTTAGAGAAATTCTTACGCTGCTTCCAATTTCTTTACCTAGTTCAAATGCAAAAGCTCTTGAAAGTGCATCATTAACTCTCCTTCCAAATGGGAAATGAAATATTGCTCCATTTCGTCCTCTGTTATCGATGTAGCCTTCGACAAGTAAGTTAGTATCTGAAGGTATGAATCCGCAAAGTTTGCGCTGTTCATCCAAATGAGAAATAACTGTTCTTGCAGCTCCTCTATCTAATTTGTAAACCTCATTTAACCATTCCTCAATATCATTGTCTTTATTATTCAATTTTTCTTCAAGTTCATTTCTAAATTTACCCACAGATTCAGATAAGTCAAAAGAGCGAGGTAACATTTCTCCAGACCAGGAGGGAACCGTCGGTTTTCTGCCGAGCCCATCTTTTACTACAACAGTAGATCTGTCAGATTCAATGTATTGATAAGTTCTTCCACCTAGTACAAAAATGTCATTTTTAGATAGATTTTCAACAAATTTCTCTGATAGGTTTCCTAATTGTATGCCTCTACCTTCTAGAACAACGGCGTAATTAATTTCCTGAGGTATAGTTCCAATGTTCATGTTGTAAATTTGTCTTGAACCTCTTTTTATGCCGATTTCCTTTTTATTTTTATCATACCATATTTTAGGGTAAACTCCGTGATTTTCTAAAGCATCACCTCCAAGGAAATCTAAAACATCTAAAAATTCATTTTTTGTTAAGTTTCGATACGGGTAAGCAGATGAAATCAATTTATACATTTCATCGGTTTCCCATTGTTTGTCTAGGGACATTCCAATGATTGATTGAGCAAGAACATCAGTTGCTTTTTCAGGTATAGAGACACGGTCAATTTGGCCTTCATATGCAGATTTAACTAAGACTGCACATTCAATTAAATCATCAGAATCAAAAACAACTAACCTACCTTTTGAGATGGCTCTTAAAGCATGTCCAGCTCTTCCAATTCGCTGCAATCCTTTTGCTATTGATTTTGGTGAGCCTATCTGGACAACTAAATCAACATATCCTATATCTATTCCTAATTCTAAACTAGTTGATGAAATTACTACATCCATCTCACCAGCTTTTAATTTTGTTTCAACATCAAATCTCATTTCCTTAGATAAAGATCCATGATGGGCAGCTAACTTTTCAATTCCTCTTTCTTTCAGCTGCATGGCAATAGACTCAGTCCCAGCTCTTGTATTGGTGAAGATTAAAGTGGTTCTGTGATCTTTAACTAAATCAACTAACATGTCGTACATTTTACTATTTATGATTTCAGTAGAGTGCAAAGTTAAATCATCCACAGGACACAAAACTTTCAAATCTAAATGTTTTCTTTCTTTGACGTCTACGATATTTACGGGCCTTGGCTTATTTTTCTCGTATCCACCTAGAAAGCCCGCTATGTCTTCAATTGGGGCTTGGGTAGCAGAGAGGCCAATCCGTACAGGTTCTTCTTCAATAATTTCAGCTAGCCTTTCAACAGATAGTGAAAGATGAGTTCCTCTTTTGTTATTTGCTAAATCATGTATTTCATCTAAAATAATATATCTTGTTTTTCTAAAATGGTCGCGAAATTTTTTCGAAGAAAGTAAGAGTCCTAAACTTTCTGGTGTAGTTATAAGAATGTGAGGAGGTTTTCTAACCATCCTTGCTCTTTCTTTTAATGATGTGTCTCCAGATCTTACAGCTACTTTAATTTCTGGAACGTCCATTTTCAGCTTTTCAGCTAATGACATCATTTCCTCTAAAGGCTGTTTAAGATTCCGATCAATATCATTTGCTAGAGCTTTCAAAGGGGAAATATATATTGCATGAACGCCTTCTTCAAAATTTCCTTTTCTATATTTTTTAAAGAAATCATTTAATATACTTAAAAAAGCAGTGAGAGTTTTGCCTGAGCCAGTAGGGCTTGAAACAAGGACATTCTCTTTATTTTTAATCAGAGGAACAGCCATTGCTTGAGGAGGAGTTAAGTCGTTAAATCTTTCATTGAACCATTTTCTTACTATTGGTTCAAAACTTTTGAGTATTTCTCCTTTACTTTTTCTATCTTTAATGTATTTTACCATGCTTTTTATTTCAATATTTGCATGACATTAGCATGGGGGCTAATAATCTTTGGGTGGTTTTTGCACAGTAGCTTATGATAAACTCTTTTTAGGACATCCTTTAGTCTAAATTCGAGCCATCGTGGCTAAGGGGTATAGCGGTGCATTGGTAATGCGCAGGTCGTGGGTTCGATTCCCACCGATGGCTCCATTATTCCATGAAATATGCGGAATGTCCTTTAGCCCACTTATTTATGTTGATGCTTTCCACCTTTTCGAATATTTCATTCAATCTTTTTTCTGTATTTTTAAAAATATCAACATTTGCCTTGGCTATTGACTGTGTTTTTAGCATTAAAAAGGCCTGTTTTGGTTTGAAATATTCACAATTTCGAATAAAAATATCTACTTGATCATTTTGTGCAATATCTTGATAAATTATTTCAGGATTATTTGCTTGAATTCTATATTTTTCAGGAAAATGAGCGTCACATAAGCATGGAATAATGTTATCTTTTTTTTTAGCCAATACTAATAATTCAGCCATAGCTACAGGTGAAATTTCAACTGCAGTGATGCTATTAGTTTTACATATCTCACTCAGATAACTAATGGTATTGCCTTCTGCAGAGCCTAAATACAGTATTTTACTACTTTTCTTAAATGGCCAATTTTTACCACCTGCAGCTAAATAGGCCGATAGCTTTGAATGGTAAGGATTCCAAACATCCCATCCATCATCTTTGCGTATTTGTATCAATCCTCTTTTTTTTCTAAGGTAATTAGGTAGACTCATTAGGTAAGGCCTTGTTTCTCAGCTTCCATTGCCTCGGTTATTCCTGGATCCGAAACACCAGTCCATGCTTCAGCCCCAATTATATTGGTAGAATCCATACCTTCAATCCACAATTCAAGTCCTTCAAAACTGCTTCGTGTTCCTCCAGGTATATTCAATTTGTATGTTGTAGATTCTGTAGTTGGTAGACCAACAGACCATATCACTTGGTTTCCAACGCGCTTTCCAGGTCTTGGTTCGGCATTTTTAATTTGATGTCCAGGTACCTCCGCTCGGAGTTTGAAATTGGCAGATCTTAACCTATAGTTTGTTATCTTAACTTCAATATCAATGCCTTCTTTATTGTAATCAATACTTTCCTCAATCCATACTACGTCCATTATTGCAGCAACTACTTTGTCTAAATTTGGAACAGGTTTTCCAACTACACTAGAAGTTTTCTCGGCAATTGCTGGCAATACTTTTTGAACTAAATCAAATTTTTCACTTACCTTAGCTCTCTTTTTTTGCTTTTTCAAGTGTCTGGCAAGTGTCTTTGCGTTATTCCTCAATCCTAACACAATTTCTTTTTTAATTTCAGTAATGTCGGCTATAGCTTCCTTAGCTTCTGAAGTAAAGGGTATGTTAGTTGATGCCACATGAATTAAGATAATGGCAGGTCCACTAGGAGTCCCTTTTCCTCCCTTTTGTTCTAGACCGTAGAGTCTCCAATTTATGCTCTGTATTGCCTTTGTTATAGCACAGCCTCCTGCTTGATAAAGAAGCGGTACTCTATTTGCAAATCTTAGCATTTGTACTGGTTGGTCTTTAGGTAAATTTCCTCCATAAACCATACCGACTTCAACCAAAAACGGAGTCCCAGAAAAAACAGATGGTGTACGGCTAATTGGTAGGGTGTAAAAATCAGGCCTGTATTCTTCCAAAACCTGCTTCAAACCCATTTTAATTAATTTAGGTCCAATAGGTACTAAAATACCGCTAGTAGGAGTACGAATACTTGTACTTTTGAAAGATTCAATTAAGGCCTTTGCTTCTACACGAGTTAAATCTTGAGGTCTTACAATATTTGCAATTCTAGATTTTCTAAGAACATCGTTTATACTTTTTGTACCCATAGATGAAAAATCTTTACGAAGAAATTTCCCCATCTGGTGTTCAGAGCTATGCTGTGCCATTCTCATTACTTGGCCAAGCTCTACTCCGTGCGGATGAGGCTTTACGCCCTCTGTGGGCAACTTAGGCAATTTTGAAATTGCACGATCGAAAGTGAAAACTTTCTCGTCGGGATTGATGAAAACAACCTTGGCATGTGGATTGACAATTGAAGTTGATTTGATATATTCAAGAACAGAAGGCCTTGCCTCACGATATCTACCTTTAATCGAAAATGAAACTTTAGTTCCGTGCTCTTTCTCAGGATAAATTCCATCTTCGTTAGCTTCTTGCAGGTCATCTTTCCAAATAAAATCTTCTTTTCTTTCAACATTTCCTCGATTATTACGAGTATCTAATTTCATGGTTATCTTCGTAGCTAAATGTTCTTTAGAAATTCTGGTACAAATAACTGCAGAACGTCCAGTTGTTAGTTGACCATACATTATTGCAGCAGAAATACCAATACCTTGCTGTCCTCGAGATTGCTTTCCGCTACCAAACCTAGAACCATATAAAAGTCTACCAAAGACGTTAGGTACATTTTCTTCTATAATTCCCGGGCCGTTGTCTTCAATTGAGATACTTAATTCATCTTTCCCCTGATTTCTAATTTTGATAATTAAATCAGGAAGAATTCCGGCTTGCTCGCATGCATCTAAACTATTGTCTACTCCTTCTTTAACTGCAGTAATAAGAGAATGTGTGGGGTTATCAAATCCTAAAATGTGTCTATTTTGCTCAAAAAACTCAGATACAGGTATGTCTCTTTGTTCTTTAGCCATCTGATGGGCTTTAGTTTTCTTACTTTTTTTATTTTCTACACTTTTAGCTTTAACTTTCTTTTCTATAATTTCTTTAGAGTTAGGCTTAGTTTTTTCTTTCTTTTCAATTTTCTTCTCTTCTTTAATCTCAACGTCCTGTTTTTTTTCAGGCTCGTTTTCTTCCGTTTCAAAATTAAAGGTCATTTGACCCATTAATAGCCTATAAAGACCAATAATTAAATTAGATGCCTGATTAGCAATAGTTTATTTTGCATCTTCTAGATTTAGGTAATTGATTTTTTATAATAATATTGTTCCAATGTGCACAGCCAACGATATTGTTGTTATATCTAATTGCAATAAATCCTGGCTCTATTTTATTAGAGTTTGAGTGCATTTGCAAATCATTTCCTTTACAATAATTTATTAAATCATTTTCACCTATATCTAAAGTATTTTTAGTTATATTTGTGCTAAATAATTGAAGAAAATTAGTAGTAGGTTTTGGAGTTTTGTCAAATCTAAATATACACAATCCAGAGCTTTCTGGTATAAATCTTAATTCAAGTAATTCTTTGATTAAGTATATCTTGTTCTTGCTTCCTTCATACAACTGATTATTTTCAAATATCTCTTCAGAAATTCCGAATCTTTCTACACAGTACTCAATTAGTATTTCTTTTTTTTCTTTTTTTAGCAAAACTAACACTTTTCAATCCTCGCTATGAAAAAGCCGTCTGTGTCATTGTGATGTGGCCAGACTCTTCTGCATTTTTCTATTTCACTATCATATTTTTCATCTTTCCAATTCTTAATTCCTTTTCCCATTTTTAGATTTTTTATATTTATATTCTTTAATTTTACAGAATGTTCTTCTAATATTGAATTTACAACTTGTTCATTTTCCTCTGGCGCAAAAGTACAGGTTGAATAGACTATTTGGTCTCCTCTTTCAGCCATTTCACAGGCTCTGTTGAGTATACCTTTTTGTATTTTTGAAAATCTTTCATAATCGTTTTCTTTAAGATTTCTTTTAATTGTATTTTTTTTACGAATGGTTCCTTCAGAACTGCAGGGTGCATCAACGAGATAAATATCAGCTTCGGTATTCGGGAATGACCTAAAATCTCTTAGTGTAACTGTTGTATTTACTATTCCTAATCGGTCTAAATTACCTCTTAATGCTTTCAACCGTGAATGTTTGTTATCATTTGCTATAATTTCTCCTTTATTTTCCATCATTTCAGCAAGTTGCGTAGTTTTCGATCCAGGTGCAGCACAACAATCTATAATTCTTTTAGATTCATTGA
>JAERSJ010000076.1 GCA_016845825.1 Methanobacteriota archaeon
AGGTCAGAGCATCCGGCTGTTAACCGGACGGTCATCGGTTCGAATCCGATCAGCGGCGCCACGGGGCCCGTAGCTTAGTCTGGTGGAGCTCCCGGCTCATAACCGGGCGGTCGTCGGTTCAAATCCGGCCGGGCCCACCAACTAGTTTAGTGAAGCGTTCGGTTACATCCTTAGCTGTTGCATTCATAATTGCTTCAGTACCAAAGCCTTCTACAGTAATTGATGCAGCTGCAGAGCCGTAGTACATAGCTCTTACGAGAGTTTCATAATCATATTTTCCGGTTTCAGCTAGGTAGCCCATGGCAGCTCCAGCGAAGGTGTCTCCTGCGCCAGTGGGGTCTACAAAGTTATCTATTTTGTAGCAAGGGATCACTTTTTTCATTTTTTTATTGTACAATGTAGCACCTTTTTCACCGCGTTTGATAATTACATATTCAGGTCCTTTTCTAAGTAGAATTTGTGCAGCTTCATCTAAATTGTTTTCTTGTGAATACATTTGAGCTTCAGCATCATTTAGAAATAAAAGCTGAATATTCGAAACTGTTTCGTCTAATTTATCTTTCTGTATGTCAATCCACAGGTTCATTGTGTCTAATGCAGTTACTTTAGATTTCATTTGTTGTAGAACTTTATCTTGAATATTGGGGTCATTATTGCATAAAAGGGTAAAATTTACTCTTCTATAGTCTTCATTTACTTCCCAATCGTAGTGGTCATTAATTTGAAAATCCGTCTCATGGGTTATGGCTTGTGACATATCACCTACATATTCTCCTGACCAATGAAATGTAGGGTAGTCTAGTGTTTTAACACAATCTAAATTAATTTCTTTACTATCTAGTTTTTCAACTATTTGATTAGGAAAATCATTGCCAATTGCAGCAATTAATGCAGTTTTAGTAAAAAAGCTAGATGATATACTTGAATATACTCCAGCCCCACCTACAATCTTCTTTTCACTCCTTTTAGGAGTTTTTAAATCATCTAATGCTAAAACACCGGCCACAATTAGTTTTGAGCTCACAATACCCCCAAGAGGTCTTGCTTTAAATCCCATCTACAGTGCAGTATCAATGGCAACCTCTCGCAAGATAGCTTTGCTCTTTGCAGCAGAAAATGTGAATGCAATAATCGGTTGGATTGCATTGCTATTTGTTGCAAGGAAAATGGGAGCTTCAGCCATAGGAGAGTTTAGCTTCGCTTTAAGCATTGTTGGTTCTTTTACTTTCATAGCATTCTTTGGATTCAAAATGGCTCATGTTAAAAGAATCAGTGAAGGTCTTGATCTAGGTAAATGCATTGGGACTTTTTTATCGATTAGACTTTTTTTAATTTCACTTATGCTTATTACATTTATATCATCATATTGGTTTTGGACAGTTTTTTTAGGTAAGGAAATTTACGATATACAAACACCTGGCTTGTTGCTTACTGTAGTTCTTTACTACATTGTATTTTTGATTGTTGGAATAATGCCAGCTACTTTTAGTGGACTTGAACAAAGCGCACGAGTAGCTATACCTAACATAATAGGTACAACACTTAGGTCTTTTATTTTCATTGCGGCAGCTTTCATGGGTTTAGGAGTTATTTGGTTAGCTCGTGCTTATCTAATAGGAATTGTGGTAATAGGCCTCCTTTCTCTTTGGTATTTCAGGGACTTCCCAATATCTAAACCAGACTCTCAGACTTTCAATTCATACAAAATTTATGCATTGCCCGTTGCTGCGGCTTCTATTTTCGGAGTTCTAAAGCAATATATTGATAAAATATTCATAGGTATATTTTGGACAGAATATCAAGTAGGACTTTATTTTGGAGTCCAAAGGATAGCTTTGTTCATTGGAACTATGGCTTTGGCAATTGAAGGCATGCTATTGCCAGCAATCTCCAGTTTGCACTCTAATAGGAAAGATAAAGAAATAACAACATTAGTTCATGATGCAGAAAGGTACGTAGCTATGGTTTGCATTCCTCTTGTAGCTATGACAATTGTTTGGTCAAGTGAAATTATTTTAGTATTTATTAGTAAAGAATTTTTGTCTGCTTCAAATATATTAAAAATATTAGCTTTAGTTGCTCTAGTAAGAGTTTTGAATCGTCCATGGTCTGTTGCTTTAAGAGGTTCAGATAGGCCAGATTTAACTTCGATTTTGAGTATATTTTCTTCAATATTGAGTATAATATTAATGCTTATTTTAGTACCTAAAAGAATTCCCCAACTGGGCTTAGAAAATCTTTTTGGATTAGGTGGCGAAGGTGCAGCTTATGCAGTATTAATTTCAGAAATTCTTGTAGGAATCTCATTAAGGATTCTGTGTTATAAATATTTGAATATTCTACCAAAAGCTAATTTCCTTGTGCAAATATTTGTTGCAACACTAGTTGGCTTAATTATGTGGCAAGTTCAAGAAACAATTACAGTAGATAGGTGGTTTGAATTACTATTCCTATCGGGACTTGGAGGTTTACTATTCTTATCCATATTATCTATGATTGGTTCGTTCAATCAGAAAGATTTTAATTTCTTTTGGAATACTTTAAATCCAAAATCGATGAAGCAATATGTAGGAGAAGAACTTAAACGCTAATCATGATATTTACAGTAGTTTTAGTATTAATATTCGTTCTAGCAGTTGTTGGTATCTTTGCATACCAAAAAATATACAATCCAGGACGGCTTTGCAAAACATGCTATAGAGTAGTGCCTGATAAAATCCCTAGCTGTCCATATTGCGATACTGAAATTGAGTGGTAATTATCTATTATCTAATGAATCCGCTATAATTTTGATTGCCACACCTGTTACTGCTCCAGCAATTAAGCCAGTAATGAGCCTTTTTGGATTTGTAGATTCATAGTCTGTCAAAAGTTGAATAGTTCCATCTAACCCTATAGGGATCAATGCGGCAATAACTAGGGGCAGTGTAAGTACAGTTCTTTTCCTAGATGCGTACATGAATCCTATGACTAAACCCAAAAAGATTCCAGTGTCTCTAGCACAAAAAGACATTTGATTATCATTGTATGAATATGATCGATGCGATAATTGGTGGCAATTTAAATCTCCAATGTAGTATATTCCTCTAGCTATGATGTTCATCTCTTGTATAACTTCTTTGTTATCATATTTCCCAACGACTCCACTTAAATCACCGGTAGTTCCACTTTCTATAAGATAAGGACTGAATAATAGTAAGGACAGCCACCCCCACAAAAGAACAAAACTTGTTTTGTTCCACTTTCCCATGTGGTTCCATTCTTCTACTAGTTTCCACGATGTCATTTGCTGTTAAATTTTTGATAATCAATTAATAATAGTGCGAGAGCAACTACGGATAAGATGCTGCCTATAAGGAAACCATAACTTATAATTCCAAATAAGCATCCAGTTATTGCAATTTTAAAATTTTCTTGCAATAATGCTGCAGCACTTCCCATTAATGTAATAAGAGCTGAAATCATGAATATCGGAGCAAGAGCATAATTTGGAGGCCAAGGTTCTGCAATTTGTTTTCTTAAATCTAATTTGATATCTCCGTCACCCTTCTCTACTTCAACCTCTAAGATATTTGCACTACCAGATCTAATGTCCATCCATACACTAACGTCTTTATATCCCTCAATTGAAAAAAGAATACTAATCTCTTCACCTTGAAGGTCGTAAAGGTAATACTGCCCTTGGTTGTTTGTTGTAGTTTGTTTATTTCCTCCGTAAACTGCAACACCTTCCATTGCGTTTCCATCTTCGTCAATAACAGATCCATGTACTGATGAAAGGCCATTATTGTCCCATTGATCTTCCTGATTATTCCATTTCAATCCATACATTACTCCAGAAAGCAATCCGAGAACAAAAACTATAGAAAGTAGTATTCCAGCCCATTGAGCATTACTTTTTGGTTTCTCACTTAGATTATTGATATTTTCCCAAGTATATGCATCCTTTATGTTGGTAAACACCATTTTGATAGGTGTATCATCCTTGAATTCATTATTCGTTGGGTCTTTGGATTTTTTATCCTTAACTCTTGTTGACGCCTCTCTTCTTATTTCAGTCCTTAGCCATTTATTTGCTTCACTGGTAAATTTATATTTCTTTCTAATATATGCAACAGTTTGTTTTTCAATTTTTGTATAATCATTATAATCACTTATTTTTGGGAATATTTTTTTAGTATCTTTAAGATTGATTTCATTTCTATCTTTAGTAATGGCTATTACAAGATTCATTAATTCTCGGTCATATTTTTTTCCATCGATAGTTAATGTAGGTTCTTCTTTATTTTTCCCAGTGATTGCTTTTTTAACTTCACTTCCAATTTTGTCAGTTAAATCACTAATTTGTTTTTTAATGTCTCCGACGATATTATTTTCATTTATAGCAACGGCAGAGTCACACATAGGACATGTTGCTTTTCCACCAACATCCTTAGTAGTATTGAAAACGTTGTAGCATGTTGTACAGCGTATTTTGGACTCAACCATTGAAACATATTCAACCGTTGGTTAAATAAACATGACGATTGGGCAGTTATGGACTGGTGGATGGCTATAATTCTTGGAATATTGCAAGGAATTACAGAGTGGCTACCTATAAGCAGTAGCGGGCATTTAGCAATCTTTCAGCATTACTTTGAAGAAGAACCACCTATACTTTTTGATGTAATCTTACATTTAGGATCTTTACTTGTAGTTTCATATATTTTAAAGGACGAGATAAGTGATTTTTTAGGAGCAGTTCCTTCAATTATAAGAAAAATAAACGGAAAAAGTAGCTTTAATGAAGAAGAAAGATTAGTTTTATTGGTAGCTACGGCCTCAGTACCCACAGCATTGTTTGGGTTGGCATTTGATGGAGATATTATTCAAAATTTTTATGAAGAAATGTACTTGGTAGGTACCTGCTTAATTATTACAGGTATTGTTATCTGGTTTTCTAAGAATTATAATAATAATTTAAGTTTTTCAAATTTATCATATTCAAAAACATTTTGTGTGGGAGTTGTTCAAGGTTTATCTATTCTTCCAGGAATTTCTCGTTCAGGTACTACGATTGCATTTCTTAGAATTTTTGGATTAGAACCAATTAAAGCGGCCAGATTTTCGTTTCTTATCTTTATTCCCGCAATTATTGGAGCCACTTTTCTTAAATTAAATGAAGCTGGAGATACACTGGAAGAGGTTGGTTTGGTATCAATTTTACTAGGTTTTTCATTTTCAGTAATTTCTAGTTTCGTATCTATTAAATTCTTATTAGCTGTAATCAATAGCCAGAAATTCCATTATTTCACTCCTTATTGCTTAACGATCGGTACTTTTTTGATATTTGAGAGTTCTTTAATTTAACTGCTCACTTTCAACTTTAATATCGTAACTTCCGGAATAGACTAATGCACCGACACCCTCGAATCCTGAACCCGAAATTTTAATTGTCCAAGTTCCGTATATAGGCGGTAAAACTAGTAATCTTTCACTTACAGGATTATTCCATGTTACTATTTCGTAGCCTTCTCCGTGCTGTCCACCAGTAGGATCTATTAGACTAAAATCTAATGTTCCAGCTGGCCCTTCGCTTGGTTGATTGCCTCCAACAAGTTCGTACACTACACTCAATGTAAGTTCAACGTATTTTGCTTCCCATTCACTTTCAATAACAAACGAATATGTACTTATTTCCCACGAAAGATTTTGAAGAGGCTTTTGAAATTGAAGAGGGTCTTCCACAATATCAGCTATTGCATTAGTAACAGTCTCTTGGTCTTGGTTTGGATCTGGGGCAAAATTTCCTTGTGTACTCCACACTTCAATTGTAGAGTATGTTCTCTCTTTTTCAGGCACTAGCCGGTCCATCAAACCGTTCATTGCAGGTACGTCAATACATCCTATTGACAAAAACATCACAGTGACTGCTAAGGCTAACCTCACAAAGTTTGGATTCAAAAGGAGTAAATAAAAGATTTTGTAGTTAGTAAAAGGCCTAAACCCCCCCTTCTTTCAGCATATGTGTCGGATGTCAAAGACAAGCTTTTGGAATTAGCTAAAATTGAAGCAGCTCAATATGGAGAGGCTAAAGCTAAGAGTGTTATCGGAAAAGCAATGGGAAAGTATCCTGAATTCCGTAGTCAAGCTAAAGACTTAATGTCAATTATTGACGAAGTTATTGAAGAAGTAAATTCTCTTAATGTCAATGATTTAAAATCTTACTTACCAAAAAAGAAGAAACCTGTAAAATCAGAACCCAAAGAACTACCACCTTTGAATAAATCTGAAGATGTTGTTTTACGATTTGCACCTGGTCCGAGTGGTCCTCTTCACTTAGGGCACACTAGAGCTTTAGCCCTTAACAATTATTACAAAAAGAGATACAGTGGGAAACTAATACTAAGGTTAGAAGACACAAATCCAAACGCTATAGATTCAGACGCTTATGAGATGATTCAAGATGATTTAAAATGGTTGGACATTGAAGCTGATAAAGTCATAATTCAATCAGAGAGGATTGATACTTATTATGAGGATATTCGTAAAATTATATCAGAAGGTGGAGCCTACGTAACTAAATCAGATGCAGAAGAGTGGAGGGATCTAAAGAGGCAGAAAAAAGCTCATCCCGATCGTGATAGAAATCCAGAAATTCAAATCAAAGAGTTTGAATCTTTGTTAAAAGACGAGAATGGAATAGTAGTTATCAAAACTAATTTAGAAGATCCAAACCCAGCACTTAGGGACTTTGTTGCTTTTAGGATTGTTGATGCCCCTCATCC
>JAERSJ010000077.1 GCA_016845825.1 Methanobacteriota archaeon
TAATTGTATTTTCTTCTTTTAATTTCTCGAGTACCATCTAAATTCACATGTGAGCTTTAGTTTTTATTGTTTGAGATTAGTTTCTGCAGATAGATTTTTTCCTTTTTTTTAAGCTATATTTCTCGGGGGACTATAGTCCCCCGTAAATTTTAAGGTTCAGAAAAAGATATTTAATGAGCCTTTCAAAAAGGTGGTTTAATGGATTTGGTGATAGTAGAGTCCGGAGCGAAAGCAAAAACTATTCAGAAATATCTAGGTAAAAATGTAATTGTAAGAGCTTCTAACGGGCATGTTCAAGATTTACCAAATTCAGGTAAAGAAGGCAGTAAAGCAGTATGGCCAAATAAAAAATCACAGCTTCCTGAACCTTCTTGGAGTTGGACCCCTCGCTCAGAAAATCACATTAAACGTATATTATCGGATTCCCGACGCAAAAAAGTCGAAAGAGTGCTAATAGCTACTGATCCTGATAGAGAGGGCGAATTTATAGCTTGGAGATTAGCTGAACTTTTCTCAGAATTTAGAGAAATAAAGCGCATCACATTTAATGAAATCACTAAAGATGCAATTCGTCAAGCACTAAATTCGGCAGGAGTAGTAGATTCAAAAATGGTCGATGCAGCCAAGGTTCGCAGATTCATGGATCGGCTTATAGGGTATCGAGCTTCTCGCTTTTCTAGATCTTGGAATTTGAGTTCAATGGGAAGAGTTCAAACTCCGGCTCTAGGTTTTGTAGTAAAAAAAGAACATGAAATTGCAAATTTCATATCTACACCATATTGGGCCTTGCAGGCTACAGCCCAAGGGATAGATTTTAGAGCAAAATTTCATGAAAAGAATGATGATGATGCTTGGAGAGATTCAAAAGGGAAGTTTGATTCGCATAGAACTAATGTATCAGATTTAGCATCAAAAGGTTTCTCGTCTTTGTCTAAAAATGGTTCAATAAAAGTAAGTAAAGTCAGTGTCAAATCATACAAGAGGAGTCCGAAGGCCCCTTTTACCACAGATACACTATTACAAACTGCAGGAAGTAGATATAGCTGGAAACCAAGTAACACGATGAGACTTGCTCAGGGACTTTACGAAGCAGGACACATAACATATATGCGAACAGATTCAACCAGAACAAGTTCTTCATCTAGGCAAGTAGCCAAAGAGAAAATAACTGAAATTTGGGGTGCCGATCAAATAGGTAAAGGCGTAGTTTATGCCAAAAAGTCTTCTGATCAGGATGCTCACGAAGCGATACGTCCAACAAATCCTTCCGTAGAGCTTCCAAGTGGAATAGATAGTTCTCAGGCTAAGTTATATCGTTTAATTTGGGCACGATTTATTGGTAGCCAAATGATTAACTCGGAATGGTCATCTATGAAGATTGAAGCATTAACTGAAGGTTTTCCAAAGCCTTTTGATGGAGATACTAAATGGAGAACCTCTCCAGGCTGGGAATCAGCCTTTGAAAAAATAGACAAGAAACCTTTGACTTCTCCACCAAAGCCTGAAATTAAGGAAAATTCAATTCTTAGCTTAGATGGTAAAGAGAATAATCCTAATTTGATTGAAGACGAGACTAAGCCCCCTGCAAGGTATACTCAACACGGTCTTGTAGCATTAATGAAATCAGAAGGAATAGGCCGACCATCTACGTATGCTGCAACAATAAAAAAACTATTAGATCGAAAATATTGCAGTGATGATAGGGGGAGATTAAAGGCAACCTCTAACGGCATTACACTTTGGGATGAGGTAAGTCCATTTTATAAACAAGAAGATAAAAATCTATTTTCAACAGATTTTACATCAGAAATGGAATCTGATTTGGACAAGATTGAAACAGGTTCAAGAGACGCAGCAGAAGTTTGGGAAACTTTCCTCAACTACTTTAGAGAGCTACACGATAATGCATTGAAAAAGAAAAAGGAATTCCCTACCAAGCGTCAAATACAATTTTATGAGCGTTTAGCTTCATTAGTTTCTTCAGAAAAGCTTGAAGAAATGTTACAAGGCAATGACCCTCTAAAATACAATAGTGAGATGATGGGGGAGCTCATCGATTCTTTAATGAAGGAAACAGAAGGTATGTCACTCCCACCAACTGCAAAGCAGGTTTCATTCATAAAGAGTTTAGCTGAAAATTTAGAAATGAATGAATCTCAAGCTTGTGAACTCGTTTCTATATCTAGCTTTGAAGAATTGTCTGGCGGGAAATCAGGAAGTGCAAGCACATTAATTGGTAAATTAAAAGATTTATCAGATAGTAAGCCTAGGCCAACCAGCGTCAAGCAGATGAATTTTGTTAAAAATTTAGCAAATAAAGCAGAATTGGACGAAGAATCTGCATGTAAATTAGTAGAGGTATCTGCTTATTCGGAATTATCGGGTGGAAGAAGCGGTACAGCAAGTAAATTAATCTCAATTCTTCAGAAGAAAGTTCCAAAGAAGGCTCCTAAGAAGAAATGAGTGCAATAACTCATAAATTTTTAAAAGTAGATGGTTTAGAAGATAGATTATATCAATCAAATATATCTAAAGCTTGTTTAGAGCAATCCACATTAGTGATTTTACCAACCGGCATGGGGAAAACAGTAGTGGCTTTGAGAATAATGCTCGAACGTTTGGAGTCGGGAAAAATTCTCCTTATGGCTCCAACAAAACCTTTAGCTCAACAACATTTTGATTTCTTTAACGAATTTTTGAATGCTGATGTTAGTTTATTCACTGGCGCTATTTCACCGTCAGAGCGAGTGCCTCTCTGGTCTAGTTCACAGATAATTATATCGACACCTCAAGTAATAAGCAAAGACATTGAGGCAAATAGGGCCTCATTAGAGGATTTTTCTTTAGTTATATTCGATGAAGCACATAGAGCAGTTGGAAATTATGCCTATGTTGAGATTGGTAGACATTATTTGGAAGTAGCAAAGAATCACTTGTCAACGGGAATGACTGCATCACCAGGGAGCTCTAAGCCTGAAATTATTAGATTATGCAGAGATTTGGGTATTACGGCAGTAGAAAATAGAGATGAAAGCGATTCTGATGTTTCTGAATATATTCAGCCAATTAAGACTCGTTGGGTTAAGATTGACATGCCTGGTTCAGTCAAAGATATTGCGAACCAGTTAAGGAAATTGCAAGATTATCTCTGTGGCAAGTTGTACAAAGGGGGTTTTTTGGACAGGCCCCGTAAGGTTTCAACCACCATGATTCTTGAGGCTGGTAAACAATTACAAAGACGATTTGCCCAGACGAAACCATCTACGCCTCCAAATATTTTAAACTTAATGCCAACTCAAGCAATGGCAATGAAGACAGCTAATGCACTTTTGACAGTTGAAACTCAAGGCATAATTC
>JAERSJ010000078.1 GCA_016845825.1 Methanobacteriota archaeon
ATAGAGAGATTATACAATTCATAGATGAAAGGCGAAGTGGTAGTGGAAGCCACATAGAAGCTGCAATACGAATTGCCTCTAGATTACCTGAAGCAAATCAACCTGTTGATTACAGTCCAAAAGATGGCGAAATAGCTTGGATACAAAAGCAATCTCGCAGATTGTCCAAAGGGTTAATTACAATAGATAAAGAAACTGCAAACCGTATTTTGTTAGGTGAAATAAGCATGGAAGAGGCTGTAAGAAGATATACTGAAAGATTAACAAAAACCAATCAATAGGCATTTGATTAATCAAAAAGTGTGAACACATTTTTTATAGGACAACATTGATGAAAAATTGTGCAATTATTAGAAGTAAAAGAATTGAAGAAAGGTTTTGGTTCGAAAGCGTTTAACACTCGAATAGAAGTTTTGAAAGGTATTAATCTAAAAATTCAAAGAGGGGAATTAGTCGCACTAATGGGCCCATCAGGTTGTGGAAAATCAACTTTACTGAATATCATTGGAGGTTTATTACCCGGAGATGATGGAGAAATCGAACTTGAAGGTATAAGCTCCGACGAAGATTCAAAAAAATTCAATTACGGGACTAAAGCTCCAAACAAAGTTGTTGACGTTAGACGTAATGGCGTTGGGTGGATTTTCCAAGATTTTCACTTGGTAGAACATTTGAGTGCTGTTGATAATGTTGCAATGGCACTTGAAATTTCAGGAATGGACCAGAGTGCAGCTGAAACAAAGGCAAAATCAGCTCTAACCACGGTCGGCTTAGGTGACAGAATTAACTTTGGAGCTGAGCAACTCTCGGGTGGACAACGTCAAAGAGTCGCTGTTGCCAGAGCTATCGCAGGTTCTCGACCACTACTTTTAGCAGACGAGCCAACAGGAAACTTGGATGCAGAAAGCGGTAGTGACATAATGAAGTTATTCAAAATGTTGACTAAAGGAGAAAATCCAATATCCGTTCTAATGGTAACTCACGACCCTAATCTTGCAAGTCAAGCAGATAGGATGTTACTAATGAAAGACGGAGTTGTTGCTGCAAGCGATATTAAATCGGCTTGGGGGATAACTGACGAGGAGGAAGAAGAATGAGTAATTCTGAAGTTTCTTGGCTATCATGGTTTTTTTCAATAACAGTGTGGAAAGAAAGGTTTTTAGGATTACAAAAAAGAATTACGGATTTACCTGACAATCTAAGAATAGCGACTCTCACTTCTTGGAGAGATAAGGAAAGAGGATTGGCTGTATTTGCAGGAGTTTTCCTTGCTAGTCTAGTTATTACGCTTGTTCTAATTTATGGAGTGGGACTTTCACAAGCTTTCCTCGAAGAATCCATAGAACAGACTGTTTTCGATTCAAAAATTGAATTTAAATCTGCTCCTGAACAGGGAGCTTCTGGGTGGACAAACGATACAGCTGTACTTCAGCAAATGTGTGATGAAGTTGTATTACGAAAAGAATTCAATGATTGTACCCTAGTTTTAGGTAAAAGTGGATTGCATAGTGAGATTAGTTGGGGGAATGATGCTGCATTCTATGCATCACCATTGTTTATGGAGAGCATTGAATCTTCGGATCAGGACAAAAAATGGGACACTAAAGATTTGTGGAATTATGAATACACGACAGGACCTCCCGTTGTCAATGTTAGGGCAATTTCTTTCTTAGGTCCTGAAGCTTTTGACGGGGTACTGGCAGAGCGGCTATCTGAAAACATAATCTATGAAATGGGAGAATGGAAAACTCATGAAGAAGTTAATAATGAAAGAGGAATTTACATTCCCTTGGATATTGCATCTGCAGCTGGTGCTGAAGTTGGCGACAACCTCGACACATTAACCTTCACTTATACTTACGAAAGAAGCCTTCCTGGAGCGATGGAAGATGAAGATTGCCCAGGTGAAATAATTGAAGGCGAAGAATACCGACTAATGTACTGTCAGGTTAAAATGTCTTTGGAAAACGTTACAATTTTGGGAATTTATGAACCGTGGCCCCAGGGAAACCCAGTACTAGCTGCTAATCCAATTTACTCAACATGGACATTATTGAGTGAAGAACAACAAATTACTTTAATTGACAAAGATCACGTATATTTGGGCATAACTGTCGATAGGAGTTTACTACCAACAGCATCAATTTCTGCTGCTGAAACCTGGCTTGACGAAATATCGAATGATATGCAAAAGCAAACATATGACAATGGCAACGTAAAAATATTTTATGTTGATATAATAAGTGGAACGATTCTATGGCTTGAATTTGTTCTTGGTTTTGTGCAAGTTTTTGATTACATCTTGATGATTCCTGTAGTAATTTTATCACTATATTTACTAATTTATGGCTTAGAACTTTCTCTTGAACAACGAAGAAGAGAAATTAGCATTCACAGGTCTATTGGAGCAACTGCCGACAAATTGAAAGGAATGGTGCTATTTGAGCTGTTTATTATCTCTTCCGCAGCTTGGGTAGGAGGATACATTTTAGCATTCTTTGCAGTCCCCATAATACTTTCAAGCGTAGGATTCATGCAATTTGAAAGCTTAGATATTGATATCAATCCAGTACTGAGCATAGGTGCAACCTTTTTCACTATTCTAGCCACTCTTGGTTTAGCTCTATTATTTGGAAGATCAAGAACCCAGAAATTCTTGGAAATGGAAATTGACGAGGGAGTAAAAAAAACTGCACAATCAGGAAAACCAAGAACATGGCTTCACGTTATCATGCTTTTCATCGGTACCCTAGGAGCAGTCGATACATATCAAGAGCTATCAACTGGTGGGACCGGGATAATTAGTAATTGGTTTTTAGGAGGTTTAATTAATATTTTTGGACCTTTCATGCTTTGGATTGGAGGTGCTCTGCTGCTTTCGAGACTCGGAGCCTATGGGCCTAAAATCATGCTTTTCTTCTTCAAGAGAACACCGTTGCTGGCAGATGTTAAGCGTGGTCTTCAGAACACAGGTTCTAGTGAATCCACAACAAGATTGTCTCTAATCATGCTTTTGACGCTGTCTATTGTTACACTCGCTGCTGTACAGGGATATACTGGTTCTCTAGTGGATGAGCGAACCGCAGACTTGCAGATAGGTAGTGACATCAAGATTTACTCTACTGAGCCGATGACTTCTACGGAAATTGAAGAAGCTGTTCTAAATATTAGCTCTAAAGATATCACAGTTAATGCTTTAACTGTACCAATGATTTCTCTTGAATCTGAAGACGGTACGGATGCGAACGCTTATGTTTTGATGAATGGCAGTGAAAATATACTTAAGTGGTTCCCTCAAGCGATTCCAGGAAAAGATATCTCTGATGCCATAAATGCATACGAAGGGGGAGGATTTTCAGCAGGACCTGATATGGCTTTTTCTCTTGATTTAGAGGGGTCTGGGAGATTCGGAGATCCTACAGATATACTATACAAAGAAAATGATAAGGAGTCTGAAGTAATGAATTTTACTTGGGAAAAAACAGAAATTATCCTAACTAATATCGATCCAAACTCTACTATGACTCCTGACGAAGCTTTTGAATATTATACAAGCCTCATGGACAGAGACTGGTCAAGCATAGATTTATCAAATCAAGACTTAAGTAATAGAAATTTTTCCAGAACTGACTTCTCTAATACGAATTTATCAGGCGTAAATTTTGCTAATTCCAATTTGAACGAATCCTTATTTTTTAACGTAAACCTTAGAGATGCGAATTTTACGGGAGCTAGTTTAACAAATACAATATTTGTTGTAACTTCCGATAACATTGCTAATCTCGATTTTACAGATGCAAACCTTTCCGGAGCTTTTTCATTTTATCCAGTAAACCTAACTTCTCCTAATTTTGAAGGTGCAACATGCCCTGATGGAAGCATCCAAAATGAAAGTAACAATTGTGAAACTGGATTCAGTGAAAGTCCAACCCCACTATTATTTCCAGTTTACTTCCCAGCATCTTTTGAAGTTCAAATTACCTCATATCAAACATCAATGAGGTATATAGGAATCCACGAATTCATACCAGGAGTTGCTACTAATGAAATGAATAATTATTTAATAATTAACGAGCAGGCATATCGAAATTTAGTAGGGGACCAGGAGGTAAATAATCTAACTGCAACGACATGGATTATTCATGTAGATGGATTAAATAACGATGAACTGCAGGTTTTAGCTTTACTAATAGCTGCAGATTCAAAATTTGAAGGTGCTGATGACTGGGAAACTACTCATGAGAATGTAGAAAGGAATGGAGGCATTATATTTGGAACTCAAGGGCTATTCACGCTACAATATCTCGTAGCAAGTGCTGCAGCTATAGCCTCGGCATTTGTTTTCTTATCGTTAGTATTAAACCAGAAAAAGAAAGAATTGGCTATTTTACAGGCCATTGGAGCAAGCCCTGGTCAAATAATTAGACTTGTTTTATTCGAAATACTATCGATAGTATTCTTTTCAATGATTCTGGGAATCATTTTAGGAATGGGATTGTCTCTTGCATTTAATGGGTTCTTTAACATATTTGGATTCTTATTCCAACTATTTTCCGGAACAGGTGAAGAGGCTGTAATTAGCAGAATATTACAATGGCCTTGGTGGGTTATTACACAAGTTACCTTAGGCGTAATGACAGTAGTAGTTATAGCGCTAGTATTTACGACCAGGAGAGCCTTACGAGCTGATTTAGCTGTAGTGCTAAAGGGGGAATAGAAATGCCTGAAGAATTATTTGAACATACAACTGGTCAGGGAAAACAGGAAAACGATTCTGATGAGGAAATCGAAGCTCTCAAGTTCACTGAAAAAATGATGGATGACAAAATCGATAAAGATGCAATTCTCCAAGCGATAGCGCTTTATCATGTATATTCATCTACTGCTGAAGATGGAAATGTTGTTGCTTTAAGAGGACTAAATGTATCCGTTAAGAAAGGTGAAGCTGTTGCTATCGTTGGCCCATCTGGCTCAGGAAAATCTACTCTATTAAAGTGTCTAGGAGTTTTAATGAAACCTTCAGCAGGCGGAGTTATTCTAAACGGAAAGTCAACCACTAGAAGAACTGGACTTGAGCTAGTTAAGATGCGACAAGAAACAGTTTCTTTTATTTTCCAAGAGGGAAACCTACTCCCAGATCTTAGTGCAATCGATAATGTTGCTCAAGCTTTACGTCATAAAGATGTAAGACCTTCTGAGGCAAAAAGAAAGGCGATGGATATTTTAGTAGAACTCGGGCTTGAAGAACGTGTTAACAGCATGCCTGCAACACTCTCTGGAGGAGAACAACAAAGAGTTGCTATAGCAAGAGCTTTAGTAACTAATCCAAAGCTAATTCTAGCTGATGAACCCACTGGTGCTTTAGATCCAATTACTAGTCGAGAAGTTTTAGAATTATTTGGGAAATTACATGCAGAAAAAGGCGTTGCTTTCCTAATCGTAACACACAGTGATGAAGTTGCTGCTTTCTGTGATCGTAGTTTAGAATTGCGTGACGGGCGATTTGTGGCTGAACACGGAACTAATCTCGATGTAGACGACTTAGAAGGAACAAGAGAGTTGATTGTAGACGAACTTGGTACGGTTTCATTTCCCCCTGAGGTTTTAATGAAAATGGGAGGGTCGGGAAGATACGAAATTGCTCATAACGAGAAAGGCGAAGTTACACTTGTTACGGCTGAAAAAAATAAATCCATGATAAAAGGAAAAAAGGTTTTAGCAAGTCAATGTCCAGCTTGTAATCACAAATACAAAGATGATAGCCAATTATGTCCTGAATGTGGTTCTAGTCGGCCTATGGTAAGTGAAAGTTAGAAATCAAGAATAATTCTAGGAGTTTTTTGATTGATGTCAGGAATTTTATTGTCGAAAATTGGACTAATAAATTCATAATAAGATTCTAAATAAGAAACAATATCTAAGCCCATAAATTTTGAGACACCAACACGAGATAATAGATCCATTCCTGATTTTGAGAGAGTTCGAGCTCCAATCAAATCTTGAATTTCAAAGCTAGCCATTCTAACTTTCAAGAGAGCGGCTCCGGTCTTAATTAATCCTTGGATAAACATATGCTCGCTACTTCTTCTTACTGCAGCTAGCCACAACCCTTCCCAAGCTTCATGAGCTTCCCAATAGAAATGATAATTATACAAATCAATACCATAAAGGTAGTCTTCATTATACTTCCAGTCATCGGAATTCCATTTCTCTACATCTTCATCTTCTAAACCGTAACTATGGCCCTCAGGACTATTGACTGGATGTGGATGAAGCCCTGGCACAAATCGGTAAACTGGGAATTTGTTCTTTGAATATCTATCTACGCTTTGATTCAAAACCTTTTCAGAGGATGCAAGAGGATAATCAACCATTTTTTGTTATCATTTCTTCAATTGCTGAAGTAAACGAAAGGACGTCGGACTCGTTATTGTATAGATATGCACTCGCCCTTGCAGTTCCATCAATTCCTCTAGAGTTAAACCAAGAGTGTACACAATGCATACCACTTCGAATCGCTATGTTATATTCTTCATCAAGGTGCATTGCTATTTCGGTAGGATCCCAACCCTCAATGTTAAAAGAGAAAATACCTCCTCTTTGAGATACATCCGAAGGACCTATCACATTGATAATATCCAAATCTTGCAGCTTATCAGACATTATTTTGTTAAGTCTATGCTCATGTTCTTGTATGTTATTTCTACCGACTCTCATAACATATTCAGCTGCAGCACCGGAGCCTATTGCTCCTGCATAATTTTGAAGTCCCGCTTCAAAACAGGAAGGAGGTGGCAATAATTTATAATCTTCATATGTGGAATTAATTACTGTTGAACCTCCAACGTAAGTTGGAACTAAGTTGGCTAATTCATCATATTTACCATACAAAATTCCCATACCACTTGGTCCGCAAAATTTGTGAGCACTAGCTGCAGCAAAATCGACATCTAAATCAACTACATTTACTTCCTTATGTGGAGCTGATTGGGCAATATCCATCAAAACTTTGACGCCTTTGTCGTGACATATTTCTACAATCTCCTTGGCAGGATTAGTATGGCCATCTAGATTAGAAGTATGAACAAAACTGAAGAGTTTCGTCTTAGAAGTTAATGATTCCTTGAGAGCTTCAATATCGAAGAAATAATTGTCTTTAGGAGGTAAAACATCGTATTTGATTCCATTGTACTTTGACAAATGGTGCCAAGGAACAACATTAGCGTTATGCTCCTTATCTGAAGTTAATACATGATCCCCTTGCTTTAATCTTAATCCATTTGCTACAATATTCATCCCCTCTGTAGCATTCTTAGTAAAAACTATTTCAGAAGGCTGTTCAGCACCAACAAACTTGCGAAGACTATCTCTAGCCATTTCAAATTTTTCTGTAACTTGCCAACTAAGCTTGTGAACAGAGCGGCCTCCACATGCAGGATAATCAGTATAGTATTCAGTAATTGAATCTATTACTTCTTGAGGCCTAAGAGTCATACAGGCACTATCAAGATAAATCGGTGAACTTTCCTTATTCAATAATGGAAAATCCTTCCTGTATTTTGAAATATCCATGGTACTTTATTGGGATGCATAATTTAAAGACAAGCTCAGGAAAGTCGTTTTATACTCCATCCATGAGGAGAAAGCATGACATGTTTGGAAAATTTCCCAAATGACCTCGAACCGACGTTAGCTTGTGGAACGCAGATAATAGAATTTGGACCTGTCACTGCGTTGTTAACTATATTGATTGGTGGACCTTTAGTAAGCTATGTTTTGAAAATCGTAAAGAGATTGATGAAGAAATATGAATATGTTGATTCAGGTGTGGAGAATTTTCTTTACCGTATTATTAGTACTGCATTATGGTTATATGTCTTTTTAGTTGCAGCCAATGCTCTCGGGATAAACGTTACAGGAATTATAGCTGCCTTAGGAATAGTAGGATTGGCAATGGCTTTTGCTGCACAAGATACTATTGAGAACATAATTGCAGGCCTATTCCTAATGATTGATAGACCATTCAGAGAAGGTGATAGAATTTTACTACCTAAAAAAATAGGAAGCTTGTACGCTAGCTGGGGTGATGTCACTGAAGTAGGGTTGAGAACTACCAGAGTTCGATCAACTGATGGCGTCCTAATGTCTGTACCAAATAAACTATTCACTCGCGATGTTATTGCTAACTTTAATCATAAATCAGATAAAAATCTACGTGTAAGAATTAGATTAGGATTAGTACCTACTTGGGAGAATGTTACAAAAGGTGAAAAGATTGTCACTGATATTGCAAAGAATAATAAGGACATCTGCCAGGAAAAACCTAAGCCGCCACAGATAGTTCTAAGGGATTTCGGTGACCAAGAAGTAATCATGGAGATCAGATATTATGTTCCTAATGCACCATTGATGAGATCTACTAAATCTTATTACGTTAAAGAAATTTTAAAGCAATTTGAAGAGCAAGATGTCAATTTAGCCTATCCAACAAGGCTAATTATGAAAGAAGATATCGAATAAAAAACGTAATTAACTTTTTATTATATCTCTTACATATAATTTCATGACATTTGAAGTACCGGATTTACCATACGACTACAGCGCATTAGAACCATACATAGATGAAGAAACTATGCGAATACATCATGACAAACATCATGCCGCATATGTTAACATGTTAAACGGAGCTGTGGAAGCTGCAGGAATAGAAGGCAGAACAGTCAAAGAATTGATTACTGATTTAGATTCTGTTCCTGAAGCGCAAAGAGGAGCTGTGAGAAACCACGGCGGTGGACACTACAACCACTCACTTTTCTGGGAAGTTATGGGTCCTGTTAATGGGGAAATGAGCCCAGAACTCAACAGTGCACTACTAGAGGCATTTGGATCACTAGATGATTTCAAAGCCAAGTTTCAAACTGCAGCTATGACAAGATTCGGCTCTGGATGGGCATGGTTATGTTCGGTTAATGGAAAACTGGAAATATGCTCTACTGCAAATCAAGATAACCCTATTATGGGAAGTGAATACGGTGGGTGTGGAAAAACTCCAATATTGGGAATTGATGTTTGGGAACATGCTTATTATCTAAATTACCAAAATTTAAGAGCAGATTATGTTACTGCCTTTTTCAACGTAGTTAATTGGGCTGAAGTTTCAAAGCGTTACTCTGAAACTCTGTGATTGCCTAACTCAGCAATTAAGTTTCCAATAAGTAGACAGGAACCTCCAATGAGGAGCCAAAAGCTAAAATCTGTAACACCAGTCCCAACTGCAAATATCGTAGCCCAAACAGGCTCTAAAGCATAAAGTATAGCTGCTCTAACGGGATCAATATACTTTTGATAATAATTAACTAAAGAAAGAGCAACAAATGTTCCAAAAAAAGATGACAATAGTAAAGGCACTAGAAAATCTACTTTCATAACCATCGAATAAATATTAATTTGAGAATCATTAACAAACATAAAGTAGTTTAGCAAGAAAAGAGCCATTAACGTAGAAATGGCAATCGATGTAAATGTTACAGTCATAGGGTCAACACGCTTTGTAATAATATCAGTAAAAATTATGTGGCCTGCAAACATGATTGCACAAAGTATGGTTAACCATTCTGCAATATCATAGTGCAACTCTGGTGGACCTTGAATGTAACCAGCCCCAAATGTGGCTAATATAACTCCAAAAAGAAGACTTTTACTCTGAAATCTTCCGGCTAGATATGCCAAAATTAGTGCAGTAAATATGACATACAAACTTGTTAAGAATGCTGAAACTGCAGGCGATATACCTTCTAAACCTATCATCTGGAATACAAATCCACCAAGCATGAAAAATGCTAAAATTGAACCATCATACCATGAACGGTAATCACCTAAATTTTTTCTTATACTAGGAGTAAAATACAGAAAAATAGGCAATGTTAACCCGAATCTCAATGTAACAAAAAGTGTTGATACAACATTAGTTTGAGAAGCAGAAACTGAATCTGCGCTATCTAAAGCTCTCTTAAGCCAAAGGAAAGTACATCCCCAAATTATTGTAACTATGAATAATGCTATTGTAGCCTTTTGCTTCACACAACGCCCTGATCAAGCATTGCTTCTGCAACTTTAATGAAACCAGCAATATTTGCCCCAACAACAAGATTACCTTTCTGATTGTATTCTTCTGCTGCATCTGCACATTGCTTATGGATACCTGTCATTATTTGATCTAATTTTGAATCGACCTTTTCACTAGTCCATTCATCGAATGATGCATTCTGTGACATTTCAAGAGCGGAAACTGCAACGCCACCTGCATTAGCCGCTTTGGCAGGACCAAATAAAACACCAGCTTTGCTTAATATTGAATAAGCTTCTGGAGATGTAGGCATGTTTGCACCTTCAGAAATGGCCATACACCCATTTTTAACTAAATTATTAGCTCCTTTTTCTTCAATTTCATTTTGAGTCGCACTTGGTAATGCAATATCACACTTTTCGCCCCATGGTCTTTTCCCTTCATGGTATACAGCACCAGGATATTCTTTCACGTATTCTTTAATTCTTCCTCTTCGATTATTTTTAAGATCCATAATCCAAGCAAGCTTTGATTCATCTATGCCCTCTGCATCAAAGATATATCCACCTGAATCTGACATTGTGATTACTTTTCCACCATAACTAATTATCTTTTGAGCACAATATTGAGCTACATTTCCACTTCCGGAAATTGCACAAGCTTTACCTTCAATGCTTTCACCTTTTGAAGTAAGCATTTCTCTAAGGAAATATACTTGACCATATCCAGTTGCTTCAGGTCTAATTAGAGAGCCTCCCCAACCATAACCCTTGCCTGTTAAAACTCCTTCCCATTTTCCAGTGAGACGCTTATACTGTCCAAACATGTAGCCTATTTCTCTTCCGCCAACACCTATATCTCCCGCTGGAACGTCAATATTTGCCCCAATGTGACGATAAAGCTCTGTCATGAAAGATTGGCAGAATCTCATTACTTCAAGATTGGATTTACCTTTTGGATTAAAGTCACTGCCACCTTTTCCACCACCTATAGGCCGTGTGGTCAAGGCATTCTTTAAAATCTGTTCAAAGCCTAAGAATTTGATAATACCAAGATTTACACTAGGATGAAATCTCAATCCACCTTTGTAAGGACCTATAGCACTATTGAATTCTACTCTCATTCCTCTATTAACTTGAACCGCGCCATTATCATCAACCCATGGAACTCTAAACGTTATTACGCGCTCGGGTTCTGTAAGTCTTTCTAAAATGTTAGCATCCTTGTATTCTGGATGTTTATCAAACACGGGTTCAAGAGTTTCTAGTACTTCCCAAACTGCCTGATGAAATTCTGGTTGTTCTGGGTCTCTTAGTTTAACTCTATCAAATGCATCTTTGACATAGCTCATGTATGGCTCGTTTTATAGAACTGAGTCTATAAAGATATCTATTGTTTCAGTATAATCTAATTTGTTTTTGAAAATAAAACAGACTATCTAGCTAGTGAACCCATTGGGTCCCAAGGAGGCAAGCTAATTGGATCTTCTTTATACATTTCAATCATCTTTTTTGTAAGGTGTTTTTTGTGAATAACAACTTCATACATGAATTGATCAAACCAGGGATCTGTCATAATATCAAAACCTTTCTCGCCGTGGTCAGGGCCCCAACTATTCTCAACTCTCCATTTTAAAGGCTTATTATCTTTCAAGTCAACACCAGTGAAAAGCATTGCATGGGTCATTACGCTATCTCCGTATTCCAATCTTTCTGATTTTGACATTCCAAAAGAAGTACCGTAGAATTTATCAAATTCAAACAAACTTGTGTCCATAACTCCAAATTGCCTTGTAAAGAATTTACCAACGTCACAACCAAACCATACAGGATCATCTGCCTTGATAGATTTAATTGTATATTTTTTTAAATCTTCATTCTCTAAATTCAAGTAACGAATTATATTTCCGCCATAAACATTTCCTAAGTAATCAACTGTGTAAGTTTTGTTATAATCGGTAAATGGCCTTGGATCATTAATTAAACAAACAAAATCGTTTAAATCAATATCAACATGATTTTTGAAAAAAGATTGTGGTGTTAAGTCTGTAAATCTGTGAAACTTTTCCTTCTTATCTCTAATTGACCAATCAAACTTCTCAGGAGGTGTTCCAAGACTAATACAGAGCATTTGATAAATTTCAGATAACATTCCATCCTTAATTTTTGAAACCTGGGCTGTTGTTTTTCCGCTAGATATTGCCGAACGTAAATCTTTAGCAAATTCACGAAGTTTTCTTGTTATTAATTTATTCATTTGCGATGAATTACTACTATGGTAACTTTCTGCCATTACTTTCTTAGGAACTGTACCATATTTCATAAGCAAATTAACGAACATATCCCACTGGCCTCCGTCCTGAATTGGACTATCAAGTAAATGCATAATTAACCGTGAATCTGTAGGCTTATCTGAAGTCTCTATTATGTTTTCTAAAAAATAATTAGCTTTTTCTAACTTATCATAAAACATAAAATAGTTTTGTGAAAATTCGAAATTTTTAATTTTATACTTGCGTCCGAGATAAATTCTTAGTAAATTTAAACCTGCAAACCCCCAACATCTCCCGCTACGCTTTTGACTTGTAGCTTTCATTTCACCACTAACTTTTTCAGAAAATGTATGATCTATCTCTCTGAAAGATTCCCAATTCATTGCTACTCTTCGAACATCTGTACGGGTTGCTGCATTCATTGAAATTCTAGCTTGTGGATCTGAAGTAAATTTTTTCAGATATTTGTTAACATTTGATAAGGTAATTTCCTTTCCCATATTGATTCATTATATGCCCAATAATAAATGTAACTAGTCAAAATTGGTCAAACGAGGAGTCATTACTTTCCTCCATATAGGAGTTATGACACACGGCCACCAAGAAGCGTAATATCCCCATTTGAGTGTAGGTGTATTACCGAGAGGACGCAATTTCCAGAATGGCACTCCACCATCTAAATGGTGATCTGAATGTCTTGTCAGTTCCAGAAGACTCCATCTTGACCATCTTGCCTCAGTATTCCAAGCATGCTCGGCTTTGAAACGACCTTTACCTCTGCGCAAACCCCAGTGACGTATGTAATTTACATACTCAAGAGTTAGAATTGAAATTACTGAGGAAATAATCCAGCCTACTGCTAATGGAATACCATCAAAATATCCCAAGTAACCCGGAATGAAAGCCAAACTTAATAATGTGACTATTTGTAAAAAAAGTCCTCTGTAGGAAGGATTGTTAAAACCGGTCTTTCCTTTACTATTATGAATTTCAACAGATGATATGAATTGACCTGGAATAGTTCTAATCCAAAAATGCCATAAACTTTCATCTTCTGTAGCGCTTGCTGGATCTTTGTCGGTTGCAACCCATCTATGATGGTTATAATTGTGCTCAGTGGTAAAGTGAAGATAATTTACGCTGAATAATAAGACTCTAGAGAGCCACCAGCTTGGACTTCTGGGCCTAGTGTGGCCTAATTCATGAGCTGTAACTATTGCAGAGGCTGCGGCACTCAACCCTGTTGACAAAGCACCTACTACTAACCAAAAATTAAGACCTGTGTTAAAGGCGAACCAAAAGAAAGTGCCCATTACGAATAACTGTAAAATTCCATGAACCCATAATAGAACTTCAAAAGGAGTTCCAGAATCACGAGGTGGCCGAGGAACTTTAGTTTCTCCCAATAGAACATCTAAAATGGGGCCAACAACCCATATGAAAACAACTCCCATAGCAGCATAAATTGGCTCATAAACACCCAGAAGATTTCCTGAGATTACCAACATAGGTGAAATCAAGCCAAGAAGGTGATAAGCCCATGGTTCGGGGTCGAGATTTGCCTGTTCACTCATATTTTGTTATGAATCTGGGGTTTAATTAACTAATTGCTAAATTAGGTTATTTTGTGCTTGCTCAATTCATCATAAATTTTAGAGCAATCTTCATACAAGTCCAAATATTTACTTGGGACTTCTTCTTCTTTTTCTTTGTAAATATTAAACCCGGTAGAATTTACAACGTTTTTATACCAATAATCTGCCCATATTCCATCAGTATCTCGCTTTCCCTTAGACCAACTGAGCATCTCTTCAGAAAAAACTACATCAATTTTGGTACATAATTTACTCAAAATATCTCGTGGATTAAGCAAGATATCTTTAGAATCTACAACCGGAGGAATTTGATTTGTAATCTTTCTGACATAATTAAAAATTTCATGCTGCTCGTTAAGTCCAAGCAGATGCACATTCAAATCAGGGTGAACTTTGCTATAGGAAATAATCATATCCTTGGGATTTCTTATTAAAAAACAATTTGTAACGTCCTTCATCCATTCTCTGTCTACAGAAGGTAAAAGATGATGGGTAATATGCTTTTGAAAATATATTGAACAAGTGCCCTTAGTTTCAGAAATTAATTTTTGACCTACAACCATCTCATCTAGTTCTCCCGATGCAATTATTTCTTCTCTGCCTGGATGATCAACATCAGTTTTACTAAGATAATGTGGATAAAATGGTTCATCAATAACGAAAGTATCTGATCTGCTTTCCCATGAACGCATCATTGCAGTAGATATGTTGCGAGGGCCAGACCACATCGCAATTCGCTTCATGCTTTACTCTCAGATTCAATTAAATCATGGTAATATTTTTGTAAAATGGCAACAACTGAATCAGAAGGGAGGATATTGATGTCATGATCATCAATTTCGTATATTGGAATTACTCCTGCAAAAGTACCTGTAACAAAGGCCTCATCTGCCTCATAAACCTCAGACAATGTAAAATTCTTCTCATATACTGGAATAGAATTTGAATTGCAGATATCAATCACGTTTTGTCGAGTAATTCCACCTAAACAATATTTTCCCGTAGATGTCCAGACTGCTCCAGATTTAACAATAAAAAAATGTGTAGAATTACAGGTAGAGACATATCCGTGTGGATCTAACATTAAACCTTCATCACCACCTTTTCTTTTAGCCTCTATACAAGCTTGAATACAATTAAATTTGCTTAAACTGTTAATCCTGTGATCTTGAATATTTTCACTTCCACGAATCGTATTAACTGAAACTAACTTTAGACCTGTCTTTTGAATCTCGGGAGAAGGCAACTTATATTCAGGAATTACAACTATTGAAGGCTTCGAAATAGTAAAACTAGGATCTTGATATGGCGTAGACTTAATTCCTCTTGAAACTATAAGCCTCAAGTGAACACCATCGAACATTTCGTTCTTGATAATTGTATCGTATAGTATATCTGTTATTTCCCCTAGAGTTTTACCTAGATCCATATCTATCTTGCTAGCGCCCCAAAACAATCTTTCTAAATGTTCAGCCAAAAAAAGTAGCTTCCCGTTATGCAAACGAACGCCTTCCCAGACTCCGTCGCCGAGTAGAAAACCACTATCAAATACAGAAATTTTAGCATCTTGCCTCGGTACAAAATCTCCATTAACGTATACTAATACTTCAGAATTTCTGGGATCATCCAAATAATCATGTGTCCCCTTAGATTCTTTATTCATTTACTATCTCCACTATTTCCTCTGCACATCCCCATGAAAGTGTAACACCAGAACCACCGTGCCCATAGTTATGGATTACAGTTCTTCCTGAAATTAATTCTTTTTCAAGACGTACTTCAGTTCTACCGGGCCTTAAGCCTACAATATCCTCTATTATTTCAGCTTCTTTTATTCCTGGAATAATTTTAGAAGCTTTATCAATAATAAAATTTCTATCCTCAATAGTTGCCTCAGTATTCCAATTGCCTTCCTGAGCGACACCTCCAATAATCATGTCATTACTTCTTGGTACAATATAAGCTAGAGTAGGGACTTGTTGATCTAAATGCATCTCACCAATTAGTGGCTTTATTCGAATTATTTGCCCGCGAACTGGATAGACTTCAGAGTCATCACAAAGCTCCCCAGAGCTTAGGCCAGTACAATTAACTATTACAGAAAAATCATCTGAGACATCTGAAAAACTGGTGACCGTCTGTTTTTTCAATTTTCCGCCTAGAACTTTGAATCGACCCATCAACCAATTCAAGTATATTGGCATTTCAATGACTTGAGTCATAAATGAAAAACATTCAACATAGTCGGATGGCAAATTTTCTGTAATCCTCTCAAATTTATCTACTGTAGACATCCAAGAAGGATCCTCCTGCTTACTACGGAAGTATTCATATGTCTGAACCATTTCAATTCCTGCTTTTTCCTCAGCTGTCAATAATTTCAATATATCATAAGTTCGAGAACCCCATGCATCTGTCTTTTCAACTGGAGCAGATAGAAATGGATACCACAAAGCTGCAGCAACATCTGAAGTAGTATTTGGAGAAAATTCTGCAGAGTGAATTGTAACATCCCATCCATCCTCTAGAAGGCATATTGCTGAAGATAAACCAATTACACCTCCCCCAATAACTAGTATATTTTTCTCCACAACTATTCATTCAGAATGTACA
>JAERSJ010000079.1 GCA_016845825.1 Methanobacteriota archaeon
GGATTATAGAGAGAGGGTGTGTTGAAAAGAGAAGAGGAGGGTTTGGGTGCGTTGAATGGAGCCGGGTTCGAATGTTTCATCCCATACGTTTCGGTTCACATCCACAAAGCCGTAATGTTCAAAATATTCATTCTCATAAATGAGTTGGATATTTGTATTTCCAATTTGATAACTGGCATTAATGCGCGACTCAAATTTTACTTCTGGTGGAAAATGATAGGTCACACCGTGGCGTTCATAGTTCAATCCATAAATGAAGCTTTTTTGATCGTCTTTATATCCAACGAAAATCAAAAAGTCATCTGAGTCAGCTCCACTATGAGCAGCCCATCGTCGACCTTTATAGGAAGAATAGTTAAATTTTATATTATCATACCAATTTGGTGTGGGCAGAATATTATAATAAATCCCCTGGACCAACCGGGTATACTCAAAACCAAATAATAAATGATCTGAACCAAACGCACCCTGCTTTCTTAATCCTAAGTTACTACCCATTGCGTGGTCTGAATATATTTCAGGATCTTGCCCTGCATAGGATCGGTTTGGAAATCCAATATCTACAAATACTTCTAAGCCTGATTCCGAAAATGATGCCAAAAGATAATATTCATTAATCGAATCCCAATACTTACTATTATTGTTATTAATAAGAACGGTCATTGCATCGTTTAAGGACCAAGGTAAATCACTATATCCGCCGCTAAGAACATTTCGACTCATACCAAATTCAATTTTCTTATATCTTAGGTTTAAAAACCAGGCAGAATAGAAATAATCGTCCCCGACCCAATTCTGCATTTCATCCGAAACCATATATTTAAATTTAAATGACAAATTGCTCACAATAGTTTGATAAGCGTTTGTGCCTATAAAATAATGATAGAATCCTTCAGCATTATTCGATAGGACTAAACTATTGTGCATACCCGGCCCCCACCATTGATCCCAATTGCCAAAACCGGCAGATAAGCCCTTGTAATGCAATTTTATACCTGTATTTCTAAACGAAGTGGGATGATACATATTATTTCGGGGTACATCATTTAGAACTGAAAAGATTTTCTCTTTTTGGGGAAGATCAACATTAAAACCATTTTGGTTAACTATGACCGGTTCAGCTGACAATGAAAGATGATTTGTATTAAAGTTTATTAGAAATGAAGAAAATGAACCATATCCTTTAGGAAAATAATAACCGTTTTGGTTTTCTAAATTTGGGATATTTGTATTTAAATAGAATGATTGTTTATAAGTAATAAAAGCGTTATGAGTAACGTGTGAGGAGTTAAGAGATGATTGGGCATGGATTGGTGATATTAAAAAGGTGCCCATCACTAGGACGGGCAGATTAATGACTTTTTTGAAATTATGTTTTCGAATTAGTTATCCCAATTACTGATTTATTGAAAAAGAATATCCTAACCATACTAATTTACTCACAGAAACGTTATTCTGAATAAAACCAAAGTTTTTAATGTGTTCATATTCAAGAGTAATAAAAGCGGTATGGTAGTAAGACATTTTACGTTGGTAGGTTAACACATATTCATTTTTTAGTTCGGGGTGGCTCATACTTTTTATTCCATGCCGTTCTTTATTGAAAGAAACAAATGTACTCGAATAATCATCCAATACCCCTAGAACAAATATCAAATCATCAGAAGATGATCCTGAATGGGCTCCCATTCGCCTGCCTTGATAAGTAAAATAATCATATGGAGATTTGGCATAATAATTCGGTGGCTCTCCGCCTCTATAGAACTTGGGATTAAATGTATTAGAGACCCTGGTAGTTAAAAACTCCACTCCTGAGAAAACCCTATAATGATTGAGTTTAGTTTCTTTAGTAATACCCAATTGATATCCCAAGGTATGATCCCAGTGTGCAAATAAATCGGTTAAATTACCTCGATTATCATCACTGGCTACATCTGCATAAACTGTCAGTCCTGATTTTGGGAATGCTAATTTTACATACCCTGTTAACACCTCATCCCATGCATCAAAACCAGGCGTACCGGGGGCGGTATAGCCTAAATTCTTTTTACTCTGTCCAAATAAAGGCTCTATAACTAATTTAGCGGCATCCACCAGTGACCATTTATTTGTAGAAATGGTAGTTGATGATAAATTACTAAAATCGCCTGACAAATAGGTACGGTGCAATCCAATCGTTATTGTTGTATTTTCAGCGTGATGAGAAAGGTGGCCTTTTAAACCGGAAAAGTATAACTGAGAACCTGTATTACTTTCGTAAGGCATGGCTATTATTTGTGATCCAAATGAGAATTTACCAATTTGTATATCTTTAAATGTGCCCAGAGCATAGGTCTCTTGGCTCGGGGCATTATTTGACAAGGCTATTGCGGAGTGGAAACCGGGACCCCACCAATGGCTCATGTTGCCATAGCCAACACCAACTCCTTTGTAATGGAAAATCAACCTTGATTGTCGAAAACCCACTCTTGTTTTATTCCCGGAAATATTATGATTGTTATTTAATACACCGAAGGAACCTAGAGTTTGGCTTGCATTTAAACCCCCATTGTAGGAAATAGAATAAGGTTCAAGACTCAAGGAGAGCCATGGTGTGGCGTATTCTAAGCGGGCACTTATTATATTTGTGGTTCGACTCGGTGCAAATAACTCGGCATTATTATCTAAGTTAGGATGCCCACTATTTGATATAAACTGGGTATAAAATGAAACATTAAACTCTGAGTGTTTCAGATTATCTGAAACAATATTATTTTGGCTTAACTTTTTTGAGTTCAGTATTTGTAAAGTGTTCAAATAGTCATTATTCTGGGACTGTAAATAAGCCGGTAGAATTGTAATAAAATAAATGAAGTGTAAATACTTATTCATCCACACAATTAAGAATTATATCTATAATCCGGTTTTGATCTATTTCAGATAGAGATGAACCAGACGGTAAACACAACCCATCATAAAAAAGCTTTTTAGAAACATCTTCATCCACAGCCATTACGTACTCATACCCTTTATAGTAAGGTTGTAAATGCATAGGCTTCCACACTGGTCGTGCTTCAATGTCATCTTTTTCCAATGCATTAATAATTTGTGTTCTTGATATTCGAGTTATTTTTTCGTCTACTGTTAAAGTAGTTAACCATCGGTTCGATTTCCCATAATCTGCTTTTTGCATAAAAGTAAATCCATCAATACGGGAAAATGCTTTTTCATATCGGTTAAAAATTGATCTACGAGCAGATACTCTATCTTCAATGACTTCTAACTGTCCACGGCCTACCGCAGCGAGAAGATTACTCATACGGTAATTATACCCTAATTCTTTATGCTCGTAATGGACTAAAGGCTCTCTTGCTTGGGTACTTAAGAATTGTGCTTTTTTAATATGCTCTTCATTATTTGAAGCTAACATGCCTCCACCCGAAGTGGTAATAATTTTATTACCATTAAAGGATAATATTCCCATTTCACCAAATGAACCACACTTCTTATCTTTATAATCTGCCCCTAATGCTTCAGCAGCATCTTCTATGACAATTACATTATGTTGATTACATAAAGTCATTATGGCATCATAATCACAGCTTTGGCCATATAAATCCACAGGAATAAATGCTTTAGGTTTATGTTTTTTGATGGCTTTTTCTAATGCATTAAAACAAACAACCCAGGTATCTGGGTTTGAGTCTAAAAATATAGGTTGTGCTTTTTGATACATAATTGCATTGGCAGTAGCTGCAAACGTCAAACTTGGGCACAATACCTTATCCCCTTCTTTAATACCTGCAATTATTAATGCTAGGTGCAATGCACTTGAACCAGAACTCAAGGCGGCGGTGTGCTTTACACCAAGGTATTCTGCCATCTCATACTCAAACTTATCTACATGAGGCCCTAAAGGTGCAATCCAGTTGGAATCAAATGCGTTGGTTAGAAGATTTCTTTCTTTAGCACCCATATGGGGAGGAGACAAGTATATCCGGTTATTTTTCATTTATAATATTTCAATTGTTCTACTAAGCTTATTGACCAAATTGTATCCATCCCATATTAAAGAAAAATCCATTGTTTTCCCTATGGGAACAATTCGATCAATTCCTGTTGGCTTAAGCTTATATATTAATTCATTTAATTTTTTAGCAGAAAACCCATAATATGCAAGCGTTTGATATTTTCTATTAATGATCTTTGATAATTCCATTAGAGATGAGATATGGTACTCTGAAAAATAACCCGCATTACAACTGAACTTATCTATATCTCTTGATAAATCATTTAGTTTAATTCGCCATAACAGATTATCATCAGGTTCAATTAACTTAATGCCCGGCATTTGTATTGCTTGATCATATAAATTAGTTACTTTATCTATCGCTAAAATTGGTTGAATATTGTAATTGTCTTTGACAAGATTATGCAGATTATCCCAAAAAATTAATTTTGCACTCTTGACATTGGCTTCTGTGCCAACCCATATTACCAAATGTGGAGAAGTACAGGCGTTTTGGTCAATTAAATAGGTATCATTATAAAAACCATTTATAATTTTTTTAGGTTCTTTTTCATATATAAACTCATTTGCATTTATCGCACATATCGAATATCTATCTGCAAATGTTATATCAAACGCTCTTGGGGCTAACACATTTTTACGAATTTGGTTTATTGTTTCATCTCCGCCCCAAATTATCCTCACATCACACAAGGATGAAAAAATAGCTGTAGCACTATTTGAACGATCATAACGAACTAATGCAATTCTTTTTGAAACTGCTTTATGTTTGTTCATTTCTGATAGAGCATTAATTGCTTCAACTATTATCTTTACTTGATCAAAGTATTTAGATGGCACCCTTACTATGTTTGAATTACCAGACAAGATCCCTACAATAAGAGAATAGGCGAAATTAACAGGTACATTAGATGGAGCGATGTGGTAAACAAGCCCCCTACCTATTCTAATTGAATCATCATGATAGTGTGTGTTTTTTAACTGTAATAAATTTGCTCTTCTACAGAAAAATGCAAATGTTGCTACATCAGGGTAGAATCTAGTTTGATTATTTTTATTTAACTCTTTGGACAATGAATTTAAATAATCAATTACTTTATCTGAAAATGGTGTCATTGGTTTTAATTTTTTAAACTCCTCAACATCCCAATTTCCCTTTATATTTAAAAAATTAATATCGTTAAAAGTCATTTGCATAAGTATCACTGCATCCACGGATTTCAGCGTTTTTAATCCTACCAATTATTTTAAAATACTTTCCTAATCTACCGCAGCTACAATCATCTTCACCCAATAAAATTCCCTCATCTTCCGTAAGCAAAGAATGACCGGGATAACTTGTGGGTAATACTGATAAGACTTGTATAATTCCTTGTTCCCCTACATCTGCAATTGAATAATCATGTGCCCTTCGAACAATAACATCAGAAAATATAGGCGCATGCAAGTTACCATTTTCACACTCCATATAAATTGAACCAGTTTGTTCGACCATTCCATAATAATCATGAACAGATTGTATCCCACACAATTCATATAACAATCTTCGAAATTCTGTCGTTGTAATTGCTTCTTTTGTTAGTTTCTTCCATCCTCCTCCATGTATTAATACGGCATTAGAAAGATCAATTTTTAAATTCCTTTTCTTTAATTCATTAATAAAATGTTGATAAATCATAAATG
>JAERSJ010000080.1 GCA_016845825.1 Methanobacteriota archaeon
GTACTTGTTATCGTGTAAGTATGAGGGGAATTGTCATTTAATGTCAATGTGTAGGGGCTTGATATTCCGCTAGCAATAACGTTAATTCCCTCCTTTAATGTAAATGTGCTAAATGTTGGGGTTGGTGTTCCCGTAATTCCAGAAGCTGAAAAAGTCAGTTGAGTTGATGCCCCTTGTGTGTTTGGTGTTACTGTTATACTACCGCTTACACTTTGAAAAGTTGTAAGGTTTACAGAATTGGAAACTAGAGAATCCCCTACGGAATTATTGGCATAAACTGTTAGAGTGTATGAAGTGTTTGAAACTAATGGGCTTATATCATTTGTGAAATTTGTGTTTTGAGTTGTGGCCCATAAAGTCCCATCAAGATAAATTTTGTAATCGTCAATATTTGATCCCTGGTCATTTGGGGCGGTCCAGGATAATGAAATTTGTGTGTTAGAAATTACATTACCTGATAAGTCCGTTATAGCATCAGGAACATTAGGGGTTGTGATGTTTGCCGTGTTACTGTTTCCGCTAGTCCCGTGTGAACTTACGGCCTTTACATAATGGCTATGGCTTCCTTGTGTAACGGTATCGGTATAGGAATTAACTAAACCCGTTGTAGTAACTAAAACCCCGTTACGATACACTTCAAATCCTTGTGCCGTTCCCGTTCCCCAAGATACGGGGCTAGACCATTGAAGATAAACATCAAGCGGGGCATTATTTGCATCTTGTATTGTGCTAGTTAATCCCGTTGGATTGCCTGGAGGTGTTCCCGCTGTAACCGATGCAATATTTGAATCGCTTGCTTCCCCTACGGAATTAACGGCATTAACTTTGTAATAGTTTACAGCCCCCAAAGTTGGATTAGTATCTTGATATGATGTTAATGATGAACCGCTAACAGTATCATACAATGAATATCCTGATCCTGTATCTCTATACACCTTAAATGATGTTATTGCAGTACCCCCATCGCTAGGGGTTGAAAAAGACAAGTCAACATTTGGAGAATTAAATGATGCCGATAAATCACTAATTGTACTTGGAATCGTTGGGGTTGAATATGTCACAGATAATGACATTGAGCTTAAAGTCATGTACCCCTCTTGAACAGATGATTCGGCATTACTCATTAAACCGATTCCCCATTCATCATCCACAGATAATTCCGATTGCAAATCAGAATCGGCACTACTTCCTAAATCCATGTTTTTAGTTCCAACACTATTACACGCAATAGTTCCAAAGGTTGTCCCATCCCCAATATCGATATATCTATCTTGAATTGACATTGAGCTTAATGTATTTTCTATTGAATTGATTTTACAAGTATTGACACCCCCATTTGTAACATACCAAGAAATATCCACATCTGAAATTATAGCAGAATTTGAAATACTAGAAATATCCCAATAAAATCCCGATCTCATTGTATCATAAGCATTGTATCCAAAACCTGAATGAGTCTTATTTTGATATGATCCGCTACTTGTTTTGTAAGTTCCTTTATAATTTGCACTTCCTGAAAAGGTAGGATCAATCTCTAAATAGTTTGTAAAATTTCCATTTGCATAATCCATGTTTACCTTATATGATTCATCAAAAATAATATTCACATTAGATAAAGAATCAATACCCACATCAAAATCATAATTTAGATTATTAGCCATTTGTAAAATTTCTGCATTGTTCTCAACGATAAAATCCCTGTCAAAAGATTGGCCTTTAAACTGTGCGATGTCAATAGTTTGATCATTTATCTTAATTGATTCGCCTGTATGAATCGTTTGTGAAATTCCTAACTCGTTTCTAGATTCATCCCAAAGCTTGAAAGTTTCTTTTACGCCGATGTTAATATTTATGATAATTTCATGTGTTAATTTTTGTGTGTTGTTTTCTTTTGTGGATGTTATGGTAATTCCTTTTTCATCTTGGGAAAAATCCACTAAACATGATTCCTCATTAACTGCTAGATTTTCCCATGTGCCGTTATTGTTTTGTGTTCCAACGATTGAAACACTTGGAATTATCTGATTCCCATCAAATCCATTTTCATACAGGGAATATGAACAAGTAGGAATGTCATACACAAAACCCCCGATACTGTTAGATGAGAAAATTATTTTATTATTAGTGGATTCTAAAAAATAATTTTGCCATGTGTCATTTACTAGAATCCTTTCAGGGTGTGAAGTCCATGTTGTGGAACCATCATCATTAATTGCAGTATCATAGTTTTGGCCTACTTCTGCGAATACTGTTGGAATTGAAATTAAAAGTAATAACGAAATAACATAAAATACATGATTCATTAGAAATCATCCTGGCTTTTCCGTGTCGATGCCATGTACGCCCATAATACGATCCCGCCTATTGCTATCAATGGGACCAATAAGAATATGGAATAAAGATTATCTCTATTAGCTAAAACCTTATCGGGCATATTGTCCCAGGTGGGGACATTGTAAGCTAATTCGTAAATGATAGGGAAAAACAACATAACTACAATTCCCACGGCAAAAAGAGAAATCAAAGTTCTAATGATTATGTTAACGGCCATTATGCTACTATATTCCCATAGTATGAGATACTTAAAAGATTAACATAAAAAAGAAAAGTTTTACGACGTTTCTAGGTCGAACCCGTTAAGATAATTTTACTTATCTTAAAGGCCTCTTGATAGAGAGCCTCTAATTAACGGAATCAAACCTAAGATGATGAATACAGGAATGATACTGAAAACTATATCAGCATTACTCTTTGTATCTAAGCAACTTTTAGCTGGTCCTGTTGAATTAGCTGGGGTTGAA
>JAERSJ010000081.1 GCA_016845825.1 Methanobacteriota archaeon
GTCCTTGAGAAATTGTATATTGAAAGTAGCCAAAGTGGAGAAGAGAATATGAGACTTAATACTAAACTAAGGAAAATTTTGGTTTTGAAAAATTCTACTGGACTGTAAGTACTTAAATCATTAATATTTAGATTAACGGCTTCTAGTATGTTAACGATTAAATCAGATGCAAAAGAGATAATCATTATCATTAAGATTACATTAATTATGAAAGGCAAGAGTAAATAAGTTCTTAGCTCCTCAAGATGGCTTGAAAGTGGGCTGCTTATGTCTTTTGATTCTGCCACTAACTGGCTAAGGTCGGGGGCTTAAAAGGCGCCTTGTATGGCCAACTATGAAGATTCTACAGGGGTGTGTCAGATATCCTCCAGCTCCCGGCGGTGCTGAAACTGTAGTAAAAGCATATTCTGAAGGTTTAAGGGACTTGGGACATGATGTAGAGGTAATAACAACGGACTTGTATACAGAGACTCCCTTTGTTAAGAAAGAAATGCCTTCTGAGGTTAATGGAATTAATGTTACTAGACACAAGGCCTACACAGTTTCTGGTGAAGCACATTATGTCTTAGCTCCAGGCATGGTTCAGTCTTTTCTGTCAAAGAAGGCAGATATAATTCACACACATTCATATGGTTATTTTCAAAATCACGCAGGTTGGATTCGTGAGAGATTTCAATCCACACCATGGGTAATCACACCTCATTTCCATCCATCATGGTCTATGTGGGGAGGAGCAAAGAGGAAAACTCTTCGAGAATTTTACGATACAGTAATAGGAAAAGGCACTATGGAGTCTGCAGACCTGATTACTTGCGTTAGTAAACATGAAAGAGATATGCTTGTTTCAGAAATAGGTGTCAGTGAGGATAATATCAAAATAATTTATAATGGAATAAATTGGAACGATTGGCAGATTTTGCCGGATAAAAATATATTTCGTAAGCAATATCCCGATATTTCAGATAAGTTTGTCTTGTTCGCAGGTCGTTTAGCTACAAATAAGGGTCTCTCGGATTTAATTTCAGCCATGGATCTAGTAAATCAAAAATCTGTAGATTTGGTCATTACTGGGGCAGATATGGGGCTTGGTAAACAATTAGAGAAAGAAGCCTTGGAAAAGGGAGTAAGGATGCATCGTTTAGGCCACATTGATGACGAAACTTATCGTTCGGTGTTAGCTGCTGCAGAGATGTTGGTTTTGCCTTCTGAATATGAAGCGTTTGGTATCGTATTACTAGAGGCTGCAGCTGCTGAAACTGCAGTAATAGGTACGAATGTTGGTGGAATCCCCGAAGCAATGTCTCCTGGTAATAATGGCCTAATTGTTGAATACAATGATGTTGATAATTTATCTAAATCTATAGCTACCTTGCTAGATGATGCCAAAATGTGTAAGGAAATGGGTAAAGCCGGTAGAGTTTGGGCTAAAAATTTTTCTTGGGATTCAATTCTTAAGGAGTTAGAGCAGGAATATAGTTCTATAATCAGGTAAAACAATATATATTTCATCCATTATAGTAGATTGTGTCAACAAATCGTGATTTCTTTATGACTATACCTGACGCATATCAAGAAGATTGGGAATTATTTATAAAAAAAGCTGATTTAGATGAGACATATCCAGCAGATATATTGCTTGATTTTGTACGCGAGTTTGTCGAACAACATCGTAGTGAATTAGTTGAGGAGTCTGAGGATAAACCAAAGAAAGTTATAGTTAAGAAAGCAGCTCCTAAGAAGAAAAGTTTTTTGGCTAGGAAAGCTAAGATTGTTAAGAAGAAGGAAGTTGATGATGACGATGATTCCCCAGATATAACGCAAACGCCTAAGTTTAGATTACTTGAGCTTGTTAGGGAAAATGCTGGAGAAGAAGGAATAACTCCTGAAAATTTGGTTGCTAAAGCAGAATCTGCAAATATTCCAAGGCCACGCTTACAAATGAATAAGATGATTAGGCGGGGAATCTTATATATCCATAAAGGTAAAGTACACGTAACCTAGATGGTTAAATAAATTCATGGAAATCACACGAGGTCAATGGATAATTATTATCCTCCTTACATTATCGTTCATTGCAACGGCAGGCTTTGTTGCCTTTGGTTTGGCTGCGGTATTATCTTTCGGGCCTGCATATCTTTATCTTAAGTCGATAAGAAATGCCGAGGAAACTGATCGCGAGCCGTGGAGTGCTTTGCAAACTGCTTTTGTATGGGGTGCAGTTTCTGGTGTCTTTTACGCTTTAATTCTTAATGGGTTGGGAGGAAGTCTTGTTTTCCTTTATTCTGGCAATGATGCAGATTTAACATTTGTTTTGACAGCAATCATTGTCGCTCCTATCGTAGAGGAATTTGTTAAACCACTCGTACTTTTTCGTAATGCATCAGTAAAAGGTGAAATTGATGAGGTCGAAGATGGTATTGTTTATGGTGCAGCCTGTGGTTTAGGCTTTGGAGCTACTGAGAATATTTTGTATGGACTTTCAGAAGGTGCAGTATCGAGTGGTCTTTTAGGAGTCATAATCATTGTAACAGTTAGAACCGTTTCTTCTATTTTATTACACTTGACAGCAAGTTCTTTTGCAGGTTATGGAATTTCTCAATATTTGGTTAAGGGGGCTCCTTTCAGTGTGGTAATAAAATATTATCTTTTAGCAGTTTTAATTCATGCAGCTTGGAACACAGCAGCTGTACTTGGCAGCCCATTAATTCTTATTTTCTCGATATTATTGGCGATAGGTGGTCTAGAGTTTTCAAAGCGTAGAATTCGAGAGTTAGATTTGGAAGGATCTAATATTTCTCCTACATCTCTGCGAGCAGAAAATAATCGTGATGATTGGTGGAATGCCTCTAAAGATAAGTGGGCAAATAAAAGTCAAACACAGACATCTAATACAGCTTCTCCTATATTTGAATCAGGAACCGAAAGTCCTGCGTCTTCGATGTTTCAAAATATAGACTGGAGGCAAACTCTTGGCGGAGTTTTCTTTTTACTTTATATCCTTTCAAATATTATATTTTAATAAGATATAATTTTTTAACGAGTATTATTGGGTAATAATAGCGGGGCCAGTAGCTTAGCTAGGTAAAGCGATCGGCTCTTAACCGATCGACCGTGGGTTCGAATCCCATCTGGCCCGCCACTATGTGTAGTACAATGGATAGAGTCTTGTTATTCTTCCTTGCTTTTCAATCTTAAGGAAGGCTTTGTCAACTAAGGAATTAACATGGTAATTTACTTTTTGACGGCTCATGTCAAGTTGCTTTGAAATCATTGCTTGAGTTATTCCAGGTGTATTCTTGACTATGTCCATAATATTACGTTGAGTTTCGTTTGTAACTAAAGATACTCTTGAAATTTCTTGATTTATTCCCATTGGGAAGAATAATCTCTGCCTTCCGCTACGGTGCGATGTAATGATGTCGTGATTCTCTAGTATGTTAATATGGTGGGCTAAAGTGCCGTTGTGTAAGCTAAATTTATCTTTTAATTGTTTGAAATTTGCACCAGGCTCAGAATATATGTATTTGAGCAATTTTTGTCTTGTAGGTTCATCAGTTAATGTGTCTTTTTGGAGTCTTGAATACATTGGAACAAAGAAAAATTTCAAGCCAAGATATTTCAAATTTTCAGAACGTTTTATTTGATATAAGATACCTGCTATCGTTAAAAGTACTAAACTTCTTCCAGCATTAATTTCAGGGATTTTAATTTCTGTATCTTGATTGCCATTTGTATTTTCGGTAGATATTATTTTAATTTTTGACTCAATATGTTCTTCATAAACAACTCCACCATTTGTTATAACATTAACAACTATATCGGTTTCTCCAACGTTTGAAGGTTCATATGTTGTCGTTAAAGTCCATGTTTCTAAATAATCTAGTGAATCTATGTTAACTTCTTCTATTATTGTTTCTTCAGAAAAAATAATGAAGGTTAAGTCTTCGGCATAATATCCCTTATTTGTTAAAATGGTAGTACATTTTAGATCTTGGCCTATCAATAGTGCATATCTATCACATTTAATTTCATATATTTCTACTGTTGGAGTTAGGTACCCGAAAAC
>JAERSJ010000082.1 GCA_016845825.1 Methanobacteriota archaeon
AGTCAGATATCTCCACCCAAACGGTGGTAATAGATATAACAAACCCAATCATGTGCGAAAAACCCGGTGATAACACAACTGACACTTTTATTTGTGCGAATGGGCGCGCGGTGCCCCAGCGTGAAATAACAAGTCAAATTAAAGACAGCGGATTGGTAGGTGCTTTATTTAACAAAAAAAATGATTCAGATCAAATGGGTGTAGTTACGTATTTCAGAAAAAATGATTTTTCTTTTTTTATAACGGGCAACGGGGAAATATTTCGTTTCCAGCCCGCTATTAATGATGGCTTCACTATAAGTATAGATATGTCTCCTTGTTACGGAATTGCTAAATACGATGACATTGCAAATGAAGAGTGTTCCGAGCGATCACACCCTCTTTCGTATGTAGTGCGGAATGCCAATGGGGCGCAGGACATTTCCAAAACATATAATTGGAGCATAAAAGGAGGTCACGCCCCAGAAGCGTTTAAACTTAGAGATGCTCTGACGAATGCACTGGGTTGTTGGAAGCATACACCCGACGATTGGAATATACAAGAAGATGTATGTCTCCGAGCAGGTTGCGATTACAGAAACTTTACGACGGGAAATAAATGTACCCCCACCGGCGAAATCTGGTGGCCAGGGAAAAAATAAATGTACCGCGTGTGGCCAAAATAATAAATTATAAAATTGAAATATAAATATTTTATTTAATATTGTTTAAACTAATGTCAATGCAGAATGTACTATCCTTAGCTGCTCGGTCAATTGACCGATCAAATGTAACTGGGCGAACTGCAAGCCGCGTAAATCATAGGTATCGCAACGTAACTGGGCGAACTGCAAGCCGCGTAAATCATAGGTATCGCAACGTAACAAGGCGGCGGCGAGCAGTAAGTCAGAGTGTCCAGCGAAATCTCTCTTTCGAATTTCAAAATATAGATATTTCTCCGCGGCGAATTTCTGATGAGGATGTTGTTGCTCTTGCCCAGTCTCCTGTCATTGATGACCGATCGACACCACTAATACCAAAGTATGAAAATGAACATTTACCTTATTTGGAACATGTTGGATTTAATGACGCAAATGTGATGTATGATCAAACCACGTGTGTAATATGTCTTTGTGGATTTTTTAATAACGATACTTCAGTAAAAACAATTTGCGGCCATGTTTTTCACAAGAAATGCATCGATAAATGGTTTGCACGCGAAAAAACCTGCCCTACATGTAGAAAACGTTTTTAATTCCAATCTATGCATATGAATAAATAAATATAAATGATATTATTTATATTTATTTTTATGTCTGCCATAATTGCGTTAATGAATGTGATTAGGTATATTAATACATCGTCGACAGATAAACGGCGTGTATTAACCTCGGCTGATAAAATTTTCAAAGAAAGCGGCTGGGCGGGACACCAGTTGGGAATCGTGTGTTTTGGTAAATTATCCCAGGAAGAATGGGCGAAAAAGGTCAATACGGTTAGGGAAAATTTCAAGTTACACGGTGATTCCAACGCCACGTGCAAACATTTAGTTAACTTATCGCTGGTTACGTGGTTTAATTTTATGTTCACATCTCGCCCTATTGATACTCAAACGTTCACACTTATTGTTCACGAACACCGTAAGACGATAGTCTTTATTTCTAATCACGCGTTATGCGATGGTCATAAACTATTTAAAATTCTGGGAATTATTTTAGATTTCAATAATGATCTTGTTGCACCTAAATACACGAGATTCCCAGTTATTTCAGATATTTTCGTATTGAAGTATGTTTTGATCAACAGTTTGAAATCTCTTTATTATAAACCCACGCCGGTTGAGCATGTAAATAAACGATTTTCGATATCTATTCCGTTAATAAATAAAAAAAGATTTTCGGTTTACGCGACAGTGTTTAAATTGTTATTTAGTGTTTTAGACAAATCTGTGAAATCGCTGAGAATCGCATTCACTGTTGCGTGGGATGACGACAACGCGATTGTGAACAACAAAATAGGGTGTATAATCGTCGATGTTCCTAGGTCAAGAGTGTGCGAAAAGTTTTTCGTTGATCAATTCTCGCAGAAAAAACAAGACGCGCTGACTTCGTACGAGATAATGCGCTCGTATAATATTCCATATATTCGGAAAAAATTTTGTTATAATATAGACGGCGTGTTTACTGCTTTTCTGCTGCCCTATAATATCGGCCTCGGTGTGACTGAATCTTTTGGCGGGTTTTGTGGGAATTTAACAGCGCCATTTTATATCAATGCGATGAGTTGCCCACAGGATAAGGATTCGGTTATACGTTTATCTATTCAGACATGCAGCCCCCTTTTCGATGCTAAAAAATTTCTAAAATACAAGCAAACAGCGTCGTATAATGACATTAAATTTCCAAAATGTTAATTATCTGTGTTATCATTTTTTATTTTTATCAAACAAAGGTGGTGTTATTTTTTCGATGAGGTCGACATGTGAGATTAACATTCTCCTGCAGCAATAGCGTGTTAAACGTAGTTGATCTAGACTTTCATTTTCGGAAATTCCTGAATTCAAAAGTGCTTGATACGCGTTCCATTTATTTCCTATAACTTTTCCGC
>JAERSJ010000083.1 GCA_016845825.1 Methanobacteriota archaeon
CCAGAAATATATCATCCTCATGAACGACACACTGCAAAATGATAACAAAACGCATGTCCAAACTATACAATGTCTACGCGTGCGAATCGAAGAATTAGAAAACGAAAATGAACACTTAGAAAAGAACCATATGTACACCAAAAGCTTGCTGAAAAATTTTCATGAAATGAACAAATGGCACAAAGACATAAATATGCGCCGAAAAAATATGCTCGACGGCACTCAAAAATACATTCGTGATTATAAATACGATATGAAATGGCGACTCCGATATCTTCAATCTTTCACTGTTCTCATTATCGCACTTTGTTACCAGTATTTTCCAATTTTGTTTTTCACGCCGATGGCTTTTGTTGTCGCGCTACTTGTGGCATCGCATGAGAATTATTTGCGCGCATTATCAGTCCCAACCCATAAACCTGACACACTCTTTATAAAAAATACATTAAATGATATTAAAAAAACAAAAGCATCGCAAGATTACATCTACGAATTCATAGACCAGCAGTAATTCTTTGTTAAAATATCAATCGCGTATCTAAACGATTATTAATTATTTAATAAATTTTAAAATATTAAATAATATTTTCAAATATAAAAAATGACAAGCAATTTATCTTCTATTATGTACACACCCATGCAACAGATATCAAGTATTCCCATATGGGATGATATAAGTGAACAAACATTAATAAGAACACGGCTTAACCATGAAAACCCAGGGCCGGCGGACGGCGCCCGAAATTTACCACAAACAATGATGTGCCATCCCCATGGTGAATGTGCCGACGGCAAATATATGAACGATCCGAGTATTTTGGACAGGTGTATTCGCTATTCGCTAAAACCCGATATCAATGCTGATAATTACGAAGACGTTTGGTCGAAAGGTTGCGACAAGTTCCCGCAAGTTCGTCTGTGCACGAACGAACGCGATTTACAACAACAGAAGGGGATCGAGCCATGCGACCAGGAAAGTCAAGATGTTAGAGATGGAAAGGTATGTAAAGTTACTGCAGACACTCGAAACGTGTGTGGTAATAGGACTCAAAAATTTTTATCAAGTGTTTACAGTACTAAAGTACGAGCGCATTTGGGCTGGTTATTCGCCAAAGATGTGGAATATGTGATGAGATATTCCGTGGCTCAAGATATAAAGACAATTGAACATATAATGGGCGAAACCTTGTTGAACGCCATAAAAAACATCGACAGCACCGGACTAGCTAAAAATCCTTTCATTGACCAAGATTGCCAAGGCGCGCAGGCTGTTGCAGATAATTGTCTGAAAAGAAGTAACAACGCGGAAAAAGAAAATTATTTCGACGTTTACCTGCAATTTAGGTTAATGCAATTGGAACTGGGGACTGTAAGACCGCAAGACCTGCTGGGTCCGCGTCAAGATGGAGACCCGGCGCCCCAGATAAATGAAGAACACCGAATTGATAATCCTCAAAAGCTAGCGGCGGGGGAACCTGATTATATAAAATTACAGCCGGTGTGGACTAAAGCAGCTCAGATGTTTTTAATAGAGTTCGGCCCTTCGAAATACTCAAAATACGTAGCCAAACAGCTTTCGATGGGTATTGTACAAAAGGTAGACGATTTTTTCACGAATGACGCGACAGCTGGGTTTTTCATTAAAGTAGCCGCCGGCGGCGCAGCTCTCCGAACATACGTTGCCAGTTCGGACAAAGGATCCCCCTTGTGGCTTCCCGCGTGGATTCCCGCGCCGCCGGCGGCTGCCGCAGTTAAAGAAAACTTCACTTTGAAACGAGAAAAACCCACCCCAGCGGAATATGACGAAATGTGGGATAAAATAAATAAGTTGATATCGAATTGTAATGTATACAATCAGAACAAGACCATAGATGAAATATATACACTAATTGTTGATACTTATAAGATCAATGATGTAATCAACCGTTACAATCTTAAAGAGCGTTATAACGAGAAGAGTACATGCGATACACATATGAATAACCCTATCGACTGGGTAGACGATGAAGGAGACGATTGCATTAACTATGAGCTTGGTGATTTGTGCAATACTAAGCAAGCGAGTGTACCAGCTAAAAATGGGATTACAGCGACAAAAGCTTGCTGCGCCTGCGGCGGAGGTATCATAAAAACATCTGTTGCTGATAGCAGCAACACTGATAACGATGACTCACTGCTTGGTGCAGGCGCAGGACCAACTAGAATTACGGGTTGCAAAAGCTGGGACGATAAGAAGCCTGGGCCTGCGATAGAGTATAACAGTGTTCCGAAAACATGTTATCTAGACTATGCTTCTCCTAATTTTGGTAAACCAGGAGAGAAATACAAAGGTAGATTTACCAGATATCACAATCTACGTACTAAATTAGAATCAAGTGATGATGATGAAGTAAACACAATGCTAATGAATTGTTATGAAATCAGACTGGAACACGCTCCCCACATGAGACCGAGTGACAAAACCCCTGACGGGATTACATATTGCCCGCTTATTATGTATGCAGACAGGAACGGCGATTCAACTTATCGTCCCTGCGAAGACCCCGATCTCATACAAACTAAAGTCCCGGATCCTTGCAATGCATACAATAATTGCAAGGGCGCCGGCGACGCGGGCTATGCCGATGCAAATTGTAATACCATAAACAACAAGTATCGATGTGAACACCAACCAGCTGTCGATGGTAACGCGTGTATATGGGCGCCGAGATTGAACAAAAACAACAGAATATGGGCTGGTAAAAATAAATGCGAACATCGACCCGCGGGGTTCGCGGACCACACGCACAGCACACCCTGCGAACTAGACTCCCGCTATATACCTTACTACTGGGATTCGCCTAAAGTAATGGTTAACACCACAACACAAGCAGACTTAATGGCTATTTATAATTTCAACGCGGATCCCAGAGAGAGTACTGTCGGGTTTGGTGACGCTCCTCCTGCACCCGGCACGCGGATCCCGAAATCTAATGTTTTCTGGCAATTCAACCCTGACCAAGACTGGCCTACCTTTGAAGCGTGCGATGGCCAGCCGCATGTTGAAAATCAATGCAGAAGCAGGGTAATAGGAACTTTCAAATGGCGTAACGGGTTTGAAGACCCGAGAACCAGAGTCAGTATAAACGGCGCACGCAATACTGGCATAGACGCGATTGAAGGTAAAGATGCTACTCGTTTAGCGAAACTATACGGGCTATTCTCACCTGGACATTTCCACGCGGCGCGGCACAACGCTAAAACTTGGTATGAATTCGAGCAGAAATTTTTAACGACTCACATGGGTATTTCAAGAGACCAATGGTTAGGGGCTGTTTACGCGCAAGCAGAAGAGAACAAGTCTAATGCGTTGATCGAAGGATTTTATATTCAAAATATAAAAACTTGGGAAAAACAAAAAGATAGGTACGGTGAGTGTTCTGACGACAGATCGTGGTCTACCAAAACTCTTCAAAGTGTGTCAAAACACACTGATGTATTAGCCAAGCTTCTCGGTTCAGGTGCGGCCGTTACAAGTTGGTTTGCGCCTCCGATCGCTCTCACCATGGCAGGAGGAGCAGCTTTATCAAGTATATTAACAAACGTAGTGAATACTTCGGTCACTCCAAAAACAGCCACCCGTACGCCTTTCGTGGGTAACTCTTATACATCATTGACCAACTATATAAAAAACGATGAGTTGTTGCCCGAAGGAAGATGTATGGGCAATGAACAATCAACGAAAGAAAATTGCCCCCGGGGGCAATGGGTGTCC
>JAERSJ010000084.1 GCA_016845825.1 Methanobacteriota archaeon
TTTTCGCAAATTTCAAATAATTTTTACAAGTATGCTAAATATATATAACCGAGTAAAAACTGTATCTGGGTTGTTTTCAGCCTATAAGAAATATTTACCAATGCTGACTAGCAAGGGGAAGTTTTCAGAGCTGAAACAGTATATCGGCGAAGCGATCTGCGCCAAGTGCGCCCGGAAAGTCGCGACTGTGAGATGCATCAGCTGCAACAACAGCAAACAATATTGCAAAAGGTGCGCTAAAGAGTACCACAAGGGGCACAGCCTTGAGAATCTTGATAGCAAAAAGGTTGCGGTTCTAAAGAAACTATACAACAAACTAAAAAACCAAGAATGGTATGATACTTTTCCGAAATACTCTAGGTCATGTAACCACCAGCCTATGCTTATTACTGATACAAAATTAATCGAACAGGTAACAGACGAGCCGCCAATCTTTAATTACAAACAAAATGAAAAGATATTAAAAGCGATCAAATTCCCAAATAATAAAGAAAAATATTATATTTGCCCAGACGAGAAATTTCCATTCCCCGGGCTCGTCCTCTACGCGAAGGGCAAAAATATCTTGGCGCCGTGTTGTTTCATACGAGAAGGCAAGGGGTACAAACGATATATAGATTATTACAAAGGCAATGTTGAGAATCAGCAAAAAAATATCACCGCCGCTTCTAATAAGAATCGAATAAATAAATTAAAACAGTATTTAGAGCAAGGCAGTCTGGGCACATTTATCGAAAAAAGCCTACAAAACAAATTAGATCGTATAAAAAATAAAAACCACGAGTTTTACCGGCTCGGCATGAGTAACACCAGCAGCAGTTTTCTGGAGTGTATATTGACCGCTACAAAGGCGAAATTAAATACGAACACGATGGCGCAATTGTTAGAAACCACTAGAAAACAACTGTCAAAACACGCTGCGTGCTGTAAACAAGAAATGTATAATTTTTCAGTTGAGCAAATCGAAATCAGAATTAAAAATAAAGAGTCGTATTTTGATCCTAAAATGTTCATAAATTTACTAAGGGAACAGTACGATTGTAATATTTTCATTTTCAACGACACGGGTCTCATATTACCTAATCACTTACACCATTATTATTATAATGTTAAGGAGGGGAAGGAGTGTATATGCGTGTACGAAAACACAGCGTACCAACGATGCGACCTCATAGTACTGTGCGAAACGCCAAAAGGAAAGTGTGATGGCGGTGGAAAAAAATTAAAATTCGCCTACGGGGGTGACATTAGCTCAAACCTGATAAAAATGTTCCGCGAGTTGAATTCATCGTATACGCCGTCTAGAAAAATTAAAATGCGCAAGAGTTTCCCCCCTGAAAATTGGCTGAAGATCATAACAATAGTAGGTCAAAATATCGATGCGTATGGAAAATGCAGAATGATTTATTTCGAGATGAAAGATAATGCCCAGCTGTCGGGAGTTATGTTGGTAGATCCCGTGAAACCCATGTTTAAAGTTGAACTAAGAAATGACTGGGCGCCGAAGATACATCTAACTCTGAGCGACATTTTGAATTTTATTAATAAAATTCAAGAAATCAAACTAAAACAGATCGAAAATAATTGTTGTTTGTTTTCATACGATGGCGTTGACGTGAAGATACCTTACGAATCCGACAGCAACGCCGTGTCTGATTTACAACAATATAAAACATGCAAAAGAGCGGCTCACCGGTTATTGCAATATACGTATTGGTTGTATTCCACGAAAAAAAAAGGCGATAATGGGTTGGACGTGTCAACGTTTGATAAATATATTATAATACGAAACCAACCACTTTCAAAATATTACACATACTTTAACAGTATAGATAATTTTTCAAGTAGTGTTCTTTTTCTGAGCGAACAAAACGAGTTAATAGTGCCAAATGAAGAAATAAAAAAACGTTTACTGTATGGGCTGAAAATGTTCGACAAAAGACACAGTGATAAGCTCGCCCGCTACCACGAACGTAAAACGATTGAAAATATGTACGAAGACAATGCGGATTTTGAAAAAAATGACGAAACAATTATCATCAAAGGGGCGAAAACATTGGCCGAAAAATTGCTACGCGGAGTTCAAGAGCATAAACTACACGACAGTGTGCAGCTAAACCGACCTTCTCTTTATTTTTTCAAGAATGACAACGTGGGGCCAAGTGTGATATGGCTAGCTAAAAATACGAATTCCGTAAAAGAAGCCCTAGCTATCTTTAAAAAAAATAGGGCTCGGCGGGGGAAAAATAAGAATATTCAGCTGTATTCATATATAAATGCCGCAAATATTAGTTTCGTGAAAAATATCCCATGCGCTTATGACATCAAGATATTAGTTTATAAAAATAACGGCGCCAAGTTGCATACTGTTTTATTACCCTTGCCCAAATGAATATAAAAAATAAGATACTTTTATACAATAACAGGAATATGGACAGAAAAGTGATACGAAAGGGTATTGATTATTACTACCCTGTTGCAGCATTCAATTATGGCAAAATAAGGTCGTATTTAGATAGTATTAAAAATTGGAAAAAGGGAACAAAATCAGATGGATCGGAAATCAAGCGTGAGCAATTATGGTTCGACATGCAAGGCCGGTATTTTTCTAACGATTGGAGAAATTTAGACTTGGACAGGTGGAGATCAGAAGTTTACGATTCGTTTTTACTATCGCTGCAAGAAGACGTCCAGAGGTGGGTTAACGCCAGACCATTCATACCAGATTTGGAAATCAATAGTTTATTAATCAACAAATACAGGAACGGCGACGATTATATAAAAAAACACAGAGATTCTCTTGTATTCGGGGAAAACCCAACAATTATTAACATGAGTATCGGCGGATCCCGTGACATAGTTTTCACGGATAAATACGACAATGAAACTCGAATTACGCTGGAATCAGGATCCGTGCTAGTTATGCACGGCGGTAGCCAAACAGAATATGTTCACGAGATCCAACGCAGTAAAACTCAAAACGAATTGAGGTATTCTATGACCTGGAGACAAAAAATTCGATAACATAGTTTCCTGTGTCATCTCCTGTTTTTTGCTTTATTAGAACAATTACTCGGGGTAAACCCATACATATGGTATACCATATGTATGGTTATGATGTCTCACGACAAACATAAGTGCGAAAGTTATCTTTATGAACAACTCCCCCGACCGAGTACATTTGTTGTAAGTTTGCAGCCTTCGTGGCATTTCGTGCATCCATGTAGCATGGATGATTCAGCACAACTTGTGTCATTGCACGCTGCAACATGACGTGCTGACCACGTTTGTTCCCATGGGTATGGTACAGTACCGGGACATTTGCCATATTTTTGTAAATACGCTTTGTTCTTCTTACACGCATCATCCCAAGCTTTGCTAGCGCCTTTTGGTTTATCGCCTGGAGGGAGTCCATCTGGATCACTGCACTCATCTGTGCAGCTTAAGGGCCATTTATACATGGGTTTACCATAATTATCTGTCATGGTACGTCCCTTCTCATCTTTAACTTTACGGGATATATGATCAACTCCGTCAATACACGCCTGTATTTGGTCTTCCGGTAACTTGTCGCAACTCAACCATTCGTTGTTTTTGCATTGCTGGCATGACAGGTCATATTCGTTTTTAGCGCAATAATTCATGGGGCAAGCCGGAACTTGACTAGACCCAGTGCATAACATCTCCGGATGAGTGAAATCATTGTTTGGTATTAATACTTCGGCCGTTATCACGTCGTTGTGATCGGTTTTGACTAGCTTTTGTACAAAAGATGCATTTTTTTTACACCTGTTCTGTATGATGCATGCCCAATCTTTTGGATCGTCGTCTGGGGTATTAGGGATGCACTCTTCGCCCTCGTCGTGCGCCGTGTCCTGTAAAAATCGGTATTGTACAGGGCAACGCCCTAAGGTCTCGCCTGGTTTAGGTGGAGGGCATGGAATGCGGGATGGGCAACAAACATTATTCCCCAGAGCAGATACGCATTTTTTGGTGAACTTTGGCCCTTCTGCTTCCGTATAACTAATGTCACATGGGTTGCCAGTCAATGCACAGGTTCCACTCAGATTGTCCGAGCCCTGATATACACAGAAAGGGCTGTATTTTCTTTCAACTTCGGTAGTCCATTTGTCGTTTGTTAGATCTGTATTTTTCCAGTTATGATGACCTGTAACTGTAAGGTCCGAGTGCCATGGGGACAATCTAGTTTTCCACCCAATGTTAGCTGTCGTACTGCCTCCCCAGTCAGATTCACTAGAATGTTCAGTTTCTTTTGTTGTTATTGTAGTATATTGACGCGTCTCGTCCTTCACCCCCGCGTCGCCATACTTATTCCAATTCACATATTCAAACGCCACCTTTTCCAGGCATCCTATTTTTACGGGCTCACCTAGGCGAATACCTTCGGTAATGTTATAGTCAGATCCACCAACATTAGGTCGATAAACGCTGACGTTTGTATATGTTTCAAGGTTAGGTGGGGGGTAGCACTTGGGATCTGCCAAGCATTCGCCCGCACGAAAGTTTTTGCACGATATCGACGGTGGCGCCATTTTCCCAGGCGGACACCCCCAATCCAAGTTTTGCTGCTGAAGGGCGGTTTCGAGAACGAGTTCGGCTTTGCGGAGTGCCTGGGCCGCTGCGTACTGCGCGTCCCGTAGCTTCATAATGCGCTCTCCTGCCTGTTCATCAGACTCTCCTTCTCGCTTGGAGCCTTCACCACCTGGCTGAGCGGCAACCCACGCCTCGAGGTCGGCCAGCTTCGCCAAACGGAGGGCTTCCTTCGCGGCCCGCACTTCTTTGCTTTCCGCGTATAAAATTGACCACGGCGTACCTTCTGAGCCGGTGCCCATCATCCGTGACCAATTCTGGTTATTCCCGCTTTCAAAAAAACCAGGGGAATACCAATGGAATGGAGGTTTTTTGAACAGAACTTGAGTGGTCACTCCTGTCTTTTTGTGTATAATCGGAAGAATAAAACTAACATCCAACCCTTCGGGGGGGAAATGAAAACTGTCTAGTGTTATTTTGCGTGGTTGTAGTAGAATCCCGCACGATCTTTTACATGACCCTGTAAGCATTTCATCAAGGTTTAAACCAAGCTGGCATCCTCGCCCGTCGTTGTAATACGTGCAATGACCATCCGACGGTTCACCGCTGCACTTCCCCGTCCCCTCATGCACCTCTAGCAGAGATTTAGGATTCTTAGGGGGCTCGTGCCGGTGCAACCAGGTCGTGAATATAGAACCCAGAAATTTAATATTTTTCCAGTCTAAATCTACATTCTCCCCTGGGCAGATATGTGTTTTCCAGTTTGTCTGGCCGTCATTGTTGTAGCCTACCCACCTCGCGAGGTCCCCGCCGTGCGTCGGTCCCGCAATGGGAATTAAATCTACACACTCATCCGTGCTTGTCGAAGTTCCAATACGTGTTGTCACTGCTGCCGCCGCTGATTGCGGCGCGATGACGGTCGAAGGGGCAAGCGGGCCGTGTGGTAGTACGTGATTCCTATTTGCCGATGTATTGCATCGATTGGTTAATTGTTTGTTTTTTGAATATTGAGATATCATTGTTTTATGTTTAAAAATATTTTAATGTTTAAAAATATTTTTATTATTCATCATCTCCTGTTCTTTTGTTTTTATTAGGACAATTACTCGGAGTAAACACACCCGGCCAATTAAGAAGGCAGCCCATATATGTGTCGTTTGCCTTTACATATGCGCATTCTAAGTGGAACAAGGGTTGTATTATATTCCACACGTTTTTTTTAAAATCGCGGTCGTTTAAGTTAAATAATTTTACATAGTAACCGGGTTCGAGTGTCATTTTATTGCAATTTCGGGACGACGAGTAGTTGTTGTAAACTTGGCACTCAACGTTGTTATTTGCTAAAAGAAGCGCTATCTCATACGGGGTCGTCGCGGTTTCGGTTGAAAAGTATAATTCTATCATTTAATCTTTTTATTATTTGTTTAGATAATTTGGGTCTAAAAAAGTACACCCAGATAATAAAATATGGGAAAGAAACTTAAGAAACTAAAAAAGTACAACACAATATGGCACCCGGAGTCCACCCTGGTTTTTAAATCTCAAAAAGATCGGGTCATTATTGGGCGGTACGTGAA
>JAERSJ010000085.1 GCA_016845825.1 Methanobacteriota archaeon
ACCTTTTGGAGAGCAGGGCATAAAAGAAATATCAAGTGCCAAGTATGCTCAACAAATTGCTCCAGTTGTCGTTCAGAATGCAGAATCTTTAAATCAGTTTTATAATGTTGTAGGTAAAGATAAAGGTGTAGACATTGCTAAAAACGCTTTCTTAGCTGAAGTGTATGAAAAGTCAGTTGTTAATGGACAATTACAACCTAAACTTCTTCAAGCTCAAATAAAGAAGAAATCAGAAGTTATAGACTTAATTCCGGGTTTAAGAGATGAATTAAACCAATCTGTTAACACTCAGGGTTATTTATCTGACAGAATAAATACTCTTAACGAGGTATGGAAATCACAAGAAAAGAAAATAGGCGACCACTTCTTACTTAAAGCAGGTGGTGTAGAAGGCTATCAGCCATCTCAAGTTGTAAATCAAATGATGAACAATAGAGAATATTTAGTTAAGATTATTGCAGATGTTGATAGACTTCCAAAAGATATTCAAGGTCCTATTAGAAATACTATTAGAAGAGAATTTGTAGAGCAACTCCAAGGCATAGGAGCCAAACAAGGTAAATCTTCTTTAGATTGGCTAACAAGTCCTGAAAATGCTTACACTATACAGAAAATCATGGGTAAGGGTTTTCAGAATGATATGAGAGCATTTGCTAGATTAAGCGATAAGATTAACCGTTTAAGTCCTGAAAAAGTGGCTAACATGCCTACTAATCCTCTTTATGACGTTGTTCAGGCTAAGACAGGGGTAGACTTGCCTTCTATTGTTTCCTTGATAAGACGACCAATTATTAGTCCCCAACAGAAAGCTGTTATATTAGCTTCTAGGATATGGACTGGTGGTAGAATGAGCAGAGCTGATAAACAAATGCAAGATATTTTGTTTTCTGATTTAAAAGGTATTAAAGAGTTTTATAAATTAGAAAGATTAGCAAAAGAAACAAAAATGTCTGATGAGGTATTGTTGAGAAAATACACAGACATATTGGTAAATATTGCTCCTAGATACTTTATGGCAGTTGAAGGAGATGTTAAGAGAGATTTAATCCAAGAGGATTTAGAAGAGCAACAAATAAGATATCAAAGTGGAATTTAACAAAGGAATTAAAAATGGCTGAAATGGTAGGAATGATGAGTGGCGGTGATGATTTCTCTTGGAACTCTGATACTATCTTTGATAAGATAGGCAATCCAGAAAAAAGAGATGAGTATTTAAGCGAGCTCAGTGGTACTGGAAACAATGAAAGAGAGATGCTAGAGCAACTTCGTTCTTTAACAAAACAAGAAATGAAAGCTGTTCTTTATAATTTACCTCCTGAAACAAGGGAGGAGTTCATTAACGACTATTTTGGCTTACCTAAAATAAATCCTGAAACCATGTCTGCTTCACCTGAAATGACAATTACTGGACCTGAAACTGCTCCTACTCAACAGTCAGGAATGCTTCCTCCGTTAGAACTTAACGCTTCAGTAAATTTTTAACTATGGATTTAAAAGGACTGTTCTCTCAGGCAAAAGATAACCTACAAGAGAAACTGATAGGTCAAAGTGTACGTGCTGTTTTAACTAAATATCCTGACGCTAAACCAGATTTAGTAAAGCACTTTATGGCTTCAAAAGTATTAGCTGATACTGTTGGTCCAGTTGATAGTTTACGTGTTGGATTATTTAAAGAGGTATTAGATGGTGTAGGAGCCTTAATAGGAACAGGACCAACTAAAGGAAGGGAGGCAGGGTTTTCTGTTGATGATTTAGGAGCTGATTGGGCAGGTGCAATATCTATGTCACCTGATGAAGCATATAGAAAAGGATTGTTTCACCATACTGAATCAGCACAAAACATTACAGGCTTAGGGCAAGGTAAGCCTGTAGAAGTTTTTAAAAAAATAATTAAGTAGATTTAGTCAGTAGGGTCATAAGTTTTACTAGACTAACTAGCTGTAACTTACTAGCATTATTATCCCCACCCATTACACTTTTCTTAGGAAGCTGAGGAAGGATTTCCTTTAGCTTATCAACAGGGAATACAAGGCTACAAATTAGCTCATTATCGAGAGTTAAGTTATGTACCCATAGGTCAGCTTCAGTTGTCGCTATTCCGCTCGGTTTACCATAGCTTTGGCTCTCTATGCAGATGTTACCAGTTTGTGCCCATCTGTCACGTTCTGTTTTTACTTCACAAGTCTTAGCACCGGAGAACATATCGTCTATGTACTTCTCCCATTGCTGTCCAAAGGACAAGTCAATGTCGAACTTTTTTAACTCTTTTATGTCTGTGCTTTCATTTAAAGGCATGTTCTTTCCTCTTAGGTTTAAGTAGAATCTAGCAGTCCTGTCCAGTTGAACAAGACCACTAGAAGTTTTAGTAGGCTTAATTACCTCCACTCGTTATATCTTTATCGAGTAGTTTCCAAATAATACCGGCTGCGATTATTCCTGCCAGTCCTGCGTTACCAAGTGTCCATACTATATCAAGTATAGAACCGATTACATTCCCTGTAAGGAAAGCTACCTTTGGTCCAAAGATAATTTGTAAAACAATTGATAAACTTATCAATTTAATACCAACATCTATTGCACCATCAGCACCGTTCTTAATTTTCTCTAACATATTTTACTCCTATATTTATTTGTAAAACAATAGGCTATACAAGCCACCCCTTTCTCAGAGCATCTAGCCACATAACTATGTAGACTAGACACCCTGTAGAAACTATTCCGGCTAAAAAATAAACCGTATACATAATTCCTTCTAGTATTTTCATGTCATTACTCCTTTATTATACCACATATTATTCTCCGGTTAGTTTTATTATTATAATTTGTAGGGCAAGAATAAGTAAAGCTGTTTCTATCATTCTATGTCCCTCTCTTCTTCAACTAAATCAACTAATTCACACACGCTACCAGTACAGGCTAGTTGTTTCGTACCTACTGTAGAATCTGTAAGTTCATACTCGCTAATCAAATCCCAGTTAACTTCCTTAGGCATCTTCCAAGCTAGTTCATCATGAGTCTTTCTATCACACTCTTCATAAGGTGCTTGCTGATACGTGTGGTCAGAGTGAGGTAGGAAAGATACACCGGACACTTCATCAAAGTGTTTGTATACCCACGCACCTACTTCCATCCACTCGTGTTCTCTAACACTGACAGTTACACTAGGCTTATGCTCACAGTAATACCTTTGGTATGTAAGCCACAGCTCTAGCTGTTCAATAGCATTC
>JAERSJ010000086.1 GCA_016845825.1 Methanobacteriota archaeon
GGATTATACATTACTGGATGTGATGGAGCTTGTCCGAAAGCAGGTAATGGTACATATTCATCTCTTGGTAAACACCAATCTTCATTCAAACTTACATTTTCATTACCGCAGTATGAATCTACTGTTGAATCTTTCGCAAAAGCTACGTCACCAAATCCTTCAGACAGACATTTCACTGCTCCAGAATATCCGTGATATGGTGTCCCAGAATCAGGTATGCTTGCATTATCATTGAAGAAATTTAGAATAGTATTTCTCAATGATTCTATATCATCAGCATCGCCAACTACATCTGCATAATCATTTGAAATTAAGTATCCCATAGGTAAAAGCATTCCTGCAGACTTTAACCATCCTGTATGGCAAGACGTCTTACCCTCTAATAGTGCAAAAGGATCTGTGGAGGCATCATCATCACTCAATGCTGTAGCCATTTCAGAATCTTTGTGTACCCATGCATGAGCATTGTAATATGTTCTACCATCAGACTTTGTATCAGCTGCCATTGTTGCTAAACCATACTGTTTCCAAGCTACCCATGCTGCGCCTCCATCCATGAAAGCTATATCTGCATTACCAAATCTTAAAGCTTCAATTATTGAGCCTTCAGAGGTTATAGGATAAAGTGTGACTTCTACACCTGTCTGAGCTGCTATAAAGTCTGCCATAGCTTGAGGATTTTCATCTGGATTTTCATAATCATCTTTTACTTCATAAGCAATTCGTATTTTTGAAACTGTAGGTGTTACCGTTTCATTAATAGTATATTTATCTTTGTAATATGCATTAATTCCTGGGATATCTTCAATCAAACTGCCATAAGAACCTAGATGTTCTTCTGCAGTTACTTTAGTAATTCCTGGAGTTCCTAGTATTTTATCCAATATTGCTAGACCTGCATCTGTCTCATTCATAGCAACTAATGCATTTTGAATTTTAGTTTTAGTATCTGTATTAACGAATTCAGGGTTGTACATCACAGGATGTGAAGGTGCTGAACCATAAGAAGGTAAAAGAACATAGTCATCTCTTGGAAGACACCAGTCTTCGTTATCAGCAGCCACTTCATTTGCACAGTAACCATCTACTGTAGAATCTTTTGCAAAAGCTACATGACCTGCACCTTCAGACAAACATTTTACAGCTCCGGAATATCCATGATAAGGAGTTCCAGAATCTGGTATGCTTGCATCTTCACTAAAGAAATTTAGAACTGTTGCTCTCAAAGACTCAATATCATTAGGATCTCCGATTACATTAGCGTAACCATTTCCAATCAAGAATCCCATAGGTAGTAGCATTCCAGCGGATTTTAGCCATCCTGTGTGACAGGATGTCTTACCTGCTAGTAATGAAAATGGATCTGTTGCAGCATCATCATCGAGATAAGCTGCAGCCATTTCAGAATCTTTCAAAACAACTGCATGTGCATCATAGTGAGTTCTTCCGTCGCTTTTCTGATCTGCAGCCATTGCATCAAGACCATATTGCTTCCATCCAACCCATGCTGCAGCTCCATCCATGAAAGCTATGTGGGCATTACCAAATCTTAAAGCTTCAATTATTGAGCCTTCAGAAGTAATTGGATATAATTTAACGTTCATTTCTAATTCGTTAGTTAAATAATCTGCCATAATTTGAGGATTCTCATCTGAATTCTCATAATCATCTTTTACTTCATAAGCTATGATTAAGTCTTCTGAATATGACGAAGATGTTGTATCATCGTCATCATCACCGCCTAAACAACCAGTAAAACTGGTGAATACGAACAGCATAGCGAGGGCAAATACACTTGTTTTTTTCAACATTTTTTGCTTCCTTTAGGGATTAGGGCTCCCTAATTTAGGTAACCCTAAACAATATACTATATAAAAATTAGGTTACCCTAAAAATAAACTATATCTTTTATATCTATGACCATTTGATTATACATGGCAAGTATGGATGCACTTTCTGAAAGTGCCGAAATGATGATAAAAAATATCAATGAACTGGCTGCAGATGAAAAAAGAGTAAGAACTTCTGATCTTGCCGTAAAAACTGATCTAAAACCTGCTACTGTCACTGAAATGATTCAACGTCTAGGCGATTTAGGACTTGTAGATTATGAGGCTTACCACGGCGTGCATTTAACAAAACAAGGACAGCATGTAGCGGATGTTATTGAACATCGATTCAATATACTTGAACGTTTTCTAACTGAAATACTTGGAGTCGAAGGCAATGAAGCTGCAGAAGTAGCTTGCAGAATGGAGCACGTTTTAACAAGGGATGTTGAACATAAACTTACTACTTTTTTAGGAATTGACCCAAAAAAAGAGTCTGAGCTTTTCTGTCACAAAATAAACATTGAAGAAGACAATGAACCTCGATATTTGCCATTAAGTAATTTTAATGAAGGAAAAATAGGAACTGTCAAATTAATTTTTGAGGATAATGAATTATCAAAAATATTAGACGGACAAGGAGTAAAACCTGGAAACAAATTAATGCTCAAAAAAAGAGAAGGCAACATCTTCAATGTGGAAACTGATCAAGGAAATTTTTCACTAGATAGAGATTCTGCTTCCAAAATTATAATTCAGAATTGATGAGCTCTAAAGGAATACTTTACATAATCATAAGTGGTGAGAATGACCATAAAAGAGCATTAGAGGCTGTGAGAATGGCTGAATATCAAACTGGCGATGCTCGTAACGTAGCATTAATGCTACAAGGTGAAGGCGTTGAATGGCTAAAAGAAGGAAAAGAAGAATATAGAAAGGAGATACAGACCTCAATTGGGGTTGTACATGAACTCGGCGGTGCTATTTTTCTATGCGGAACCTCATTAAATGAAAGAGGACTAACTTCATCTATGGGTGACTATAAATTTACAATCTCGTCAGCCGCTAAAAGAATAAGCCAAGTAGTCGATAAAGGGTGGCAAATCGCCGTTTTTTAGTTTAATTTATAACTAGAGTTCAGCGTGAAGAGCTTTACACCAATTTTCAATTCTTTCGTCTGTCATTTCACCTTGATTATCTTCGTCCAATGATAAACCACACCACTGTCCGTCTATCTCTCCTTTGGATTCATCATAATCATATCCCTCTGTGGATGTGAAACCCAGTGCTTCGCCTCCACCAGCAATCATCTTTTCGTAAACCATACCCATTCCATCTTGGAAAGTATCTGGATAACCTAGTTGATCGCCTTGACCAAAAATTGCAAACTTTACACCATTAAAATCCATGCCGTCCATATCTTCCAGAAGATCTATCCAATCATCTTGCGCTTCACCAACATACCATGTTGAAATACCAAGAATCAAAAAATCATATCCTAGTAAATCATCTGGTTCTATTGAGCTAACGTCTTGGACTGAACAGTCGTGTTCACTGAAATTCTCTGAAATCAACTCTGCAGCAGTTTCAGTATTGCCTGTGCTTGAACCATAAAATATTCCTATTTTCATGTGATTGCCTCTTATGAAATATTATTATCTTGCACTCTATTTGTAAGTTGCGGACAATTAAAAGTATCAAAAAGGCTTTAACTAGGCCTCTCATACAAAAATTATAGCAATTATTATTTTAATTTGCTGTAGGAAAAAAAATGAGTACAATTCAAGTAACTGACAACGATTTTGAAAAAACTATTAGTGATAATGACCTCGTATTAGTTGATTTTTGGGCGCCTTGGTGTGGCCCTTGTAAGGCATTAGGGCCAGTTCTAGAAGAAATTGCTTCTGAAAACCAAAACATAGTTATTGCAAAGATGAATACCGATGAGAATCCAAATACTTCATCTGCTCATGGAATCATGTCCATACCAACAATGATGATTTTTAAAAATGGACAACTAGTAGACCGATTAGTTGGAGCTATGCCAAAAGATGCAGTCATGCAAAAGATAGAACCTCACTTTTAAGAAAAGCTAATTCTAACTTCTGAATTTTTCAATTCTTTGACCAAAGACTCTGTGTCTGAACTACTTAAATTGATCACCAGAGTGTATACTTCATACATTTTATGAAAACTACTAATCTCTATATTCGAGTAGTCATCAAATGCAGTTATGCTTACATTTAATATTTTAACTATAGGAATTCCACCTTCACGAGGCTCCCCCATTAAAATGGAGCCGATTTCTTCTTTGCGGAATCCTCCACCCTCAACTACTAGATGATCGCCATATATCATTAGCCATCTACCCTTAACTTTTACATCTTCCCAAGCTAAACTAGCTGGAAGTGGAGGGCCTTCTGTAACTACTTCTTTTGGTTCGCCCCAATCGTCTTCGTTCCAAAGATTGTCCTCTAACAAAAAACCAACAGGTAACCAATCTTCACCGTCCCAAAATCTTGCATCCTTTGACAATGTGCCTTTGCCCAAATCATCTACCAACCTTCTTTCTGAAATTGGCCCGTAGACTTCATCGTCAACTTTCACTAAATATTCTTGCTCAATCTCTGAATCACTCATTTTGCCTCATAAATATATGCACTACTAGAATCTAAATCTGGCATTTCACCTAACCTCCAACCTGGTGCTGTGGTTTCTGCGTAATAATAGCTAATTTCATCGGATTTGCCTTCATTAAGTACATAGTGCACTCCTTCCGCCCCAGTGACATTAATTCCTACTGCTGCGTGTCCATACCCATCCCATGCTTCGGGTATTAATATTATGGAGGCATTATATTCTAATATTTCAACTAATGAGATTAAAAGTGCTGAAGTGTCTTCACAATCTCCTGTTTGATCAATTAAAGTTTCTATAGGATATCTTGGATATTCACCAACCCCAGCAGTTACATTATCTTCAGAATATTTTAGTGACTGAGTAAAACTAAGGAAAAAGTTGATTTTGTTCAGAGGTGAAAAATTTTCTTTAGAAGACATGTTATTCAATATGCCTGCTATTTCAATCAATTCAAAATCACCAGTTGTAACAAAATTAAGATAATCTCTGTAATCCCTTATTTCATGTGTTTGACTTACATAATACGAATACCTGGCAGGATCAAAAGTATAGCTAAATTGATATTCTATCATCTGAAATGTCCATTTGAATGACTTAAGGTAACCAAAATTAAAAACCTCTATTTCTAAAATTAAAGATGCATCGTCCGAATCATTTGAATCATCCAAACTCCCATCTAGAGTACTATTTGAATTATTCCAAGCCTTACTTTCTAAATCAAAAGTAATTATTTCACTGTAACTTGAATTTGAACTGCTAATATCCAATTCTTCTGAATTACGAAATTTCAAAAAATAAGCAACAACTCTAAACTCATGTAATGTTTGGTTATCTGGAATATTGAATTCAAATTCTGCTGTTAGGTTAAAACTTTCTTGCCAAGGAACCTGCCATGGATTTCCAGCATTATCAAAACGCTTCAATTGTTCATTATCCTGATATAAGAAAAAAATAAAGGGAGCAGTTTGCCTGTTATTTTGCTTATCAATCAACTCAACGCTCTTAAAGGTAAATTTCAATGCTAGGTCATTATATGGATCTAAATCTTCTGAATCATTAAAACCATCATTATCGTCATCTGAATCCAAATTATCTCCTATACCGTCTAAATCATTATCTGCACTTTCAAGAGGATCAAAGGGGAAAAAATCATCTGAATCATTGAAACCGTCATTATCATCATCAATATCTGAATTATCGCCTATTCCGTCTGAATCACTATCATTCCATTCACTAGAATCTCTGGGAAAGGCATCTTCAGCATTGGGAATTCCGTCTAAATCTGCATCGTACAACATTTGATTAAGAAGAGCTCCAACCAGTAAACCCACAACCAAGATAGAAGAAAATTTTACACTCGATTTCATTACAAACCTAATAATTTAGGTAATTCACGCATGTTTGTAAAAGGTTCGGCCCCAGCTTCAATTAATTCCTCTTTTGAACTCATTTTTACTAAGCCTAATACTCGTATTCCTGCCCTGACTGAAGCTGTAACGCCTGTAATACTATCTTCAATAACTACACATTCATCTTTTGAAAAACCCATTTTCTTAGCTGCATATAAGAAAAGTGCAGGGTCTGGCTTCGGATTTGCTACCTCAGAAGCTGTGTAAACTCTCCCTTCAAAATATTTGTAAAGACCCGTTAATTTCAGTGAATTCTCTACATGACCTGGCCTCCCATTTGATGCCACGCATTTCGCTAATTTCAGAGATTCTAAAACTTCAGAAATTCCATCCATGGGTACCAAATCATACTTGTAAGCCTCAGAAACCTTTTGCACTAATTTAGGAACCCAATCATCTGGCAAATCACTTCCTGACATTTCTCTCATTCCGTAAACAACTGCATCTATGGTCTTTCCTCCCCATAACTTAGTTGCTTCTTCCCAAGTCATTTGTATTCCAAGCTCACCTGCCATTTCAGCAATAACTTTGTTAGTCAAAGGTTCACTATCTACTAGAGTGCCGTCACAGTCAAAAATAACACACTTGACTTTGCTCAATAAACTGTCACATCCGATGATTTCATTATTTCTCTAAGAAATGATGTTGCATAAGTACCCTTGTGTAGCCAGAAACTGAAAATAGGATCCCCAGAAATATAGCTTACATCAATACCATTATATTTTTGAAATAACGGCCTATACATTCCATACGACGATAATTCAGGTATATCATCGATTATGAAGTCTCCAAATTTGACTCCAAAATCATTCATTACTTCTTTTTCCAATTCTCCTTGCCTTCCCTTTGAAAATTTACTATTAGCACCTGGCAATAATCCAGCAACCCAAGCCTTCCCTTCACGGCATCTTTTGGATAATTTTGACTGATTTCTTTCTGTGACTTCAATAGTGACTCTTTGATCTGGCCCTCCATACCCGTCTGCAGGCATAATGCAGTCGCCAATCTGTGGTAGACAAGCATCCATTCCTTCCTTAATACGCATGTCGAGAACTTTATTGAAAATTAGACTTTGGTAACCATGAACAAGCATCTTAGATAAACTCTCAGGAAGTTGAAGAATAGCTCCTGTATAATCTCCTTTATTTCTAGATAAATGACCTAATAATTGCCTTTCAAATAACATATGTGGTGGAAATTTTTCAAGTGATTTTGTGAAATCTTTAGTTTCTAATAAATATTCTCGCCCCTCATGTCCTGCAAAATTAGGCGAACCGAGTGTAAGATAATCAAGAACCGCCCCCTCATAATCTCCTTGCACAATCTTTTCGCCTACTATGTGAGTTATAGGCCTTACAGCTCCAAATCGTTGGACTCCGAAATAATTCGGAAAAAATCCATCTAATTCTGAAAAAATATCTTTAATATTATTATTGTTGAAAGTATTTGTAACTCTTATCTTAAATTTATTTCCAACCAAGTTCCCTAAGCGGATTGGCTTTACTGAGCTATGGAGATACTCTAATTCTATATTTTCTAAATCTATAGAAGGCAACTTTTCTATTGAAGTTTTTAATGAAAAATGCTGAGTAGTTATTGCTCTCTTGTCCTTAGTTCCTGCAAAGCCTATTGATTTCTGACCTATATTCAACTTACGAGATAATTCTTTTACTAATACATGAGTGTCCCAATTTTTAGCTTTAATTTTTACTATTTGGTGCTTTCCATTAGAACTATCTTGCATCCATATCCAATGAGACCTTCCAGGAATGGAAACTACTTCTTCAACGTTAAAATCTTCTGACTTTTTCCTAAGCTTCCCACCTATACCTGACGTTTTAGAAAAAAAAGACTCTGAGCCAACTATATGTTGACTAACTAAACTCATTCACTTTGAAATCGCTTTGGCAGTGACTTTGATGTCTGCGATTATTTTTTCGACTGCTTTCATAACTGAAGCTTTCGGCGTACCTTTCTTTGTACGGACATAAAACTTAGGATTGTCTAATACTATGTGGCCCATGTAGTAAGAAGCATACTCAACGTTTGAATTTGCAAGAGTGTGGTTCATAAGAGGTCCAAGTAATGTTTCACTTGCACCATGAATCTCAAACTCTAATTCGTTTTTAGTTTTGTTTACTACTGTAACTTCCATAGGTTTGTCGGACAAAAAGGGTCATTATAAAGATTGGGCATTTTCAATTGCTCTTGTTCTTATATCGTGAGGTGCGTTTGTTTTAATACCAATTGGTGAGAAAATACTAATGCTTGCAAAAAAACCTTCTTTTTCTAAGCATTCAACTATTTTTAATTTTTTAGGAGTTTGTCCTATTTGGGCCGCTCTAGCCATATCATTTATATCAAATAACCCGGGCGGTCCCTCAGCTTCTTTTCTTAATATATCAAAAAATTTACCTAATTGCCCATCACAATTTTCTGGAACCAATTCTGAATTGATTATTTTTTCCATCCATATTGGTCCTGCAGATCCCGCAACTTCTTCATCTAAAACCTGCATGTCTTGATTAAGCCATTTTAGAGAAATTGGTGTTGCATCTGTGATTTTTACAAATACACGTAAATGATGCCCCTCAGAGTAAGATAGCATAGGCTCGATACCTCTGTCGTACCTTGAAGCTAATGTTTGAATCCTCCCTAATAATATCCTTATTCCTACCTCCTTAGCAGCCACTCTCTTCATTGGATAGGCGCCATATCTTTTGAAGCAAATTGATGGTTTAGCGCCACAAAGAACGGCTGTATCTGTTGCAGCGATTCCCAATATTCCACCATCATTCACATTTTCAATTATTGATTCGAGATAAGGTGCTGGAGTGCCAAAAGGATCAACATCAATCCAATCATATTGTCTTTTCTTTACCAAATTTTGTAAATCATCGTGAAATACTTCAGATTGTAGATTATTTAAATTTAAATTACCCTTTATCGCTTCTACTGCTAATTTAGATGTATCACAAAATTCTACATTATAGTTACATTCTAAAGCAAGTCGTATGCCTCTGATCCCTGATGCGGCCATGCCGTCTAAAAAAAGTCCATTGAAATTTAATTTTTTAGCAAATTCTACATTTAAATCTCTGCTAAATTTCATTGAAGGATTATAGAAAACGCCTTTTCTCTTTCCTGGACCTTTATCTTTCCCTGAAAGATTTGCTTTAAAATTTGCTTTGCCTTCTTGATGTTTGATCAAACCATTCCAGTTTTCAATATATTGACTGCTTTTGAAGGTAAAATTGCGGAATTAATTGGAGTCACCTCAAGAGTCCTCAAATCATCTCGCTTTCTAATTGATTGAAGTAAAGGATTTCTAGATCGCTTATGCATAGTAATTAACATTGGTTTACCGCATTTCAATGCTTCTTTTAAAACAGCACTAAATTCTTTTGATTCTGAAACTAATTTACCTACTTCATCTACTAAAATCAAATCTGACTCTTCAATTGCTTTCTGAACTGAAGCTGTAGCAATTCTATTAACTGCATCAAGCCTGATTCCCAAAGGTGTTGACTCCGGGTTTCTTCCTGGTACTTTTGGTTTAACGTCCCATCTTACAGATGCTGATAGCTCTTCCTCTTGAGTTATGAAATCTTTAAGATTATAACCTACTATCTCTCCATCTTCTTCTATAGGGTGTGTAGTAAATCCACCTATGCTGAATTTTTCTTCAACCATTTTAGCAATTCTCAGAACAGTTTTGGTTTTACCAGTACCTGGCTGACCAGAGATAGCTACTTTTACAGGAACCATGTAGAGTGCCTTAATTGGAAAGACGATATAAGTATTTATGCCTCTTAATTATATTCTAAACGTTCAGGACAATTTTTTCTTCTCGAACAACTATTACACTTGCCTGCTCTCTTATGATTTCTATGTGCTTCCATTTTTCCTGCAAGGATGTCATTCATTTCTTCTAATTTATCAATTACTAGATTTTTTAATTTTGCATCCCAAATAACTTCATGTGGAGAATTATCTATTCCATATCGTATGTGACCCATCGGAGGGCTTTTTCCAAAAGTTTCTTCTGTAAGTAAGCAATATGCTCCTATTTGCAAAACATGACTAAAAAATGGAGCTTTTGGTGGGCGGCCCGTCTTAATTTCAACAGGGATACGATCGTCTTCTTTCTTAATGATAAAATCTGGACGGCCTGCTAGATTATATTTTGTTGATTTCAATATAGGTGTATCATCTGTCAAACCATCTGGAGTTTCAATTGTTTCTTCACCTAACTTATAATCATCTCTTAACTTATCAATTTTCTCTGTGGAAACTAAAAGCTTGTAAAGGAAAAAAGAAGCTACAAGCATCCACCCTATTCCTATTATCAAAAGAATAACTCCTAAATTCACACGCAAACTGTCTGTGGAAATCCAAAGTATAAAGAGAGCTATTGTAACAACAGCCATTATCATTCCAACAACAGTCAAAAGTGTGGAAGAAGTCTCACGAGATTTTTTTTCTTCTACCAATAAATTTGTTAACGAAGTACCTATTTCTTTATGTTTTTCTACTCCTGATGTTACTTCTGCACCTTCTGCATCGATTCCTTTTAAATCTAAGTGCCAAGATAGAGGGCAATATCCGTATCTCTCCATTTCTGAAGCTGAAATTATATGTTTGCTCATGAGGTTAAGTCCGGGATTAAGTCAGAATTACCTAGAGAGATGTGGATAAAACAATTAGTGCCCAGCACTAAAAACTAAAGTACTGGTCATGCCAAGCTAGATTACCATAATCTGCAATTTTATAATTATAATTTAAAATCTGCTTACCTTCTTCGGAATTAAATTCCATAGATATGATTAATTCATATGAATCTGCATGAGGGCCGTCAAAAATCAAAACCGGCAATTTTACAGACTGTTTAGGGCTTAAAACTCCAGGATAATGCGTTTCACTCTGAAGAAGCTCTGTAGAATTCCAAACTGCCAGCTTAACTTTGAGATCCGTAATTTCTTTAGTACCTGCATTACTTACTTTTGATTGAACGAACAAACCTGAATATGAACTATGATATACTGTATCAATTTCAACTTCAGTCCTAGGTAAAAAATATGAGTAGCATAATAAAATCAGTAAGACTGCTACTATGATTACTGCAAACTTTGCTATTACTTTGCGCTGTTCTACTGAATTCATAATGTAGCCCCTATCGATGAAATAAGACTCATGCCTGGCTCTGGCATAATGTAATGCTTTTCATCATTACCAAATTCAGTATCCATTCCATTCTTTTGAATTCCTAGCCATGTTGGAAGAATATTGTACCCTCCAACTTCTTTAACTCTGAGATCCATCATAACTGCTGATGTTTTCAGTTCAATTGGACCTAAGGTGAGCTCTCCACCAATTGCAAAAGACAATTGCCCTCCTTCACTATTGAGCATTTCGAACACAGGATATAATCCAAATAATTGATTAGGAACTATTTCAACATGCTTTATGTCAGTTGCATGTATAACCATATAGTCCAAATGAAATTGCGGAGTGGCTGGAGAAGTTGTTGTTCTCAAGTAAGCACTATCAATACCTTGAGGTGAGTCAATCACATAATTTACGCCATCTAATATCATTGTAGTATTATCACCTACATTCTTTACATCAATGAAAGTACCTGAATGTCCACCAGTATAACCTTCATCAACAATTAACATAATGTCAATTTCTTGTGAACTCGTAGTCACAAATAAATCTGGGAAACCTTGAAAGACAAATGATTCATCCATGTCAAATTCGAAATTTGGATTAATACCCATGTGGAACTCGCCAGGAACATCATGAACTATTGCTTGTGCTGATTTCCAAGAACCATAATCTTTATTTGCAGTCTTAACCCAAATATAATCCATTCCTTGATCTGCTTTGTAAATTATGTCTATCTCTTTACCAACTATCACATCTGCGCGTAGATCTTTAGGAACTGATGAGAAGTAAACTTCGTTGAATGAAGGTCTTGTCATATTATGCGTTCTTAGATAAGCTCGCCCAATTCCGCCAGTTTGCTCAATATCAAAAATAGCATCTAAATCTCTTTCTCCAGTTTTTCCAGTTTGAAAATAAGCCTTGATATTGTTATTTTGTTGAACTTCATCTAAAAATAATTCTATAGCTGTTTCATTCTTGCCTCTGTTAATATCCAAATAAATCCAAGGAGTAACTGGAGACCAATCGCCTAAATCTAAATTTATTTTATCGGGTTCGCCAAACTCAGTAGATAATTTTGCAGAGGTCAAAGTTCCTTCTAAATACATTTTAAGAACATCTCCTCGATCGTCTTGCCTTAACAAAATACCATGAGTCCAAGTGGTATCCATCTCGGTAGTATTGCCTGATTCAATACCTAATATTATTCTTGAAGGTGCACTGGACGAACTAAAGTTTGCGTAAATATCGTCTCCTAATTCAATATCTAAATCTACTCTTTCAGGAACTTCTGGAATAGAAAGTTCAAGATTAGTTTCTGATTCTTCATCGATAATAGATGCAAATAAAGAACCTAATTGTTTGTTAGTTAATAGAGAAACATTACCTACAATTGGCGCTTCTGAATCTTCTAAATCAGACAGGAAAATAGAGGCATTAACATCTACTTCCTCAGGCAAATCATCTATTCGAAGTAAAACACTTCTGTTAGCAAAATTTGTGACATCAACTAGAATACTGCTCATCGCTGGAGAATCATTATTAAAGTCCTCAAGAACAACGTCTACAGTCGTTCCTACATCTTCAACATCGAGTAAATTAAGAGATACTTTAGGCGAAATTCCTGTGATGTAAACTTTCGCATCCATACCGCCGTCATCTGACATGTTAAGTGACACTCCTTCAACCCAATTTGTTACAAGACCTTCGGTTTCACCGAGTTGCAAATCTAATGCTAAAAAGTCTATAGGTTGATTTGAGCTAATATCAACTCCAAAATTACTTTCTCTAATATCTAGTGTTAAATTCATATCACTGGGCAATCTCGGAATTAATGCTTCAAGATGATATGGATTTTCATCTTCTTTTTGATCTATAACTAAATAAATTGGTCCAACTGGTTGATCCGTTTTAAATTGTATATCTCCAGTTAATGTCAAGTTATCAACAGTTGCATTAAGAACCAAATCTGCATTTAATTCTAAATCCAACCCTGTTGGAATTCCTTCTATGAATGCAGTTACCTCTGGACCAATTATTCCTTCCTCTCTAAAAATAATATAATCTGATCTATCTGCATAATTAAAATCTGCCAATTCTAATTCCAAATCAATTTTATCTCCTCTAGAGGTATAATTGGCATCTACTGTCTGTGGAAGATCTTTGAAGAGCATTCGCGCCCCAAGAATTGTTTCCTCGCCAATGTCTTTCTGGCTAGACCAAAGACCTTCAACCCATACTGGTTCTTCGTCCAACAACGAAATGTTACCTTTGTCAACCCAAGCTGTAACTGAAACTGTTTCATCAACATCATAAAAGAATCGAGCAACTGTTTCAAATGATTCAACGTTAGTAACTAGATTAATTGATAATCCAGCAACAGTGTCTACCAGCGCCTTACCTAACTCAGATAGAGCTTCAATAAATTGTGCGACATCTTCTAAATCATTCACTTCAGAGACATCCCCTCCAAGTATTGCTGTTGAATTCAAAAGAGGAACTGCTACTACAATTTCGGCAGGAAGGCTGTCGACGAAAACATAGGCGTCAAGACCCTTATGATCTTCGTCATATTCCGTGTCGTCAATGGCACCTACTTTGAACTGAACTGGCTGCCTATGAGTAATCTTGAAATCTGCTAATTCTCCAGAACCATCACCATCAAGCCGCAAAGATTGTATCCAATCTAAATCACCTGATAAACTAGCTATTTCATTATCTTGACCCATGTTATCCTGGTAAAGCATAACTGAGCTTCCGTTATAGTTAGAAGTATCCCATACCCATCCTGTGGCCTTTCCAGACTCTGTAACATTAGTTATTAAAAATGAAAAATTAAACCAACTATCTGTAACAAGTCTAAGATCGCCTCCAGAACTTACAATTTCAGCTGAACCTGGAAGATGCTCCAAGCGAATTCTTGAGTATATGTCACCTGCAAAACTAGTAAAAGTAATATGATCAATTAGTTGATCTGAATTGTTTCCTCCAGCATATTGAAGATTACCATTATCTATGTTTAAATTAATATTTGAGGGGACATTACTCAAGGTTATATTAGCCCAATGAGTAGTTTCTTGACTGTTACTTATCCCTTCAAAATAAACCCTAAATGGCTTATCACGAGAAGGCTTCATATCTAAAGAAACATTAGTAAAACCATCCTTGGAATAAAAACTAATATCTCCTATTTCGGAAACACGTGCGCTAAAACTATAATCAAGGTTCTTTTGGGAAATTGAAGAGCGGTTGTTTGGAGCATTGCTTTCTAGGAAAGCTGATTGATTGTAAATTGCAAAGAAATCATCACCGCTACCATCATCTAAATCAAGATACTTATCACTAGTAAGGAATACAAAAAGATTTTCTAAATAAGCCAACTCATCTTCTCTAGTTCTCATAATTACATCTACTTCACCATCACCCTCTCCAATAGTTGACTGTAAAACTGCTTGAGGAATTGATCTTAATAAATCACCAACATATACTATTCGACCTGCTAAACCTAATAATAAATCACTAATCAAGCCGCCTACTGCAGAATCATCAACCGCAGTTGGATCTGCATCATCAAATGCATTATCATTGGAATCATCAAGATTTAAATTTCCTTGCAGTACTAAGCTTTCGGGTAAATTAGTAATTTCTAACCCTGTGAATAATTTATAATCATGATCGCTCCATGTAGGCTCTCTACCGTCTTCAGTATAGTACTCATAATCGCCATAAACAATCGAATCAATAGATTCAGTTGTGTGAAATTCAATAACTGTCCAATTCCTTTCTGAGGTAGACTCGTTTCTTACTTCTAGCCATAGAGAAGCTTCTGGCATGTTTAATTCGTTAAGACAGATTTCGTCTCCTCCTAAATTTATCTCACAAACAGGTACACCTTCAACATCTGCTACAATGTGTGATAAGAACGAATCCGAACCATCTGAAGGTTGAACATTATACTCATAATACTCAAAACCCAAATCGAATTTTTTATTAGTTTCATTTAATTCTTTAGTCTCAGTTGAAGGTGCATATACCTCAATCGAGTCCCTTTCAACGCCATCTTCTGTTTTTGAAACTAATCTAATTCTTAATTCATCTGGAACTTTGCCTCTAGGGTTTGAAAGGTCAGCTTTAATGAATGTAATTTCTTCTAGAGCATCACCCGGATTTGCAAAAGTTCCTTTACTCCAATTATATTTGAGATAACCTATAGCAATATCAAGAGAATCAATCCCGTTATTGAAAGGATCTCCTGAAATATTATTCATGTTAACTGAGATTTCATATGGTGCATTCACAAAATCTGCGTCACCTGGATTAATACCAATTCCACCACCGTCAGGACCTATTGTGAAAACAAATTCTTCAATTACTACTCCTAAAGAATACTCTGCCGGAATTTCACCTGGGCTAAAGTGGCTATTAATTCCCCAAACATAGGTCTGATCGTCATTATTTTCGTCTTGATATGTCAAACCTCTAACAATAGCCACATCCAAAGTTTGATTCAAATTATCTCCAATCTCTTGAAATTCAATAGCTATACCTAGATTCGCTTCAATACCAACATCTCCATTAATTGGATTTAAATCTGTTTGATCATTAATGATATCATTAATCACTGGGACAAGTCTAACTCTAATATCGTTTATACCATCTTCATTTACATCTATTGTCTCCCATGAAGTATCACTTTGGTCAATTCCGTTAATTAATGCAGATACTAAAGCTGCTGCAACTCCTTCAAAACCAAATTGTTCAAACCATGCAGATAAGATGGCTGTAGAGGCTCCCCATATTGTTGAAATTAGGTTAGCATTTTCTACACCCTCTTCACAAGGTTCGCCAGGTAAAGGTGAGTCTCCACATCCGCCTACGTCAATAACGCCATTTCCGTTAGCATCATATGCCCAATAAATCAAGTAAGTATCAGTAAACAATGAAGCTGCTGAACCCAAAAATGACTCTTGATAAAAATCAGCTTCACCTAGCATTGTCTCGATTATATCTGCTCTGATAGGTTCGGGGTCATTTACATCAAATGGAACTAACCCTCTATCAGAAAAATCATAATTTACAGTTTCATAATCTACTGTGGCATTGACATTATCATTTTCATTTTTGGAATTTAACAAAATTTCTCTATTATCTAACAAGGAGAAATCAAGTTCATTACCCTCGTGAAGTGAACGAAGAAAATTTAACTCGTTAACAACCGTTTCATCAATCTCGTCATTTCTCTGATTAACACTTTCAAAAAAAGTGTCAAGCTCTTTTGCAGTTCCGTAGTCGGCTTGTATAACTGCAGGACCTGTTGCAGTAGGAACTAAAACTACTTGAAGAAAAAGGATTGAAAATACTAAGAAAGTAATCACTCGTTTTTTGCGAAATGCGCTAAAGAGCGATACGTTCATTAATTATTTAGAATCCAATGCTATAAATAAGGTATTAGTCGTAAAAAAAGATGATTGATTTTATATAGTGAACTAAACTCGATTAAATAATGAATGATGACCCCCTGCAAGAAGCACTAGCCGACGAAGGTGCTTTTACAGGTGAAACGGATGAAAGTGAATTGCAGGCTTTGGTATCAAGATTACAAACCAATATTCTTATCATAGGAAGTGGAGGAGCTGGAAATAATACGCTGCTTAGGTTGTACAAGGAAGGAATGACTTCACTAGAACTTTTAGCCGTAAATACTGATGCTCAACACCTGTTAAACACAAGTGTTCCTCACAGAATGCTTATCGGAAAAGTTTTGACAAAGGGACTAGGGGCAGGTTCTGAACCGAATGTTGGCGAGGGAGCTGCTGAAGAAGCACGTCACGAAATTTTAGAAGCTTGTAGAGATGCAGATATTGTCTTTCTCACTGGAGGACTAGGTGGAGGTACAGGAACAGGATCCTTGCCCGTAATTGCCAAATTAGCTAAAGAGAGTGGCGCACTGACAATTGCAATTGTTACTTTACCATTTAGCAATGAAGGCGCAAGAAGATCACGCAATGCAAGAATCGGACTTGAAAAATTAAGGAAGTGTGCAGATACTGTAATTGTTATACCCAATGATAAACTTCTTACAGATGATATTGCACAATTGCCTCTAAACTTAGCATTCAGACAAGCTGATGAAATATTAGGTAATGCAATCAAATGTATGACTGAAATTACGTCCCACAGCGGACTTGTAAACATAGATTTTGCAGATATGCGTTCTATTATGTCTAGTGGTGGTGTTGCGATGATAGGAATGGGAGAAGGACAAGGTGCTAATCGTGCATCTGATGCTGTAACTGCTGCATTAACATCTCCATTACTTGAATTAGATATAGAAGATTCAAAAGGCGCTCTAGTGAATGTGACTGGCGGTGACGATATGACACTTCAAGAAGCTCACGAAGTTGTGAGAGAAGTTCATAGTAAGATTAATAAAGATGCTCGAATCATTTGGGGAGCTTCGATAGATTCTACTCTCGAGCATCAAATTCGTGTGATGCTTGTAGTTACTGGTGTCAAATCTTCTCAG
>JAERSJ010000087.1 GCA_016845825.1 Methanobacteriota archaeon
GCTCTAAGAAAAACGACACCCTCAGCAGAGAAATTGAAACTTGAGATAAAGCGCGGTAAAGAAGTTATAACAGAAACTAAGAGTGTTTATAAAAAATACACATTCAAGATATATCACCGCGATAAAGTCAACACACGCCATTACGATATTTCATTACACGAGACTGTACTTCATTATAACTCAAGTTTCGATTTCTTGACAGCTAAATATCACGATATGTCAACGATCTTCCAGCTGATGGTAGATTCTTCGTACTCGGGGAACATTAAAACTTATGATCTTAATGCTCATATAAAAGAAATTGAGTCAAAATATAAAGTAAAACTTCATTCCGTTAAACAAAGCTATACATATGTTGATGGCGAAAGGGTGATCACCCCTGTAACATATCAAGATGGTGATGTTGAAACCTTCGAGGATATGAGGGTTCATAAATTTATATATTTATAGGTGTAAATTATGTATAATTATCAGATTGAAGTTACAAGAGTTATAGATGGGGATACAGTTGATTGTATAATAGATCTTGGATTTAAAATATCAACTAAATATAGAATTCGTCTTGCTGGTATTGATACCCCAGAAACGAGAACAACAAACTCAGAAGAAAAAATATATGGATTTGAAGCTAAGACCAGGCTTCAAGAATTATTATCTCAGGGTACAATAATACTGAAATCTCACGGTCTAGGTAAATTCGGTAGGGTTCTTGGAACCTTATATGTCGGAGATGTGGATATTAATCAAAGACTCATTGATGAAGGGTTTGCTATTGAATATCAAGGGGACTCAAAAATGACTACATCAGAATTATTAAAACAATTAAACGAGGTTAGAAATGCCCGCAGTAGCTAGAAAAAATGGGGAAGATAGTGTAAATACCCCGGATGGCGGTCCGAATTGTGGTCCTGCGACATTTGCTACAGATAAAGGTTCTGATAATGTATTTGCTAATTCAATTGGGGTGGTTAGAGCCGGTGACAAAATGAAATCACATGGGGATAGCGATAATGAGTGCGAACCTCATGCACCAGCTCTATCAACATTCTCTAGTACTGTATTTATTAATGGGTGTGGATGTGGAAGGAAGGGGGACGAATATAGTTTAAACCATATTATATCTACTGGGTCACCAAATGTATTTGCTGGGTCCGCGGACTAACCTCTTATAGTCATTATAAATAATCTTATAACAATATAATAGAATAAAAAATGGCAATTCGAACAGTCAGATCTGCGCACATTGATAGTCAAGGCACTAACATATCTTCTAAAACAAATAAGGTATGGAAGGACCTTGACCTTAATTTTGACTCTCACCCAGTGACATATGATTTAACCAGGGTATTTGATGTCGAATCTATTAAGAGATCAGTGAAGAATCTAATTTTGACAGATTACGGTGAGCGACCATTTCAACCCTGGATCGGATCCAGTATCAAGGGTCTATTATTCGAGCAAATGGATGCTGTTACCATCTCTAGTCTTAGAAATAGGATTGAGGTTTTATTAGAAAATTTTGAGCCTAGAGTGATAATGGAATCTCTTGAAATTAATGATATGGATGATAATAATAGACTGACCGTAACAATACGTTTTAAATTAATCAATTCTCCTTCAGGGGAAACCTATACACTTAATACTTTCCTTGATAGGATAAAATAAATGGCAACATCAACTACAGAGCAAGATTTCTTTGAGATAAAGGAAAATCTAAAAAATTACCTTAGAAATGAGGGACAAGGATCCTTTGCCGATTATGACTTTGAGGGGTCTGTGATGTCTACCCTTCTAGACGTTCTTGCGTTTAATACCCATTATAATGCATTGACTGTAAATATGGCAGTCAATGAGATGTTTCTCGATACAGCACAATTGAGAAATAACGTTGTCTCCCACGCCAAATCTTTAGGATATACTCCCCAATCCGCAAGGGCAGCTAAGGCCTCAGTATCTTTATCTGGTATAACCGCACCTTTAACCCAGTTAACAATACCAAGAGGTAGTAAATTCACGGGAAGCTCTGAGGGGGTTAATACAAATAGCAATGTACACTTTATAACTCTTGATGCTTATGATTCAGTATCAAATGAAATCGGCGAAATCAACTTTGATCTTGTAAAATTGTATTCAGGAAAGTTACTCACTAAAACCTTTATAGTGGATAATTCAAAGCAATCATACAAAATCCCAAATAAATTCTGTGACACTACAACATTGAGGGTTTATGTTAGATCCTCTATTACATCTACTGATAGAGTGTCATATAAATTAGCGGATGGCATTATCGATATTGGAAGTAACTCTAAGGTTTATTTTCTGGAAGAAACTGACGATGAACGGTTTTCTATATATTTTGGAGACGATCTAATAGGCAAAAAATTAGATGTCAATAATGTTATAGAAATAGAATACCTTAAGACACCAGAGATCGAGACAAATAATGTAAAAAAATTCAGTTTAAACTCTACTATTGAAGGTTTCAAATCCCCAACTGCTTCTGTTATATCTTCTTCAAGTGGAGGTACAGGTATAGAAACTATTAATTCTATAAAAGTTAACGCCCCATTCAACTATTCCGCACAAAATAGGGCCGTGACAATTAGTGATTATAGAG
>JAERSJ010000088.1 GCA_016845825.1 Methanobacteriota archaeon
CCGTAGTAGAATAAGCTTTTATTCACCCTTTGTACACTACATATGTGGTGACAAGTTTTGCCTAAATTTACTGGAAAAGAATCTGCATTTGAAGGAAACTGTTATTTTTGCGAGAAAGTTCTAGTTGTTCCAACAGGGCCAGGCTGGAATTCAACTAGGATAATTTGTCGAGATTGTTCAAAGAGTCAAGAAGAGAAAAAATGATGAAGAGAGATTGCCCACATTGTTTTGAACGGCTTGAAAAAAAGAGTTTGAAGAAGGGATTGTGGTCTGTTGATACCGACGTTTGCAGATCATGCAATGGTTTGTATCTAGATAAAGGTGAGTTGCTGAAACTTACTTCAAACAGACCTCTACATAATATAACTACAAAATATTTGGGTGTTGATTCCGATTCAAAGCTGCTTTGTCCAGGATGTGGTTCTATAATGGACATGGAATCTGTTGGTGGTGTTGAAATTGATGTTTGTCTTCAATGTAATGGAGTATGGTTAGATTCTGACGAATTAGAACAATTAAAAGAGTTGGATTCTGATGATATAGAAAAATTATCTCCTGAGAAAATGGCTGAATTATATGATGCCAACAAGGCAGTACCAACTTCGGGAATATTAAGCTGGCTATTCGGGAGATAGTTTGCATAAGATATCCTCGTCCACAAATGCACCGTATGGAACCCCACCTAGTATGAGAAGTGTTGAAAGCCTTCTTGAATCAGGAATTGTAGTGATAGATAAGCAAGCAGGCCCTTCATCGCACCAAGTTGCAGCTTGGGTGAGAGATTCTTTTGGACTAGAGGCAACAGGTCATGGCGGTACTTTAGATCCTAATGTTACAGGAGTATTGCCAGTTTCTATTGGCAAGGCTTCAAAGGTCATTAAAGTTTTACAAGAGTCTTCCAAGGAATACATTTGTCATTTAAGATTGGGTAAAAATCCAGGTGAGAAAAAGTTAAATGAGGTATTTGCTAAATTTATTGGTCCTATCTACCAGATTCCACCATTTCAAGCTGCTGTAAAAAGAGAATTAAGAATTAGGCGTATATACGATTTAGAAGTTATGGAGCATAATTCCAAATCAGTTCTTTTTCGTGTTGAGTGTGAGGGTGGAACTTATATTCGTAATTTGTGCGAAGACATAGGTTCGATATTAGGTACTAAAGGAGTAATGGAGCAGTTGATTAGAACTAAATCAGGACCATTTAATTTACAGGATTCATTTTCCTTAGTAGAGGCTCATGATATATTCCAAAGTTGGAAATCTTCTTCCGATGAAGAAATGATGAAAAAAATGTTAAGGCCTTTAGAAGACATGTTAGTAGACTTACCCAAGATAGAAGTTAAGGATTCTGCAGTCGACGCAGTTTGCCATGGGGCTGATTTAGCAATTCCGGGTATATCTGCAGTATCTAAGCGTTTGAAGCGAGGTCAACTAGTTTCACTAATTTCTGGTCAATCTGAGTCAATTGCTCTTGGTAGCGCCACTATTGATGCAAAAGAAATAATAGATAAGAAAAACGAGAAAGGTAAAGCGGTTAAACTTGAAAGAGTGATTATGGATAGAGGCACTTATCCTAGGGAGTGGAAATCAAAGTGAGGTACCAAAGGGAAATTATCGGATTGTTAGGTTTTTCACTGGTCCTTGGGGCACTTTATTTTTCATTAATAGAAACAGGCCCAGCAAAATTTTTTACTGCACCTAATGCACAGAAGCTTTTCTATTTACACGTCCCCTCTGGCTTGATTACATATCTTGCGTTTTTGATGGTTGTTGGGGGCAGTATGGTTTTCCTATACAATGGTTCAGAAGATGCAGATAAGCTTGCAAAGAGTTCAACAGAGTTAGGTATAGTCTTTGGTTTCATGTCACTAGCTTCAGGTACTTTCTGGATGAAGGCTGAATGGGGTGGAGATATAGTTTCTCGATTTTTAACAGACATGAGATTAGCAACAACTCTTGCAATGTGGCTACTTTACATTGCTTATTTTGTTTACAGAAGACAACCAGACACACAGCAAGTCAAGGTAAATGCAGCTGTTCTTGGATTGTCAGGCCTGTTAATGGTACCTTTGTCTTATTTGTCATCAAGGTTTCTTAGGTCACACCATCCCGTTATTGTTGGGACGGAAGATCAAGGTAGTCTAGATCCTTCACTCAGATTCGGACTTTACTTAGGCTTATTTGGATTTTTATTTATTTTTATTTTCCTTTTAAAGTTCAGGATGGAAATAGAGGAAATGGAACGTGATATTCTTAGATCTAAAATGGAGAAAATATGAGACTATTAGCATTATTTTTAACGATTCTGCTATTTTCAGGTTCAAGTCTTGCTGAATGTAGAAACAAGGATTGTATGACAGCACAGTTTGAGCTCGAGACTATGGGACATACTTTTCATTACGATGAAGTCTTTAACATTGGAACAAATTGGTACATAATTTTTGATTATCCTGAAAACAATACAAATAAAACTATTACCTTTGAATTTTATAATGGAATTAGTAAAGTACATGAGTATGATAACGATTTGGTTACAGATTCAATTAGTTTTTCAGGTTCGACCTTTAATGAAGAAAAGCTAAATTTAGTTTTGAATATAACAATAACTAATGAAGATAATTCAACTAGCGATTTTAATCTAAAAATTGACATCAATAAACCTCCTGCAGATGACTTGTTCTATCTATGGGGAGGCATGACCGTATTCTGGACTGCCATTGGTGCATACGTATTATATATCTCAAGCAAATTCACTAAATTAAGAGATAAGTAGTGAAAATATGGATAATCAAAGAAGAACTAACGCCCCGTGGTCGTCTTGGTCTAAGGCCCTTCTGGCATTCTCTTTGTTGATTGTAACTGGTGTTGTAGTCTCCCTTTCAGTAACAGAACAATCTATGTATGTATCAGTTGAAGAAGCGATATCAGGGAAGCATTCGGTTGGTTCTAGTTTACAAGTCCACGGGACGATAACAAACTTAAAAACGAATGATTGTGAATTAGTCGATGGAAATTTTTCTTTAAAAGTTAATATTTCCTCTCTTGTGTTACCAGACACTTTTGCTGAAGATAAGGGAGCAACTTTTACGGGAATTTTGGAAATGCAAAATGGTGTGCTTGTTTTAAGAGCTGAAGAAGTGCAGATGGGCTGTCCTTCAAAATATGAGCCTCTTGAGGAAAGCGCATGAGGGATAAACTCAAAAAGATAAACGATTACAGTTTCGAGTTACCTAAATCAGGTAAAATGAATGTGCCAGGCAAAATTTATTCATCCGAAAATTTGCTGAGTCACCCGGGTATGTCTTCTGCAATTAAGCAAGTGGCAGACGTAGCTACACTTCCAGGAATCGTTGATTCAAGTCTTGCAATGCCCGACATACATTGGGGATATGGTTTTCCTATAGGTGGAGTTGCAGCTTTTGGAACTGAAAGTTCAAAACAAGATACAGGTGTAATATCTCCAGGAGGTGTTGGTTTTGATATCAATTGTGGCGTTAGATTAATCAAATCCAACCTTCAAGTCAATGATATTTTAGACAAACAGAAAGATCTCATTGATAAGTTATACTCTGAAGTTCCTGCAGGTCTTGGGTCGAAGGGTAAAATACGATTATCAGACAAAGATCTTGATTCAGTTTTGTCCACCGGAGCAGATTGGGCAAGTGAAAATGGTTACATTTGGAATAATGACTTAGAATTTTTTGAAGAACAAGGTTGCATTGACGGGGCAATAACTGAACAAGTATCGGAGTTCGCC
>JAERSJ010000089.1 GCA_016845825.1 Methanobacteriota archaeon
AAAAAAATGGCAAACCCGTTATTTGTAACATACGAAGCTCCTTCCGAGCTATCAGAGAAAGCGTACCTTGCAGCTGAAACTGCAAGAGATGGTGGTAAAGTTAGAAAAGGTTCTAATGAAGTCACTAAGATTATTGAAAGAGGTCAAGCTAAATTGGTCATAACGGCTCTTGACGTTGAACCTCCTGAAATTCTTGCACACTTACCAATGCTTTGTGAGGAGAAACAAATTCCTTACACATACGTCCCATCCAGAGATGAACTTGGTAAAGCCGCAGGTTTGAAAGTAACTACTGCAGCTATTGCAATAACCGAAATTGGAAAGAAAAAAGGCGCTTTAGAAGAAGTCGTTAAGGCTATTCAAGCAGCTAAGAAGTAATAACAATGGACGGAATTCCTGCACAAGTCGTTGAAGTACTCGGGCGTACCGGAATGAGAGGCGAAGCTACCTCTGTCAAAGTTAGAGTACTTGATGGCGATGACCGTGGTCGTATCATTAGGCGTAATGTATTAGGTCCCGTAGATATTGGAGATCAATTATTATTGATGGACTCCTCCAGAGAAGCTAAAGCATTAGATAGGAGATAGAAATGGTTGAAACTAAAAAATGTTCATTTACAGGAAAACCAATTCCACCAGGAACTGGTATGATGTATGTAAAGAAAACTGGCCAGGTTCTATACTTTATTAATTCTAAAGCTAAAAAGAATTATATTGAATTGGGAAGAGTTCCAGCACGTACTCGCTGGACTGATGTAGCAAGAAAGAAGAGAGAGCAATGAGTAAAGAAACAACCTACGTAATGGTTAAACCAGATGGTGTCCAACGTGGTTTAGTTGGAGAAATTATTCGTAGATTCGAACAAAAAGGTTTACAATTAGTTGGATTAAAGCAAACTATACCTTCAGACGAAATAGCAAAGAAGCATTATGATGTACATTCAGACAAACCCTTTTTCTCAGGTTTGATCAAATTTATTACAAGTGGCCCAGTAATTTGCATGGCTTGGTCAGGAACTGATGCAATAAGCGTTTCACGAAATCTAATAGGGCCTACAAACGGTAGAGATGCTGGCCCAGGTACAATTAGAGGTGATTTTGGAATGGATATTGGATTCAATATGATTCACGGTTCAGACGCTGCCGAAACAGCACAATTTGAGCTTGGCTTGTGGTTTCCAGAAGGTCTTAATGACTGGACTCAAGACAGTTTATCTTGGGTTTATGAATAATTTTTTAGAACGAAAATTTATAAGATTTCATAGGTCATAGTTTTAATCCCATTTCTAATGGTAAACAATGTCAAATCCACAGGACTCGCGAGTAGGCGTTATCCGTATTGAAGGAACTAATTGTGAAGATGAATCGGCTCAGGCTTTTTCCTCACTGGGATGTGATGTTGAGAAAGTTCATCTTAAGCAATTGGTAGGGGAAGTTGAGCCCTCTAATTGTCGTAATTTAAGTGATTATGATGCGCTATACTTCCCCGGTGGTTTTAGTTCAGGAGACTATGTTAGAGCTGGAGCAATTTTTGCGTCTAGAATGAAATCAGGATTAAAGTCTCAAATTGACGATTTTATTAGTTCAGGAAAACCAGTTCTGGGAATTTGCAATGGTTTTCAAATTTTAGTAGAATTGGGAGCGTTACCGGGTTCAGATTCAGGAACTACGAAAGTTCCAAATGCAGTTCTTCATACCAACGATTCTAATAGATTTGAAGCAAGACATGTTAATTTAAAAGTAAATTCATCAAACAAGAGTTTTTTCTTAGATAACTATGAAACAAATCAAGTTTTAGCAATTCCAAATGCTCATGCTGAGGGAAAATTGATATTGGACAAAGATATGCTAGATGAAATAGAAAATAACAATCAAGTAGCTTTTAGATATTGTAATTCTGAAGGATCACTTGACTCAGGTTACCCATGGAATCCAAATGGCGCACCTAATGACATTGCAGGCATTACAAACTCTAGAGGAAATGTTTTGGGAATGATGCCTCATCCTGAACGTGTATTCCACGGATGGCAGCATACAGATTGGACTTCTTCAGGTAAGAAACCAGATGGTCCGGGCGACGGTAGAGCTCTGTTTGAAGGAGTAGTTGAATTTCTTTGCAAGTAAATGATTTAGACGTAGCAATTAAAGCAGCGATACGAGCTTCTGAAATAATTGCCGAAAGCTATGGAAATTTCAAAGAATTAGATTTCAAATCAGATATTGATGTCGTGACAGAAGTTGATTTTAAGTGTGAAGAAGCAATAACTAAGATATTACAAGAAGAAACGCCTGAATATGGAATAATTGCAGAAGAAGGAACTAGTTTTCCAGGAGAGAAAGTATGGATAGTAGACCCTTTGGATGGAACTATTAATTTTTCTCATTCGTTTCCGTTGTTTGGACCTTCAATAGGCTTATGTAAAGGAAATGAAGTCTTAATTGGCGTAATTGCAGACCCGATACGTAAAGAGTTATTTTACGCTTCTAAAGGAAATGGGGCTTTTTTGAATGATTTGTATAACAAAGGAGAACCTAAACGTTTACATGTTTCAAAAGTTGAAAATATGAAACAAGCGATTGTAGCTTCGAGTTTACCTTACAACAGAGATGGCGAATACTATCAGAAAATGGGCCGTAAATTTGTAGCTCTGGAAAAAGAAATTCAGTCCACAAGGAAACTAGGGATGGCTGCGTTAACCATGGCATATATTGCAGCAGGCAGATTAGAGGGATATATTGTCACAGGTGCAAAATCCTGGGATATGGCAGGAGGAATAGCGATATTAGAAGAAGCAGGTGGAAAGATTACAAATTATAAGGGTGAACCATATACTTTAGACTCATTTGAATGGCTTGCTTCTAATGGCCATTTACATGATAATTTTGTAGATATATACAAATAATTAATTTAGCCAGTTCCTTGGAGTATTATGACAGATCAATTGTACATGACTATGAATGATGGGCATAATATTCCAGTTGTGGGTTTAGGTACTTGGAAATCAGAGCCAGGAGATTCAACCTACAATGCAGTTTTTGATTCAATTAAAGCTGGTTACAGACACATCGATACGGCAAGAGCTTATGATAATGAATCTGACGTAGGTAGAGCAATAAATGCAGCGGACGTTCCACGTGAAAATTTGTTTATAACAACAAAATTGTGGAATAAAGACCAAGGTTATGATACTGCACTAGAAGCTTGCGAAAAGAGTTTAGCAAGATTAGACTGTGGATATATTGATCTTTACCTTATACATTGGCCGCTTAAAGATCTAAGAAATGATTCTTGGAAAGCATTTATTGAATTGCAAAAAAGAGGGCTTTGTAGGTCTATAGGCGTAAGTAACTTCACTATTGAAAACTTAAAAGAACTAGAGGAAAAATACGATGTTCTACCAGCAATTAATCAAGTAGAATTTCATCCTTACCATTATCAAAAGGAATTATTAGAATATTGTAATTCAAAAAACATAATAATTGAGGCTTACAGCCCTTTAGTTCATGCAAAACGCATGGATGAGCCTCGTTTAATGGCCATTTCAGACGAATTAGGCAAGACACCTGCTCAAGTTTTGATACGCTGGGCGATACAAAAAGGGATGGTTGTTCTTCCGAAATCAGTTAATCAGGATAGAATTGTAGAGAATTTTGCAGTTTTTGATTTCGATATTTCAAATCCATTGATGAAACGTTTAGATGATTTAGATGAAAGGTACGTAACTTGTTGGGATCCGCACAACCCGCCTCCTTACGCTCCAGTTTAATCTAAAAAAGGGATAAAATTTTATTAAATAGGCTAATTGCTACTGCATTTAACGTATGCAAAATGCATATTTATGCAAAATGCATACTTTTTAATACATAAAGCTATATAACGATAATATGCCTAAAATAGAATATACATCTATAAGAGTGACTAAAGAAGTAAGAGAAAGCCTTCAAAATTATGTTGAAGAGTGTTACAATGACCTTTCAATCAACTCTATGCTGAAAGTTCATATGGAAAATTTGAATGAGGGGCATGTTCGATTTCCTAAATATGGTATGTACGAGTGTCCAGAAAGCAGAAAACAAAAGATGCGTTCATCTATAAGCAAGAAATCAATCAAAAAAAGTGCTAATAATCTTTCATTAACAGGAAGTTTACCTTCAGATCCTTATACTCGAACAGAGTCGGATACGATGGGTGAGATGGAAGTCCCAAAATCTGCATTATGGGGAGCAAGTACACAGAGAGCGGTCCTTAATTTTCCAATTAGTGGGATTCCTATGTCTCGCTCTTTTATTCGAGCACTAGGATATATTAAAGCCGGAGCTGCAGCAGCAAACGCAGAATTAGGGATAATTGATGACGAGATGAAAGATGTAATAATTTCAGCTTCGATTAGCGTGGCAGATGGAAATTTTGATGAACATTTTCCGGTTGATGTTTTCCAGACAGGTTCCGGAACATCAACAAATATGAATGCTAACGAGGTAATAGCAACCATTTCCTCTGAAGAGAGTGGACTAAAGATACATCCTAATGATCACGTAAACCAAGGTCAATCATCAAATGATGTAATTCCTTCAGCACTTCATCTATCAGCTCTACTTGAAATAGAAGAAAATCTGTGTCCTGCGCTTTTAAATCTTCAAACGAGCCTTTCTCAAAAATCAGAGGAATTCATGTCAATAATCAAGACAGGTCGAACCCATTTAATGGATGCTACACCGATAAGGCTTGGACAAGAGTTTGTGGGGTATGCAGGATTAATTGAACGTTCACTTGATCGCCTCTTACTTGCTAAAGATGAACTGTCCTTACTTGCATTGGGAGGAACTGCCGTAGGTACAGGAGTAAATACAAAGGCTAAATTTTCAGAATTAGCTTGTCAGCATATTTCGAAATTATCAGGAATAGATGTTTATGAAACGGACAATCATTTCTTGGCACAGTCTAGCTTAGATGGTGCGTTGACAACTAGCGGAGTATTGCGCGGTTTAGCAGTGAGTTTACAAAAAATAGCTAACGATATTCGCTTAATGGGTTCAGGCCCTCGTTCAGGTATTTCTGAATTATCATTGCCAGCAGTTCAACCTGGCTCTTCAATAATGCCTGGAAAAGTTAACCCTGTAATTCCTGAAGCAATAATACAAGCTTCATCGCAAGTGATAGCTTGTGATACTGCCTTAGTCCAGAGCGGACAAGGAGGTTATTTTGAGTTAAACACAATGTTGCCTTTTGCAGCTCATAATCTTCTACAAGCAGTTTCTCTTTTATCTAATTCGGTTGAAGTTTTCGCATCTAAATGTATTGATGGACTAAAAGCCACAGATAAAGGACCTGAATTATTGATGTCGGGTTTGATGTTAGCTACTACCTTAGCTCCGGTAATAGGTTACGAAAAAGCAGCAAAAATAGCAAAAGAGGCACATAAGTCGGGTCAAACGGTGTTGGAAACATCACTCGACTTAACTGATTTATCTGAAGAAGAGTTAATTGAGATATTAAATCCTGAAAAAATGGTTAAACCCAGTGATTAAATTCGATTATTTACGAGCGATTCAACAACACTAGGATCAGCTAACGTAGAGATGTCCCCTAAGTCATCGATATTATCGGATGCAATATTTCGTAGGATTCTTCGCATAATTTTTCCAGAACGTGTTTTTGGTAGCCCCTCTGTAAACTGTATTTTTTCAGGAGTGGCATGGGGTCCAATATCAGTTCTTACGATTTTAGCAATTTCAGTTCTGGTATTTTCGGTAATATTTCTTCCAGTTCTCAGTGTTACAAAAGCATAGATTGAATTTCCCTTAATGTCATGTGGATATCCTACTACGGCAGCTTCTGCAACATCAGGATGTCCTCCTATCGAGCCTTCAATTTCCGCAGTACCTAAATTATGTCCAGATACAATAATGACATCGTCAACTCTTCCAGTTATCCAATAATATCCATTTTCATCTCTTTTACATCCATCACCTGAAAAGTATTTACCCGGAAATCGTGAAAAATAAGTATCAAAAAATCTCTTATGATCGCCATAAACAGTTCTCATTATACTTGGCCAAGGTCTTTGCATTACCAAATTTCCTTCAACATTATTTCCTTCCAAAACATTTCCACCGTTATCTACTAATTCAGGTAAAACTCCAAAGAAAGGCCTGGTTGCGGATCCCGGTTTTGTTTCAGTAACTCCAGGCAGTGGAGTAATCATTATTCCTCCAGTTTCAGTCTGCCACCAAGTATCTACTATTGGACACTTTTCATTTCCGATAATTGAATGGTACCACATCCATTCAGGTTCTTTTATTGGCTCTCCTACCGTTCCCAGTAGTCTTAAACTTTCAAGGTTATATCTTTTAGGCCAATCATCGCCCTCTTTCATTAGAGCACGCAGTGCGGTTGGTGCAGTGTAAAAAATATTTACTTTATGCTTTTCAACAATTTCCCAAAATCTACCATAGTCTGGATAGTTAGGTACGCCTTCGAACATCACAGTTACTGCACGATTTGCCATAGGGCCGTAAACAATGTATGAATGTCCAGTAATCCATCCGATATCTGCAGTACACCAATAAATTTCTCCGGGTTTATAATCAAAAATGTAGTGGTAAGTAGTTGAAGTGTATACCATGTATCCACCAGTAGTATGCATTACACCTTTTGGCTTTCCTGTTGAGCCACTAGTATACAAAATGAATAATGGGTCTTCAGCATTCATTATTTCAGGCTCACAAGTACTGTCTGCTGAAGCTATGGCTTCATGCCACCAAACATCTCTACTTGGTTCCATTTCAATAGGGCTTCCGGTTCTTTTGACAACTAGAATCTTTTCAATTGATGGTGTATTTTTGACAGCTTTGTCTGCATTTGCTTTCATTGGTATATCTTTCTTAGTTCCTCTAACTCCAGTATCCTGAGTGACGAGGACTTTGCATTCGGAATCGTTAATTCTAGATTCTAAACTGTCCGGAGAAAAAGCACCAAATACAACCGAATGAACTGCCCCTATTCTTGCACAAGCTAACAATGCAATTGTTAATTCAGGTATCATTTGCATGTAAATACAAACACGATCACCTTTCTCTACTCCCAAACTTTTCAAAGAGTTTGCAGCAAGCTGTATTTCCGCCAAAAGGTCATTGTAAGATAGCTTTTTACTTTCCGAAGAATCGTTTCCTTCCCAAATTAGGGCAGTTTCATTACCATACCCATTATCAACATGCCTATCGACACAATTGTAACACGCATTTAGTTCGGCATCTTCATACCAGCTAATATCGGCCTTGTTAAAGTCCCAATTCCAAACCTTATTCCATTTTTTAAACCAAGTAATCCTTTCAGCTTGTTCAGCCCAGAAACCTTCAGGGTCTTTAATTGAATAATCATATATTTCATTGTATTTTTCCACACTACCAACATATGCATTATTCTTAATTCTTTCATTTGGTTTAAATGATTTCATGTATTTGATTAAGTAACCTTAAACAAAAAACTTTCGAAGCATAAAAAACAAAATCCCCCTCCTTTAGATGATTGATGGATATTTGTCTAAAGTGCGGGGCCGAACCTCCACTTATATCCCAAATTTGCCATAAATGTGTACGCGAAACGGTAGTTATTTCGCGTCTTCCAGATGTACTTAGAATGGTTGATTGTAAGTCATGTTATTCTCTAAAGATACCTGGAACTTGGCTTGAATTTGATGATCTTGAATCTGCAGTAAGCCATTTTTTTGAAAGTTCGATTATTTGGAAAGAGAATTTGTCACAGCAAAAAACTACACTGTCATTGGAACAATTAGATCCCGCTAAATTTAGAGTTAAAGCAAAAACTAGTGCAAACTATGGAGGCTTAAGTTTAGAATCAAATTTAGAGGGAGTAGTCGAAATAAAATATCAAGTATGTCAGACTTGTTCTCGCCATGCGGGAGGATATTATGAGGCCATATTACAAATAAGAACTAAACAAAAATCAGTTTTGGATGCGGCAGTCGAAAAAGTTTTCAAAGACATAGATTCATCACCCTCAGAATTTTTTTCTACTGAGAATGGACCTGCTAAGGGAGGTTTTGATTTTCAATTATCTTCTACAGAACGAGCACGTTCTTTAGCTAGAGAATTAATGATTCAATTTGGAGGGCATGTGAATGAAACTAATACCTTAGTTGGTCGTAAAGATGGCAGAGATCTTCTTAGACATACCTTTGGAGTACGGTTACCTAGTTTTCTAGTGGGCGATTATTTACTAATACAAGAAAAAGTTTACAAAGTTACTAGGTTAGATCGTAGAAAAGCTAAATTAAGATTGATGGAAGCTCCTTACACAAAAAAAATGGTAGAGATAGATACACTTAGAACTCCGAATATTTTGGAGAAGCCTGTAGAAGTACAGATAATTAGTTCTAGGAATGATCAATTTTTACTTCTTGATCCTTACACACACCAAACAGTTGAAGCAGTTTCTCCATCTAATTGGGAAGGTGAAACAATTCAAGCCTTAAGATTTGGGAATGAAACTTTTTTTCTTTGGAATTAGCCTTGATTATGTATTCCAATAGGTTCCTCATTAGCACCTGCATGGTTCTTTGAAGAATCACTTCTTATTTTTTCAATTTTCTCTAAATATTCAGATGAAACATTTTCAGTCACATAAAATCCATTAAAACATGAAGTGTCAAATTCTTGGGGTCCAGTAGCTTCAAACTTCACACTTTCTACCAAATCTTCTAAATCTTGATAAAATAATTTGTCCGCACCCATATTATCTGCGATTTCCTCGGTTGTATTTTTATTAGCTATGAATTCGCTTGATGCAGCCATATCAATTCCATAAACATTTGGAAATCGTACAGGAGGTGCAGCAGATGCAAAGTAAACCTTCTTTGCTCCGGAGAGTCTTGCCATTTCAACTATTTTTCTTGATGTGTTTCCTCTAACTATTGAATCATCAACTAAGAGTACTTTCTTACCTATAAACTCGTGTTCAACGGTATTCAATTTCTTTCTGACAGAATCTCTTCTTAATGACTGGCCAGGCATGATAAATGTTCTACCAATGTATCGATTTTTAACTAAACCTTCTCGGTAATCAATATCTAATTCTTTTGCTACTTGAATTGCAGAAATTCTTCCACTATCTGGCACCGGTATTACGACATCAATATCGTGGTCAGGCCATTCTTTCAAAATTTTCTGAGCTAATTTTGTACCCATGTTAAGTCTAGCTTGGTGTACTGAAACTCCGTCAATAACTGAATCAGGTCTGGCGAAATATACATATTCAAAAATGCATGGAGATAATTTAGTATTTTCACTACATTGCTCTCTGAACATATTCCCTTCGTTATCAATGAACATAGCTTCTCCAGGCGCCAAATCACTCACGGTGTCAAACCCAAGTGAGTTCAGAGCAACGCTTTCAGAGGAAATACCCCAGGAATAATCATCGCCAGTATTATTTTTTCCGAAGACTAAAGGCCGAATTCCGTTTGGATCGCGAAATGCAAATAGCCCATATCCAGCAATCATTCCTACTACTGCATATCCACCAGAACATCTTTTGTGTAATCCAGTTATAGCTTTGAACAAATCATCAGGCTTTAGATTAGGTGCTTCGGTCTCTTTTCGGTTATTTTCAAGTTCATTTGCCAGAATATTTAGTAGAATTTCAGAATCTGAGTTAGTATTGATGTGCCTTAAATTTTCTTTGTAAAGTTCTTTAGTTAGGGCTTCAGCATTAGTCAAATTTCCGTTATGAGCTAGTGAAATTCCATAAGGATGATTAACATAAAGTGGTTGAGCTTCGGCGGCAGAGGCCGTACCAGCGGTTGGATACCTTACGTGTGCAATTCCAGCCCTTCCTCTTAAATTATGGATGTGCTCCTTTTGAAAAACATCATTAACTAATCCATTATCTTTTCTTAAGTGTAATTTATTTTCGTCAGATACAACAATACCTGCAGCGTCTTGGCCGCGATGCTGTAAAACTAATAGACCATCGTACAACAAATTGCTGATTGGACCTTTATTAGCTAAAATTCCAAGAATACCGCACATTTAATTATAATTGAACATGTGAAAGGGGGGATTTAGCCTTTTCATTAAAATTTGATTAGTGAGTTTTTGCCCATTTATATTTACGATTTTTAGCACTTGCTCCAAATCCACAATAGGCACATCTCTTTTTACGCATATGATAAGCATGGCGGCCACATTTTCTACAGATCAAGTGGGTCTGTTTTTGGCGTTTACCCTGTGCAGCCGTTCCTTTACTCATTTTTTACCATAATTTCCCGAAAGCAGTTCTCGGACCGTATCGGGGTGATGCTTCACCTGAAGGGGTTATAAAATAATTTGTTTAGCCTAATCCTATGGTTTTGTAGTCAAAACCCGCTTTTTCAGCTTCTTTTGCATTCAAAGTTCTTCTTCCATCGATTAAAACATTACCGTTCATTCGTTCTATTAAGGATCGCAAATTCAAGTTCTTGTAGAGGTTCCACTCTGTCATTATAATTACACAATCTGCTTTTTCAGTAGCCAATTCGGGCGTTGGCATCATTGGTATGTCTATAATTTTTTTGAAATTAGTCATCCCTTCAGGGTCGTGAGCTGTCACTTCAGCTCCTTTTTCAATCAATTCTTTTATAACAATTTCACTTCGACTTTCCCTTACATCGTCTGTATCTGGTTTGAAAGCAAGACCCAGGATTGAAATTTTCTTTCCTTTGATTATTCCTAGCCTTTCTTCAGCCATTTTAACTATTATTTTTGGTTGTATGTCATTAACTTCTAAAGTAGCTTTAAGCATGAGAGACTCTACGTTTGAGCTTTTTGCAGCTGCAGCCAGAGCTTTGACATCTTTTGGGAAACATGATCCTCCGAACCCAGCTCCGGCTCTGAGGAACTCAGCTGAAATTCGACTATCTAATCCCATTCCTTCGGCGACTTCTTGAAAGTCAATTCCCCATATGTTAGACATGTTTGCAATTTCGTTTACAAAAGAAATCTTTGCAGCTAGGAAAGAATTAGAAGCGTATTTTATCAATTCTGCAGTTCTAGGAATGCACTCTAGTTTAGTGCATTTGTAGGGCTCATATAGGTCGTTTAAAGTTTTTTTAGCAATTTCGTCTGCATATCCAATTACAATTCTATCAGGATTTTGAGCATCATGTATTGCACTCCCTTCTCTTAAAAATTCAGGGTTCATTCCTATCCCTAATTTTTCCCGTTTCCAGCCACTTTTCTTTAATATATTTGGCATTACTACATCTTCAGTGGTCAATGGTACTACAGTTGATTTTACTACTACAGTATGTTCCCCACTTTTATCTCTGAGAGCTCTTCCTATTGTTGATGATGCCGATTTAATGTAACTTAAATCAATGTTTCCGTCCTTATCTGAAGGTGTACCAACACATATGAATGTAATATCAGAATTTCTTACATGTTGTTCAATTTCAATAGATCCAATTAGATTCTTAGACTTAATTCCCTTTTGTATAAGTTCTTCAAGTCCAGGTTCGAATATTGGAGACTTTCCGCTGTTTAGAAGGTCTATTTTTTCTTCTAGAATGTCTAAACATACTACTTGATTTCCTAAATCAGCTAGTGTAGCACCTGTCACTAATCCAACATATCCCGTACCTATAACGCTGACTTTCACAATTTTGCATGGGAAGACCTACATAAAATGCTCTCTATTGAGACTAGTGGTATCTGAACTAATTGTAAAAAAGCGCAGGCCGATTAACAAGAAAGAAGCACGTTCTATCAAAAAAGGTATATTATCAACTCATAATCTCGAGATGCCTATCTCAGCAGGCAAATTTGAAATTGCTAAAACCGATAATTTTGATGTCTTAATTTCGAAAGGTAACATTATCGCACTTATTGATAACAATTTGGTACATTTAGCAGTGAGAGGTTTACTTATGAATTCAGTAAAAAGAGGCTGGGTTCAGGTTGATATGGGTGCAGTTCCTTATGTTTGTAACGGAGCTAATACTATGTCAGCAGGGATTAATGATGTAAGCTCAGAAGTTGTCAAAGGTCAGCACGTTTGGATAAGGGAGGAAAACCATCATAAACCATTAGCAATTGGTATAGCATTGATGGACGCAAAAGAGATGCTTACGTCTGAGAAAGGTAAGGCCATAAAGTCATTACATTATATAGGCGATAAGATTTGGAACTACGGCATCAAAGATTAGTGTAACAAAAATGAAGAAAATAGGATTGTTTCTGACATGTGCATTTTTACTATTATTTTTAGCTAGTAGCGCTGAAGCAGAAACTTTTGCCTCGGTTCCTTTGTATATTTCTGGAGAGCCTGAAGGTACCTTGTCAATTGACTCCCCGTCGGGTTCGAATGTTGAATCCGTAGTGATAGCCTCTAATGAGCAAGATCAGCAGGGCGTTTTCAGGGAAATTGGTAGATGGAGTACAGGTTCGTTAGACATTGATTCTAATATTTCAGGCGATTGGTCTGGAAATGCTTGGGTTTCATCTAATAGGGATGCTACAGTTAACCTAAGGTATACTATCGTGCAGGATGGAAATAATTTAGATGCTTTTGAATTTTCAGAAGATGTTGCAGCCGGAGATACTATTGAGATCACAGGTTCTTCAGATTTTGATTTAACTAATCTTGATACTTCACCGATAACTTTGCTGGTGGAGGCAAGTTGGACTGCCCAGGCAGGTACTCCGCCACCTACCCCGCCTGCAAATACTACAATTCTCATGGAATATGGTTCTTCATCTAGGAACACTGGAGTGGATTTGTCCATAAGCTATGTTCAGATACGAAATGGCGGTGAACCGTTTGTAAATGAAGGCCAATCTGAAGTAACTGTCTACGTTAAAGTATATTCTGCATTTGGTGTGGATGACATTTTATCCAACAGCAAAGACAGCTATGAATTATCAATGGGGCCGAAAGATGAATCTCTTTGGGAGTCCTCAGTAGATTCAGTTTCTGAAAAAAGTAATCATATTGAAGTTCAATTTTTATGGTCTTATGAAGGTAATAGCTTGCCTGCAGGAGACAACGATTACGATGTTAATGTTAAAGTAACAGACTCATTAAGTAGTGATAATTGGGTTAAAAATTCTATTTTAAGTATATTCATTACCCCTAAACCAGATGTTGAATTGGATGCCGTATCTAGTATTTCTAAAAAAGTGGTACTAGGGAATAATGCGATATACACATTGTCTGTTAGAAATACCGGTTCTGGAGATGACGATTTTATTGTAACAACAGAGTATGACAATGATTGGGATATTTCAATAGACTTTACAGATTTTAATTTGGATGCAGGAGGAAGTAAGACCATCAAAGTCACTGTTTCTCCTCAAGATTCGGTTTCAGATGGTCAAGAGTTATCAACGACAGTAACCGTTACTGCAGCTTCAGATTCATCGATAAAAGACTCAAAAACATTAACTACAACCGCCGAAGAAGCTGAGCCTGACTGGGATTTTACAATAGAGGTAGTTGAAATAGGTAATGATAATTTTGATGGAGATTCGTTTATAATTAAGGATAGAGAGCCTTTAGAGCTAAAGGTGTTAGTGACCAATAGAGGCAATACTGAAAACAATTACAATATTGCAGGTTCATCACAAGATGAAGCTTTTGTTTATTCTTTTACTCCAAGTTTTGTTTCTTCCTTAAATCCTGACCAAGAAGCTGAGATTACAGTTAAGTTAACTCCAAGAGATACTTATTTTGGAACAAGTACTCTAGTTGAGATTGAAGCGACGTCTGCAGGAAATGGAAATAAAGAATCTACAACTATTTCTATAGAATTCAGTCAAAGTGGTTTGATTAATCTTAGAGATTCAAATCTTCAATTATCCTCACCTGTAGGTAGTTCTTCTTCACATACTTTCGATATTACTAATTTAGATATAAATGAGGCTAAGAGAATTTATTTCGAGGTATCTGGCTTATCTGCTAATGATCAATTAGCAAAAGATTGGGTAACTTTCTTTGACAAAGACGGTAAGCAAATTGCTTATGGTTCATTTAAGACATTACTCCCAAGTCAGCAGTCCGTTGAAATAACAATGAGAACTTCTATTCCTGTAACATCAGACATAGAAAGTTATAATCTTCAAGTTTGGATGATGAACGAAAATAGTCAGCGCATATCAGAATCATATTCATTTAAAGTTAAGACTTTAGAGGCTGCTGAAGATGAGTCTTCAAATACATTAGTTTTTGCAGGAGTTTTAGTTTTTGGTCTTTTATCTGTAGGATATATCTACCGTAATTATTCATATAATGATGAAGATTATGATGATGACTATGAAGATGATTATGATGACACTCAGTATCAAGAATTAGATGAGTTTGATAATACACAGCAATCTGCTGCAACAGAGTTGGAGCCTTCACCTCAAATTCAGGAACCAGAGGTTCAGGTGCCAGCGGGTGTTGCAGAGCCAGCTCAGGTAGTGGAGACTACTTCTGTGGCTCCAGTTCAAGAGGTTTCTCCTGAAGTTAAGACACGTAAAAAATGGTTTGGATTATTTGGTCCTCGGATTCCTGTAGATCTTCCTGAAACTGACACTGCAGTTTCTCAGCCAGTAGCAGCCGAACCCGTTGTTGCTCAACCAGTAGCAGCTGAACCCGTTGTTGCTCAACCAGTAGCCGCTGAACCCGTTGTTGCTCACGCAGTAGC
>JAERSJ010000090.1 GCA_016845825.1 Methanobacteriota archaeon
AAATCAAATGAAACGATTACTCACAAGTGCAGAAATAGAAGACATTCTTGATTTCATCAAACTAAATAAGAACATACCTCGAGATACCGGGAATTCGTTAGTTAATATTCATAAAGATCGATTCCGCGAACAGTTAATTAACCAATATGTTTACCCGTCTATTATCCCTGACTTAAAACAACAAATAAAACAATATTTTAGTAACAGTTTCATCCAACCTGGTGAAAGTGTTGGGGTTATATGCGCCCAGAGTATCGGAGAAAAGCAGACGCAAGCCACGCTGAATACTTTTCACAAAGCAGGACAATCTGAAAAAACAATGACAACAGGAGTGCCGCGTTTTCAAGAACTCATCAACGCAACAAAAAAGCCTCGTATAGTAAATCACGAAATTCATTTCAATAAAAAAAACAACACAATCGAAGATATACGTAAACTAGTCGGGAGCAATCTCGTTGGTATTTCTTTGCTGGATTTAATAGTAGATGCTAATGTAATACTAGACAAAACCCCAGAACCATGGTATGAAAGCTTTTTAATGACCCACGACGACCGACCTCTAGAGTATAAACATTGTATTTCGATTAAATTAAATATACAAAAAATCTTTGAGTTTAAAATAAATTTAGAAGATATTATAAACGCTATTTACCGTGAATTTTTCGATGAAATTTTTTGCATATATTCACCCTGCGGTATAGACCAGCTTGATGTTTTTGTAGACACAAGTAGTATAAAATTACCAGAAAGAGTTTCGTTTGTAAATTCAGAAAACGCTATCCAGATACATCTGGAAGAATGCGTTCAACCGGCGCTGGAACAAATCCATATTTGCGGTATTTTCGGTATCAATGAAATTTTTTATATTGAAAAAAATAAAAAATGGATCGTTGAAACAAACGGTATTAATTCTAGAAATATATCAAAGCAGTACATAAATTACAAAACGCTACTGGCATTACCGGATGTTGACGTAACGCAGACTATATCTAACAATGTTTGGGATATATACGAAGTATTGGGGATCGAAGCAACGCGGTCATTTCTGATTAATGAATTTTTAAGTATTATGGGTGGTATTAACCCATGCCACGCATTACTATTAGTAGACCGTATGACGTTTGGCGGCAGTGTGTCTTCCATTACTCGTTATACAATGAAAAAGGATGATTGCGGGCCCTTTGGTCGTGCTTCGTTCGAAGAAACGATGGACAATTTCATAAAAGCAGCCTTGAAGGGTGAATCAGAACCCACAGTTGGGGTATCGGCTTCTATAATGTGCGGTAAGCGGGCATTTATTGGCACAGGTTTGAATGATATAAAAATAAATATGGATCGACTTTTGAATTTTGAAGGATCTGGTTGTTCTTAAAATTCTTCAATACATGAATACTATAAAAAAAAATATGCGTGTATAAATATAAATGAGCAAATGTGATAATAAAATATGTTCCGTTGCCAAAATATGTAATCCAAAATCTGGGCGCTGCGTTAAAATATCCGGAGCGATCGGTAAAAAAATACTTCAGAAAAATAATAAATGCGACAGAAAGGTTTGTCCTTCTTCTAAAATATGCAACCCAAAATCTGGGCGCTGTGTGAAAAGAACTGGCCAAATTGGTAAAAAAATACTACAAAGTAAAATAAAGAAAATCCTTGGTAAAAAGACCAATTCTAACAAATGCATTGGTAAATCATGTCCTTCTTCTAAAATATGCAACCCAAAATCTGGGCGCTGTGTGAAAAGAACTGGTCAAATTGGGAAGAAAATCCTTGGTAAAAAGACCAATTCTAAAAAATGCAACCCAAAATCTGGGCGTTGTGTTAAATTACACGGTATTAGTTCATTTGCACGTTTAGATTGTCATGACGATTGTTTATATGCTCCAAAACGAGTTTACTTGATAGGAGAAATTCATGGTAGCCAAACATGTGGCACTACTGATTATATTTCGGCGTACTCGGAGTTCTTACAGAAAAACGAACTTTCATCAAGACCTAAATCTATAGATATAATGTTGGAAGAAGAGAATGACACAATGTGGCCCGGTAATCGCGATTCGTTTGCCCACAACGCGATGGAGGAAAAGCAATGGTATGCAAAGAAAGACCATGACGTCATGATCTACTACAATAAAATGACAGGAGAGGTCACTTTTAATAAACCATATCCCCTCCAGAGTGAAGAGGAGCGCCGAATATTTGCACAAGATTCGTATGCCAATATATGGCTTGATAAGATGAGATTAAAATTTAAAGATTGTTATACTTATTTTCTAAATCATAAATGCCCGTTTAAGAATGCTCGATTCCATTGGACTGATCCATCAACTGCACACACGAAAAATAAGTGGTTATCACAAGTTCAGTATGCTTCATACCCCCCAACTTTTAAGTTGATGAAAAAATTTTACCCTGAAGTAGCCAAACAAATTAAGACAGTAGATGATCTCGAAAAAATTATATTCATGGATGAATATGTCATGAAAGAAGGTGATAGGTGTAGTATACCAAATTGGAAAGATATAATACGATCCCAACTTAAACGAGTTATAAACACACGGTTACAATATGCCGCAGCGGAGGAGGCGCAGGAGGATGAGCAGTGGGGCAAGAGGCCCAAAGATAACAAGGACTATATTATGCCATTAATGTTTGAAGTGTTTCGGTTCAGGATGGATGTGTACGCATTTCTTCGTATGTTTCGTAAGATAAAACGAAATGGACGATTTGATAATGTTATTTTTCATGCAGGACATGGTCATATTCAAAATATGAGGTATTTGCTTAAAGCAATGAGTTACAATGAAAGTATATATAGGTCAAACAAATTATGTTCTCAAAACCCATTTCAAGACTGCTATGATAACCAATACGTGAATTACGATTCTTATTGTTTGGATCTAGACATGACAAGAGAAATTGTGTTCGGAAAAAAACGGAAATCGCATACGCAGAAACGGAAGTCTCCTACCCGTAAAGCACCCAAACTTCAACAAAGTAAAATGACCCAACCAAAGTATCAAAAATTTTTCACACGGAAATCGCATACGCAGAAACGTTAATTTAATATTTGTTAAAAAAATAAATTATTGTCATACATAAAAATGCATCAAATCATTACAAAATCACTTCTTCTGTTGACAATTGTTCTGGTAATAGTTGCCGTTGCTACTCCTAATTGGACGGTATATGCAGAATCAACATCAGAGACATCAGAGTCATTAACTTCGGGCCTATTCAAAATTTGTCACAACATCGAAAATGACGACGATGGAATTGATTATTGTCACACATTACCCCCTAATGGCTCCTTGAAAGCGTGTCAGGGCTTGGGTATCGCAGCAGTTTGCTTTCTGTTCGTGGCACTTGGTTGCGAATTTGGTTGCGAATTTGTGGAAGGAAATAAATCCTGTCGCATGATAGGGATGGTTTCTTACGTGGTGGGCTTGATCCTGATGATCGCGTGTATATCACTATATGCAGCCAAAATCCAGGAATCTGGTACGTATTATGGCTATTCTTTCAATCTTGCTATCGGAGCTGTAGTTGCAGGTGTATTGGCCGGGGTTTCTACAGTCCTAAGTGGATCTTACGGTCCTCATGGTCATCTTCGCCCAGGTTTGCGACCCCCGCGATTACACCGACAGACGGTTGCCTAAATGTTAAACTAAAAATTTATCTCATTTAATTAAATAAATGAGCGGACTTGCAAAAACCCGTAGATAGATAATAAACGAATAATTCATAATACAAATAAAAATTATTTGTATTATATCTGGGCGTTCTAAAACAGTTACTCCGACTCCACTTCCACCGCCACCGCCGCTCGGCGGGTGTCCGCGGCATTGCGAAATACAGTGTATGGATGGTCAAACGTGCCCCGATGGCGCACAATGCCAACAAACCAACGGTTGTTGGCCATTCCAATGTTGCCCGTGAATATATATTTAATATGTTTACGTGCCAAATTAATACTGTGATGTTTAACTGATAGTGGCTTTGGAATATGTTAAATAAAAATTATCAAGATTATGTAACCAACCGTTATATATCACACATTCATCTTGCCCTCTTACACAACATTTACACTTTATCCACGGTTTATAATGATACCAATAATGCAAAACATATATTTCATGCTTTTCTATTATGCCGTCTGATACTATTGTAGAATTATTTATTTTTTTAAAAGCGGCACAACTATTATAACCAAAATGAATTTGTGGGTGTGTATAGTCATAATTAATATGTTTACAGTAATTAAATACAAGCATTTGATCCGTTCCGGGGCATTTATATTTAATTGGCGTATTAATAATTTTTTCGAAATTGATAAAAGTCGGTTTACTTACGATAGTAAAACCTGTATTTAAAAATTTAAAATTATAATGAGAAGTGTGACCGGGAATTGTTTGGTGATTTACACAAATAAATGGTTTAGACTCAGAAATCTCTATCGCCGTATTTAAATCCTTCATAATAAAAGCATCAGCATCTATAAATATATAGGGATCTTCTAACCTAGAAAGA
>JAERSJ010000091.1 GCA_016845825.1 Methanobacteriota archaeon
GCTGAAGATATTTTAGGAATGGTCAATGCATATCATTCAGATGCTAAGTTTTTCTTGAGCGAAGGTAGAGGAGATGATGCTTTTGCAGCCGTTAATTATGCACATGGTTGGATAGATTGTGGAGTTAGGCTTGGATATTTAGATGGGAAAGGAGATTGGCAGCTTTTTACACATAGTGATTAATTAGCACCAATTCGAATAGAACCGTCTTTGTAATGAATATGAATATTATTTCTCATATATTCAGCCAAATTAGATAGAGATTCATATACGTCATCTTCCTTCATTTTCAAGGCCTTTGCAGCTTTTTTTGTTGACCAAGGATTTTCAACGAAATCATACAATTTTAGATATTCATAAACTTTTTTATCATTTGCATCTAAATCACTTAGCGCAATATTTATCTAATGATAGAGGGTGTTTAAACTTAACTATTTTCTAAGTATCTAATAACGTGACTCTCGCTTTCACTTAGAGGATACATTTGGTCACCTAATGTTTCTTTCCACAATCTAAAGAATGAGCCCTTTAGGTAGTCGTTGATAAATCGCGGGTGAATGTAAGATCCTCTGCATACTGCAGGAGTATTTCCCAATCTTTTTGCAACGCCTTTAACCATCTTTGTAATGTTCTTCTTCCTTTGTTTTTTATCATCTTTTTTCTTGAATTGAGTAATTTCTTCTGCAGCTAATTTAGTTCCGCCCCAAGTTCTGAAATCTTTAGCTGTAAATTTTTCACCTGATGCCTCTTGAATATATTCGTTAACGTGATATGCCTTTACATCTTGAGGATTTCCTTCTTCATCAAAGAATAAAAATAAATCATCTCCTTTCCCCTTTTTTGCATCTTTACACATCATTACTAATGCAGGTAAATCAGGTATTTCTTCATCGTTAATTTCAATCTCATGTTTTTTGTTACTTTTTCCTACAAATGTAAATTTTCCACCGACTTGTGAATCATACCACTTGTCATGTTCCTCCGTAATTTCAGTGGGTTCAAAGTCTATGTGTTCATCTTGCATTGTTGATAGCCCATAGGTAGCTTTTTCTTTATCATCTCTTGAAGTTTCATTTCCAATTCGAATAAATGTAGTATCGAGTAACCTAACGATCAACGCCATCACTCTTTCATATGGCAAATCGTGTTGCTTTTCATTACCTTCAGAGGCCAAATCCTCAAAATATCTCTCTCTAATTTTAGGTAAAGTTCTTCCAAAAATAGACATTTTTTCAAATTTAGCTTCACTTCTTAATTGAGTCCAAATTGGGTGATAAATGTACTGAGTTCTCTCCTTTGCATCTATTCCAGTAGCTTGTAGATGTCCATTTTTCTCCGCGCAAATCCAAACTTCAGTCCATGCAGGAGGTATTCTCATTTCCTCAATTCTTTTAAGATCTCTTTTACCCTTAATCTCTTTTCCATTGGAATCTAGAAATGTGTGTGTTTCATCTTTTTCTATTTTACGAGTAAAACCTTCTTCTGTATTACTAGAATAGTATAGCCCCGCTTGCTCCGCGTCGGCAATTGCATTTATTTTCTTTTCATTCGCCATTATACTAAATTTTCGGGATTCAATCCTTTTAGTTCAGGAATAACAAACATCCCATCTTTTCTAATTAAAACATCATCAAACCAGATTTCACCGCCACCGTAATCTGGACGTTGGATTAGTACCATGTCCCAGTGTATATCCGATCTATTTCCGTTATCCGCAATGTCATAGGCGTTTCCTGGAGTGAAATGGAAACTACCAGCTATTTTTTCATCAAACAAAATATCTCTCATTGGCTCAGTTATGTATGGGTTAAAGGCAATTGCAAATTCTCCAATGAATCTACCACCTTCGTCTGTATCAAGTATTGAGTTTAGTTTTTCCTCATCACTTCCAGTTGCTTTAACAACCTTACCTTTTTCAAATTCTAATCTTATATCATTGAAAACGGTTCCATGATACAATGTTTCGGCATTAAATTGGATGTGTCCTTCTACAGAATCTTTTACTGGAGCTGTAAAGCATTCGCCATCGGGAATATTACGTTCGCCGGCACATCTTATTGCTGGAATGTCTTTAATTGAAAATTTCAGATCTGTTCCTGGTCCTTTAATATGAACTTTATCAGCTTCAGTCATCAACTTTTCTAATGGCTTCATTGCCTCATCCATCCTCTTGTAATCTAAGCAACAGACGTCGAAGTAGAATTTTTCAAAAGCTTCTGTAGACATATTAGCTTGTTGTGCCATAGATGGTGTCGGCCATCGTAAAACAACCCATTTTGTGTTTGCAACACGCTCTTTGAAATGAACTTTTTGCAGAAGTTCAGATTGATAAATGGCCATTTTTCCGGATTCAATATCAGACATTTCAGAAATATTGAGACTTCCTCTAAGTCCAATATATGCATCCATCTCCTTCATTCTAAATTTTTCTACATCACCCATTAATCCCATATGTTCTTGTGTAGTGTCAGAGATTAGTTCTTTTAGAATCAAGTTATTTTTCCAAGTAACAAAGGGGATTCCTCCAACTTTACGTGCAGCTCTAATGGTAGCGATTACCATTTCTTGAGGGATATCAAAAGCTTCAATCAATACTTTTTCACCTTTGCCTAATGTGCAAGAATGGTTGATTAGCAAATCAGCTAATTTTTCAAATTGTGAATGAATCATATTAACACAATTGAGCAGTAGTCTAAAGAGCTTTTCTCAAATTAATTTTCTTGAATTCGACAGTTCACCAACAAGGTTTATGCCCATTAACTCACCGACTTTATTTGGCTCATGTTTTGTCAGCCACATCATTTTTACAAGTGAAGTCTCAGGTAATGTATCGTGAGTTTCCACAACACCTTTTTCTATTAATTCTCTTCCATTTCTGTAAACATTAAGATTGGTAGTTCCTGCCAAACATTGCGTGGACATTGCAACAGGAATATCCTTCGCTGTTTTACCTATTGAATCTAGCAAGTTTGAATTTATGTGTCCAAGTCCAGTACCAGCAATCACGACTCCTTTTTTTGAAGAAATTGTGTTTTCCCAATCCTCAGCTTTAAAGCCAGGATGTGCCCAAACCATAGCTATATTGTCGTCAAATCCAGGTTTTATAGTAGTTTTATCACAAATAGGTTTGTATTTTCCTTTCCATTCAATATTTTCATTTACAATTCCTATAGGGTCATCGTTCAGTGAGGTGAAAGCATTTCTTTTTGATGAATGGTTTTTCCTAGTTCTAGTTCCCCTCCAGATAGCTACGCCTAAGTCGTCTGTAGTTTCATGCATGGCTATGGATACTTCTCCTAAATCAGTCATAGCAGCTTTCGCAGCCCCCTCCAAATTTAGATGTGCGTCACTCGAAGGCCTGTCTGGGCTTCTTTGTGATCCTGTGAAGATAACCGGATTAGATAATTCTGGTAGTTGAAATGAAAGAGCTGCAGCAGAGTATCCCATAGTATCAGTCCCATGACCTACTATAATTCCATGGTCTTTCTTTGAATGTATTTCTTCTACTTTGACAGCCATTTGTTCCCAATGCCTTGGCTCCATGTCCTCAGAAGCTAAAGATAGTAGAGGCTCAGCTTCAATATTAGCGATTTCTTTTAACGAACTGACAGAATTTACAAGTTGTTCAGCAGTAATCGCTGGACTTACGGCACCAGTTTTGTAATCTACAAATGAGGCAATAGTTCCACCAGTTCCTAATATGGTGATATCTTTTAGATTTTTATTTTTTTTGTTTTTAATTTCTATTTTTGGTTTTTCTTTTGCCTTTTCAATAACACTCATTTCAGCATCTTCGGTAGAAACTCCAATGTTATATCCATTATCGAGCTTTATAACAATAATATGTTCTCCAGAAAAATTATTTCTCGGCATAATAATTCCTTCGAAAGTTTGGTCTTTATTTGTAATTTTTACTTTATCGTAAACGTTTGCGCCATTATCACTAATAAATTTCTCGGCCAGCTTAGGCATAGTACTACACTGAGGTGAGGTTTATTACTATCATCCCCGTAAGCTAAGCGTGGGTTTCAGAGACAGATTACAGAATTTGAAGGATTCAGTAGGCCAGTGGGCAGATGGCGCTGGCGGAGGTTCTCAAGATAATAAAATAGAAAAAAACCTTACCGAAATGTCAGCAGGTAGTGAGATTCAAAGAACCGCTGCAATCAAGGCTCTAGTTATTCAAGCACAGACTGAAGAAAAATGGCTCGACCCAATTATAGATTCATTTCTTCGAGTTCTACCAGATCAAATGGAATCTCCACAAATAGCCTTGATAGAAGGGTTGATGGAACTGAGAAAGGCAAGTCCTAAGAGAGCAAAAGAAATTTTTGAAGGAATGCAATCAGCTTTGGATAGTCCTTATCCGTCAGTTCGTTCAAGAGTAATAGATATTTGGACAACTTTTTCATTAAAATCCAAGGCAAAAAACAGTGATACTATAGCAGATTTATTTGAAATGCTTAGTGATGATGATAAAGACGTGAGATACCAAACTCAGGAATCTTTATCAAAGATTATGAATACGATTCCTAAAGCAGCACTTCCGGCTTTGAAACAAGCACTTCGAGATGATGATTGGAGAGTAGTTTACCATTCAATCGTGCTTCTAACAGAGTTTGCTAAAAAATATCCAAAGCCATCAGTAGCTTTGGCTCCAGAGGTAGTTTTGGCTTTCAATTCAGGTGAAAAATTGAAGGAAAGAGCTGCAGATTGTTTAGGAATGTTGGGATTAGCAGATCCTCATTCAGTTAAGGGCGCAGTTCCAGGATTAATTAAAGGAATAGAAAGCAAATCTTCTGAATTGCGTAAAGCGGCAGCTAAGGCAGTCGGAAGAATAGGTAGTAAAGACGCAATGGTTGTTTTTCATGCAGTTCCTAAATTAGCGAAAGTACTGAAAAATGACGATTGGTATGTCCATACTGAGGTTGTCAAAGCTTTAGGCTATATTGGGTCAAACAAGCCTACTTTGGTCAAGCCTCACTTACCAATTATTAAGAACAGAACAACTACTGGTGCAGATAGAAACATTTGTCAAGCTGCAGAATGGGCTTACAAAAAGGCTGGCGGAAAATAAATGCCAGGGCAAGGCCGACAGGGCCGGAGTGATGCTTTTCAACGCAAAGCCCGTCGTGAGGGTTATAGGGCAAGATCAACTTATAAATTGAAAGATATACAAAAAAGAAGTAAGATTTTTAAGAATGGAGATAAAGTTTTAGATTTAGGAGCTGCACCCGGTGGTTGGTCACAGGTTGCATTAGAATTTATAGGAGAAGAGGGAAAACTTGTTGGAGTGGATTTACAACATATATTACCGTTGACTGGCGCTCTTTTTATTCAGGGAGACTTACGTGAATCAGAGACAAGGGAGCAATTACAGAGATTAATGCCCAAGGCCGATGTAGTGATATCAGATATGAGCCCTAATTTATCAGGAAATTATTCGGTAGATCAAGCACGTTCGGTTGAATTATCTTCATTAGCCTTAGAGATTGCAGCTGAAAGGAAAGCTTCAGCATTTGTTGTTAAGGTTTTTGAAGGTGCAGATTTCCAAGAATACAGAAAAGCCGTAATAGATGAATTTGGTTCTGTGAGGACCTTGTCTCCGGAAGCATCTCGTAAACAATCCAGTGAAGTATATTTGATAGCTAAGCGGAAACGTCGATGAAATTAGGAATATTATTCTCAGGTGGCAAGGATTCCTATCTTGCAATGCATTTAGCTTCCGAAGATCACGAAATATCATGTTTGCTAACAATTAAGTCCTCTAACCAAGACAGCTGGATGTTCCACACTCCAGCAATTACATGGACAAAATTGCAAGCGGAATCTCTAGGCATTCCACAAGTCATTCAGGAAACAGAAGGGATTCAAGACGATGAATTAGATGATTTATTTACTTTAATCGATAAGGCAAAAAAAGATTATTCAATTCAAGGAATTGTTACAGGAGCATTAGCATCAACATATCAATCATCGAGAATACAAAAAATTTGCAATAAATTGAATTTATGGTGCTTCAATCCAATTTGGCAATTATCTCAAGAAAAATTATTAGAGAAACTTCAAATTTACAATATTAGTTCAATTATCACCGGAATCGCAGCAGAACCATTTGATGAGTCTTGGTTGGGAAAGGAGATTAATTCCTCTACAATCCAGGATTTATTATTATATTCAAAAAAGTATA
>JAERSJ010000092.1 GCA_016845825.1 Methanobacteriota archaeon
CTAAAAATATTATGCCAGTGGGTGGCACGCAGACAAAAAACAAAAGATGTGCCTGCGAACCATCATACAGCGATCATTCGCAATCAGCAAGAAACATAGCTTACAAAATGAACAATAATAAAGATGTTGTTAACGTAAATGATCCTTGGTGTGTATACGCCAAATGTGCAGCAGGGGACGCGCTTAAAAACAAACAAATACAAAATAGAAGTTCATGCGCTAATGTTTCCATCGCTGGAATCTTTGGTACATCTGGGAAAAATTCAAATGTGTCATTTGAAAACGTAAGAGTAACAACAACGACATCTATTGGTGGCAGTAAAAATATTAATTTGTATAGTAATTGCGCACCTGAATGTGGATCTGGTACAATTTGTGATTACGACAAAGACAACAATGAATTTAAGTGTGTCGATATAGATAACCAATCACAACAAAAAGTACACGCGAGTTCTGCGTCGATTCCTACATATAAATCATCAGCAGAGCGAAACAAATTATTACAAACCCAAATTATTATCCCCGCAATTGTTATATTTTGTTTTATTATGATTTCGGGATTTTTTGCCGTGAAAAAAGATAAAAAAAATATAACTAAAAAAATGCTCATTATTTCAATATTTGCATTTTTATGCGCGTTTGTGTATGTTGTATTTTTTTACCATTTTGAGAACTTTTGTTACACTGATTCCACCTGCGACGAGTTGTCCCAACAATGTTTATACAATGTCTGTAAATGTAAAATAGGTACTTCTAGTAACGATAACAATGCCGCTAATAAAACTTGCGAATCTACCGACGGTATTATACATACACTGCCATATTTACCTCGGAATTTATTTACAGGGGATTATATTTCTGCATCTGTCGCAAACGGCGTGATATATGTGATGGCATCTGGATGCAATTTTAAGTACGATGGCGAGAAATGGGTTGAAATAACTCCTATTCGCGACATTTATCAATGTGGTTTCCATCCGTACAGTACATTACCCTACACAGGCCACCCCGGCATTATGAACGAATTTTTCAAACTGCCCCGCGACGTTATAATGTTCAAAGCAAAAAATAATACATACATGATAGATACAACGTGTCAGCACGTTGCGGCTTGCGACACAACGATGTCAGTTAAAGGGGATGATAAGGCCGTGACCAAGGGGGATAAGCTGCGGATTGAGATGCGTTATCAAGACATAATAATGGTTTTCAACGCGGCCACGGGGCTTCTCGGATTTATGGACCCTAAGGATAAAGAAGAATGCGTGGTTGAGGCAGCTTCGCCATGTACATTCGTTAAATATAATCCAGAAACAGACGAACAAGTACGTTATAATTTAGGCAACTCAAAAATACTCAAAACTATAGTGCATGAGGACAATAAATGCTTTTTTGTAAAAGAAAATTATGTGTATATTATATTTTCATTGTTTATGTGTTTTAAATTTGATCTACAATCAAATAACGAGCACCCCCAATTAATGATAGTGGACGGGCCGTGGGATATTGTTCTAATGAATAAATATTCGGAATTTTTTGTAAACAAAACTGGCGACAAAATATATTATTTCAACTTCAGCACGCCGGCGGACGGCGATAATATTGAATTTGGAACGGTTAGCGTATTTGAGGTCATGGTTGATTCAACCAAATTGTTGTTCAAACTACTCGATAAAAACACTATTATTAGTGATGATACGGACCCTGTTATGGTCCAGTATCGCAATGACATGTATACCCGGGACAAAAAATACTATACTAAAAGAAGTTTTCACAATTTCTCGTTATTCATCGACGACGAGACGGAAACTTCTATAAATTTCTTTTATGCGGGTCGACTATGCAAATATGATTTATCCCCAAAAAAACCAATACTCACTTTGTTTGACATAACATTCAAAACTAACTTTGACCCGAGAGAAAAATCCGGCGTTAATTACAGAAAAATGGAACAAAAAAACGTTTTTTCGAACTGGTTTTTCAACGGCGTTAAATTTAAGACTCCCAATAAGTTGTTCCCCGGGTGGGCGTGCGAAGCGAGAGTAGATAAATCCCCCTTTGGTCTTGATCCTTCTTCCAAGGAAGAAGGGTGTACTAGTTATTATGATAACACAAAGAAGGATGAGGCTGATATGAAGGTGCAAGAGAGTCGCAAAAAATGGTGCCAGTTGATTGACACTGCTTGCATAGGGAACATAAATGGGTGCGGTGATGGCTGCGGCGCTCCAGACGGTGTTTTTGCGACCGATATGTGTGCTGGTTTAGATAAAGGTACATGTCAAGATAAAGACCATAAAGACCAGTGTGTGTGGAACCGGGAGAACTGCAGTCTTGATTGTGACAAGCTACAAAAAGATAAAGAGAAGTGTATGAAAGCGGGGTGCGCGTGGAAAATAAGCAGCAAAAACTGCAAATTTGACAATAAAAAAGGGAAATGCAACGATCCAAAGTGCAAAATGGTAACGGACGGAGCATCAGAGGATATATTGTGGGATATAACCCGACAAACTGGATTAAAACGTTACCCAATAAACAAAAATTATCCTAGACAACTTGACAGCACTTATAAAAAAACCCTGACAAAAAGCTTCGCACCGCTTGATAAAATAAAAACGGAATATGTATGTGTACCCTCGTTATATAGAGGTGATGAGATGATTGGAGAGTTTTGCGAAAAAGTTGCGGATACTCGGGAAGAACATGATGTACATAATAATAGCTACAGTGGCGATAATTATAGCGATTGTTTCGACGACGAAAATTACAAACGTTTTTTCGCCAACGATTACTTTTCAAATATCTCAGAGAGTGATTCGTCCGCGACGGGTGCATTTTATTTAAACGGATACATTTTCGTGTTCAACAGCTTAGGAGACATTTTCAGACTCAAAAAAGTTAAAAAAGCAGACGGTACTACAGACATGTATGAAATGAGTCCGTGCTCCGGCGTACCGGTGTACGGAAAACCGCTTAATTGCTCTGCGCGCTATTGACAAAAAATAAAAGAGATTTAAATTTATAATATTGAGATATTATAAATAAAATGGAATACGGAACGCAAATATCAGAGGCGTACCACGCATCGTACATAGGTATGCAGAATGACAATAACTATTTAAAAAATTATTTCAGCGAGAAAAATATAAAAAATATTTCCAATAAAATAACGGATTTGCTGGCTGGGGTAGACCCGGACAATCGTCCTATAGTTGTGACAGATAAAAATATCATTAATGTAATGACAGGGGTGTACGAATCATACAGACCTCAAAATATAGGCTCTATATACGGTAAACACGTCGCAACTCCTGAATCAGGAGATGATATAATCCGGAACATGACAGACCAAACCATTGAAATTATAGTAACCGATGTTCGCGACAATTTGGGTATGGAAGAATGCAATAAAAAATTAACGATATGGACAACTGTTATGGGGGATTTCAACGACCATTCGCTAAGACGTCACGCGCCCATAAAAATACAGAAAAAGCGACCAAACCCGTTTGAATTCCACATGCATTATTGATGAAAGTTTATTATTTTCTATGAAAATAATAATACGGGATAGTGGTTCATATATAACCTGTTTTTTTACATTGTTTTATCAAAAATTGCTCAATGTCTTCTATTTTAACAGAATAAGGGACCTCTATCAATGTTATTCTGTTGTCGCGGCACATTCGGCGTTTCATGTCGTCTCTGTACTTTTGATTCAAAAAATGGTCTTTATTCCGATGGAAATACGGAACAAACTTGTAATGTTGAATGCCGTTGTATTCAACGGCCAACCTCATGTCTTCGTTATAGCAATCCAATTCCATGTTGAAATGCCCCCCCGTGACGGGGTTTCGAAGAAAGTCGGGGCGCTGGTTTGTAAACGGGCGGCCAAATAGGTTTTCTAAAACCCTTTTACATTCAAATTCCCCCTTGCTCATTGTTTTAGGGCGGTGTCTGTTATATTCGTGGTAAGACGCGAACGGATGTGAGCGCGGCTTTTTCGCATCGAGACTGTCGATTATATCATGGTATGTATCGTATCTGTCGTTTGAAAATGCACCCTTGATTCCTCGTATTTTGTTGTATAAAGCGAGTATGATTATTGTAACCAAAGAAACTACTAAAATTAATTCGAAACCATAATTATTCCATATACGTTTTATAAAAAATAACATTTATTTTAAACATATATAATTAAAATTGTTTTTTAATATTTCATCAGGTGAAAATTGTAACTAAGTATGATCACTATCATGTACAAAATAACCAAGGCAAAAATTTTTCCCGGCAAATCGGTGCGATTTAACAAACATGACGTGAAAGAAGACGGACGTAAAATTGTTCTGAAACGAACACAAGAGGGGGTAGCTCTCGCGATAAAACGAGAAACACAGGTATTGCGGGCTAAACTGGAGAATGAAATAGAAATACTGAGGTATAGACTGAGCCTTCGTGATTACGACGTGTACACGCTATACTACTCAACTGATAAGGGGGTTAATATCAGCACGCGCGAACTAATTAGTTCGGCCGGCTGCATACCTGGTATCGAAACCTTAAGCAAGCGTCGTCTCAAACACCTACGCAAACGGTTGTTGTGTATGTGGATTCGGCGTTTAGAAAAGGTTAAAAACATGAAAATTATACCATGATTCCACTGGTATGATTTTACTAACTTTCGTTCAGCAATTTATTTCTTTCCATTTAGCTCTTTCTTTGTAAAAATTTCTACCTTTGAGTAGAAATTTTAAAGGCAAAAACCCAAAATCGGATGAATATATATAACGAAGCATTTATTTATTTTTACATAGAAAAATAAAAATGATTATGTGTATAAATCGTCAAACGTCACCCGTGCCTATTTTGTCGCGTTTTCGAAACGATCTTTGCCATGCTGTGTTTACTGGGTACAGAGTGTGAGTATTGTTCCGCGGCGTATTCCGTTATGTTTCGTTGTGGCATCGTAGGACGACTATCGAATGTTTCTTTGACCAATGTAGGTCGCAAATTTACTCTGCTTTTAATTGGTGCTGTTTGGGTGGATGGTCGCATCGCCGTGTATTGTACTAACGGTCGATTCCTTTGTTGTTGGATAGTATTCGCGGGACGAACAAACGTTTGGTTGGTGCCACTTCTGTTGGATTGTGCATCCACGTGGAATCCCTCTCTAATATTTCGTTTATTATTGTGTATGTATTTATTTTTAGTGTTTCCACTTTGCGGAATAGATGGATTTACATGGATATACTGTTCGCGTATAGATTTGTTTATATCATTCGCGTTAGTGGGTACAACTTGCATTTTCGAATTTTTATTAGCCACGACATGCTTATTTAATACAGGTTGGGTATATTTTTCGGTGGATTTAGTGCTCGCGTTCATATATCGGTTACTAGACATAGCGGTTGTTGCGTTTTTTGCCAACAAAGGTTGAATATACTTACCCGTGTATTTATGATTGTTGTGTTTATATATATTAGAATTACCCACATTCGCTATTGCAGTTGGTCTAATAGGGATAAAAATTTCTTTCGTAGGAGTAGACGTGTTTTCCTGTGCAAACGCACCTTGTGTACTGGCGCCAGCTGTCGCACTGATATTTATTTTGTTTTGAATGTTATTGATGATGTCGTATGTCACATCGGGAGATTGTTCAATCACATACTTCGCAGGAGTACTAATGTTAGAAGTAGTAATGGTGGTCTTAACCTGTCTCATGTTTTTGGCGGGTTTTTGACTCACTATTCGTTTTGTAAAGATTGGCTTTGTTGTGACAGATGGGATTGATGTGTTTGATCTTGGCAAACGTGACAACGGGAGAAGATCTTCTTGCGTGCGTATAGGCGGGCGAAAAACCCCATCTTTCATTGTTCTATAGGGTAACTTGGATTGGGTTTGCCCCCCCACAATAGTCGTGCCAGATGCACCGCTATTGTTACTATAATTATTATACGATACACTAACGAAAGGATTCACACCTCTCGCATAAACTTGAATAGATTCGTTCAGTCTGTCTCCAGAGTTGTCAATAATATCTCTAATATCGTTCATATCGCCCACTTTATTTATTTTCCGAGTAGTAATTGATTTAGGGGGGTCGCGCATGATATTCATATTTGTCCCCCAACTTTCTACGGTAGGTGTAATGATGTTACTATGGTGTGTTAT